>NZWR01000004.1 GCA_002698305.1 Candidatus Campbelliibacteriota bacterium | reverse complement strand
CTGAAACTGAAACTGAAACTGAAACTGAAACTGAAACTGAAACTGAAACTGAAACTGAAACTGAAACTGAAACTGAACTATCAGCAGACATTGAAAATACACCAACCACCGTTTCTTCTGAAATAAACTCGGCTCAGGATGATGAAGATGGTGGGGAGGTAATAGAGACTGATACTTTGCAAACTGATTTTATAGACGGAGAGACGGTTGTTGCTGATATTGATGCGGTACTTACGCAGGAAATATCAAGTGATAGCAGGGCTCATCCTACGGACGCACTTCTCCATATTCAATACTCAATTGGAGCGAGCGAACCTCAGCATCTTGCTTATATTTATGAAATTGATACTGGGATGATGGTAGCGTTACCAAGAGAAATAGCTACTAATATTGAAACTACCTCAATTACCATTTCAAGTCTTAATATTGAATCCTCACAAGAAATTCTTTTAGACGCAATGTGGATAGGTGAACAAGAAAACGAGCAACCGCGAATTGAAAAACCAACGGAGAACACCGCAAGAGTATTGGATAAGGTTGTTGAAATTGATAATACTGCTGAGCAGACCTGCTTGGTAGAAGAATTTAGTGTTGATTTGAGGGAACGATCTATTACAACCAATACTATTCTCCTTGAGGCAGAGAATGGTGCTTCTGGAGTTCTTGAGATAGGAAGTTTCCCTGATGGTCTAGACATCTATTTTTCGAAATCAAAGAAATACACTCAAAATATAGATGGGACCGTCACCAATTACGGACTTTCCATTGTAAAAAAAGAATGGAAGAAAGATGGCGACATTACGATACCTATATTTTACACGCAAAATAACCTATCGTCAGTGTGCCAGCTTAATATCACTTACTAATACTATATATGTTTAAAAAAAATGGAAAACTAAGATTTATTATACTCATTGTCTTTGTGTGGGGCTTTTCCGCTTTTCCGGTTTTTTATACTAACGCGAGTATAGGTGATATTGGTCACTGGCGAGATTCGGTCGGGTCACAAATTCCCGGGATAACCTTTGCAGGATTTGATTTTGATCAACAGATTAGAAACGACGGGATTTATACTAAACCAAACAACAGTACTATAGAGTTCGATGAGGCGGGAACATATTTAATAACGGCAACAATGGCAGATGCTGATTCTTCAAATGGTCGTTATCAACAGCAAGCAAGAGCCGTCCTCACATCAGGAACAGGAAATCTTTTTACCAGTTACTATACTGGCTATAGTCGAAATACTGCTGAAAATGATTCGTGGACAAAATTGGTGGCGGTGTTAGTAAACGGATCAGTTGACGCACAGGTGCAAATACAACGCCGCCGGGATGATGATTTTCCCACAGGAGGAAGTATTGCGGGAGCTTCTGATGTTCAGGTGGTGCGGATTAACCCAACCAACCACGGAATCTATCAGATAGGAGGGACGCTAAACGCCTTGGGTGGTACGACACCTAATACAGTTGGAATAGGTGTCGTTAATAATCAATCAAATACTGCTGCAATCGAAGGGAATCTTTTTGCGGATAGTGTCACCGTTAAGGGGGATAATAAACGCTATTTGGTAGCATGGTCAGTTTCATTTGATAGTGGTAATGGAACGCGTACTCAACGTATTGGTCACCTTGAATACGATGGTATTGATGAGTTACCAACGCGGTCCTACTGTTATACACGTAATACGGTAAATGAGTATTGCGGACTAGGTTCAGTAGACATTATTGAAACGGCTACTGCTGACCGGACGATTCAAGTAGAAGTTTTTAGAGGGCCAGGGGTGGCAGCTGATCAAGGAGGAGCCGATGTGGACGGTGCTATTGTAACAGATGGGAATGGGCAAATGATAGTGCTTGAATTGCCCGATGACGCAGAAGTATTTCGGTCACATGATTCAACCGGACTTCAAAACATAAATGGGCCAGCTACCTTAAATGCTGTGCGTGACCTTGATTTTAACGATGCTGCAAGTTTCACCAAGGCATCAAACACCGCTATTGATGTAACAAACCCGGCTGATATTTTTGCATGGGGGAATATTTGGACTGCACGCAATGATGTAGCGTCTGGAACCCGCCTGACATCATTTGGATCAATAACGGTAGATGGCGTAGAGCAATCAACAGGCCGTCACGGGAATTATTCACGTGGAAATCAAGGGACTGCAGATACTTTTGCTCTTGGGTTTAATCCAGGAGGGATATTCAAAACATTACTTGCAGGGGAAGATATTGGGATTAACGTTGATCGCATTGCTGGTGGAGGAGCCGGAGGAACCGACCGTACTCAAGCAAATACCGTTGGTTTTTTTGGAATCAACCTCGACAGTCTTGCACCTCCGCTTCCATCTGATTTTGATCAATCAGCATATCGACTGTTTGAGAATGACAATAGTACTGATGTTGGTGTTCCTCTCGCTGCTCAAGACACACCAGCAACACTTGTTAATAGTGGTGCTGCATTTCGTCTTCGAACACTTATAAATGTTACAGCTGCGGACCTGCCGCAAAATCTTGGTAATTTTAAATTGCAATTTGCTGAGCAGTCAGGTACCTGTGACACAGCTTTCGTTGGAGAAACATATATTGACGTCACAGCAAGTTCAGCTATTGCATATAATAACAATCCGGCTCCGGCAGATGCTGATGATCTAACGGCCAATGTAAACGATCCAATTAATGGAGGAAATACCATTATCAATCAAGATTACGAAGAGTTGAATAATTTCGCAAACTCTGTTTCAGCTATTAATATTGGTCAGGATGGTAAATGGGATTTTTCTTTGGTTGATAATACAGCACCCGTCAGTACTACCTATTGCTTCCGTATGACTGAAGCAAGCGGAACTCTTTTTGACACCTACAGTGTTGTTCCTCAAATCACTACCGGGACAGCAACAGGACCAGGAGGTCCTATTGACGCTTTGCGAACATGGCTAAAAGCTAATGTATTCTCGAGTGTAACAACCTCAACAGATGGTTCAAATGTAACCTTGTGGGAGGATTTATCAGAAGGAGGCTATGATTATAGTCCAACAGGAAATGCTCCAGATTATATAGACAATACTACGGATAATGTAAACTTTAACCAAACGGTTAATTTCGATTCAAGTACCAGTGAGAACTTACAAACAGCAAATAGTGCAGACTACAATACTGGTAATTCAGTGCGAAAAGTAATTAACATGAATTTTAGAACAGGGTCGAATACCACTACTCGACAACAATTATTCGAAGAAGGTGGGGCAACGAGAGGTATTGGTATTTGGCTAGTGAATAATGATCTACACGCTTCTATCTGGAACAGAGCCGAAACAGCACCTCTTGGAGATTGGAATAATAGCGGACCTACAATTGATACAATAAGTACGACGGTTGATACAGATACCGACTATATTCTAAGCTGCGAATATGACGGTGATAATTCAGGGGTGACACAGAATGGTACCTTTGATTGTTATTTAAATGGTGAGAATTTTGGTACCTTAACAAGTTTAGGTCAATTGTACCCCCATGCTGACGGTATTGGGCTAGGATTTACGAATGGTGGTACCTTGTTTGAAAACGGAACGGGATCAGCTGGAAATTATTTTAATGGAGATATAGCAGAGTTTATATACCAACATGATCCAGTATCTGTTACGGCTGCACAACGGAACAGAACTGAATCGTATCTTGCGTTGAAATATGGAATCACCCTTGATCAATCAGCTACATCAGGAGGAACGGAATATGTCGATTCATCCGACACTACGTTTTGGTCTGATGACACCAACGATATATATGAGCATGATATTTTTGGCATTGGTCGTGATGATAGTTCTGAATTAGATCAACGCATTGCTCGGTCTCAAAACGCCGATGATATTGTAACCCTGTCAATGAATAACGATTTTGTTACAGATAATCAGGATTCAGGGAGAACGAGTCATGATAATAACTATCAATTCTTAACGCTTGCTAATAACGATGGTTTATATGATTTACAAACAAGCGAGTTAGAAGGGGGAACCTTTAATCAACGTATCGAGCGAGAGTGGTTTATTCAGAAAACGGCTAATTTTACAAGTCAGAACGTAAATATGAAATTTGACGGATTTGATGATGATTATCACCTTTTGATGGATGCGGATGGAGATTTCTCTTCTGGGTTTACTGATTTGGGCGAGCTTGATGTAAATGGAGAGATTACCGGCGTAGATCTATTTAATACGCAGTACCTCACGCTTGCAACAGAGATAAGCGGTGAACAAAACCTTACCTTTATTTTCAATCAAAATGAAAGTAACTTCGGATCATTAACAACTGCAGAATCACGGTATGCGACACCAACGACGGGTAGCTCCACCCCTTTCCCTGCACATAACTTGATCGCATCTACTAATGCATCAGGGGGGTATGTTATCGAAATTGATGGGACTACCCTTATCGACACTAATGGAAATGAAATTGATGCTATTGGAGGTACGCCCCAGGCCCAAAATCCAGGAACTGAACAGTTTGGACTATCTGCTCAAGCTATAGGTTCAGGGGCAAGCATGTCAGCTCCGTATAATACGTCGAATTTTGCCTATGATAGTGTTAATTTCCCTGATCAATTTGCGGTCGGGCTAGGAGATGATAGTACTGATGTGTACCAAATTGAATATTTAGGTAACATTGATCCCCTAACGCCGGCAGGTGAATATGAGGCTGTCATAACCTATACTATGCACGCTACATTTAACTAGCATAAAAGACATTGCTATCAGTATGTTGATAACAGTGTCTTTTATCTTGCACGTTTGTCCTTTATCTGCGTATAATTAGTATAGCTACATGAAATGCATTTATTATTAATCATGTACAAGATTTAATAAATTTATTTTAATTATTTATATGAAACAAACATTTACAAAGATTGCTTCATTTGCTGTTGCATTTGCAATGGTATTCGGAGTTAATCTATTAACAGCAGAGGCTGCGGCATTGACAACACTGTCAAACAATATGTCTCGGCAAAAGGTTGGTGAAAACTCATCACACGATATTGATTTCACAATCCCTAATGCGATTTCTGCAGGGGGAACAATCTTAATTACTTTCCCAACATTTGACTTTAGTTCAGTTGTTACTGGTGATGTAACTGCCACAGGTTCACCAACGGTTACTCTTGGAGGGACTAATAATACTGAAGTTACATTGAGCTACGCAAGTGGACAAGCTGCAGGAGCAATCAACGTTACTATTGCTGACACAAATGCATTAAATCCATCTGCTTCAGGTAACGAAGTTATTACTGTTGAAGTTGATACTGACAATGACTCAACTGTTGATGATTCAGGAGAAATTACTGTACCAATTCTTGAAGACGATCAAATCGTCGTGAAAGCAAAGGTTGATCAAGTTCTTTTCTTTGATGTCCGAGATGCCACAGGAGGAGATGATGATAATATGGTTGACTTTGGTACGCTTACTGCTGGAACACTGCGGTATGCAACTGACGCTGCTGGAGGAACAGGAACACCAACAGCTTCTGCTGAGCTTGAAGCAGGAACCAATGCAAGTTCTGGATATACGATTGCCGTTGAAGGATCAACGCTAACATCGGGAAGTGATACTATTGATGCAATTGCGTCAGCAACAACAACTCCAAGTACTGCAGCCGAGCAATTCGGATTCACAGTAGCTACTGGAGCCGGATCTGATCACGGAACTATTGATGCTAATTACGCAGGTGGAAATTACTTCCTTGACGACGGAAACGTTGACGAGGTTGTATCACGAACAACACCAGCTGCACAATCTACGTATGATATTACCTACGTAGCAAATGCACTGACATCAACACCAGCTGGAAACTATGAAACAGCACTGACGTACACAATGACAGCTAATTTCTAGTCACCATTTATAAAAAACCTCATGATGAGGTTTTTTATATGCAGAAATTCCATATTGGGTTATAATACAAGGACAAGAGGCGCACAGCGCATTATTTTAAATTTTAGATATGAACATAAGAAAAAACATTTTTAGTATTACCTTAGCTTTATTCGCCTTGCTTGGTTTCAGCGCTAGCACACAAGCCTTGACCGTTTCCCCAGCTATTTTGGAGGTAGATGGTGATCCAGGAGTTATCCTGTCTGGAGAAGTTACCTTATTTAACGAGACTGATATAGAACAGACCTATTACGTTAGTTTTGAAAATTTTGAACCATCAGATGACACCGGTACCCCAAACTTTATTGGGGCTGAATCAGGTCTTGCTACCTGGTATACAACTGGAGACGCGATCACCCTGCAGGCAAAAGAACGAGTATTATTCCCGTATAGTATTAGCATCCCGACAGATGTAGAGGCAGGTGGATATTTTGCGGCAATGTTCTTTGGAACTGAACCACCTCAGGATGATGGAAACATCGCCATTGGAGGACGTATCGGAATTCTGACTTTACTGCGTGTGAACGGAGATATCCCGGAAAGTGGAGGAATTATTGGATACGGAACCAAGGATGATCAATTTTTCTATGATGTTCCTCCTGTTGAATTTGCCTACCGCATGTCAAATGACGGAGGAGACCGCGTCGTACCTCGTGGAATTATTGAAATTACCAATATCTTTGGAGCCACCGTTGCCGAGGTAGATGTAAATGAGGTTAAAGGAAACGTTTTGCCTGGCTCAGCACGTAAATTTGCGCCGGTGTGGACAGCAGGATATACCGATGATGCGCTGTCTTTCTTTGGAAAGGTTCGCGCGCAATTAGAAAATTTCCATTTCGGATATTATACGGCTGATGCAGAAATTTCATGGGGATTCACGAATCAATCATCAAGCGAGTCAACATCGTTTATTATTATACCGTGGCAGTTATTGATTCTCTTATTCTTTGGTCTAGCACTACTGAGCATTATTATCTCGACCTCAGGAACAGCGTATAAAAACAAAGTCCTACGAGATTTTGAAGAAATGAAACGGCGTGAAGAAGAAGATAACCAAGAAACAGAAGAATAAATAAAAAACTAACCTTAGGTTAGTTTTTTATTTATTCCCAATCATCTTCTTCTTCGTCATCTTCAAAATCGTCTTCGGAATAGTATTCTTCGTCCTCATCATCATCCCATTCATCATCTTCATCCATAGGATAGCCATCTTCATCGTAGGCAAGAAACCCGTAGATAAGGGCAAATTTTAGCGAGTAAAAATTATATAAGAAATTTACTAATGTCATATTGTTTAACTAAAATATATACTAACCATACTGGTTAGCGTGAGTATGCACCTAATGTTAATTATTTGCAAGATGAATGAATTGAGCAAAACAGGTATACTACGTAAATGAAAAAATCTAAACACATTGTTATATTAGGAGCCGGTTTTGGTGGCTATGAGGCATACAAGGCTTTGCCACAATGGATTCACAAAGAACACACGGTTACCGTAATTGATAAAAAAAATCATTTCCTTTTCACCCCATTATTGCCCGAAGTAGCAGGATCAAGTCTCGATCAGCATAGCATTGTTGCACCGCTGCGGGACATTCTTCACAAAGACACTCGCTTCATAAATAAAAAGGTCGTAAAAGTAAATACCGATACCCAAATAGTTTCACTTGAAGGAGAGGATATTGAATATGATTATTTGATTTCAGCTCTTGGAGCAGAAACATTCTTTTATGGCACACCGGGAGCAGAAGAGCACTGCCTGGTTCTTAAACATCTAGAAGATGCTGTAGCTATTAGAAATATTTGTATTGATGTTTTTGAGCAAGCGTCACAGATAGAATCAAAAGAAGAGCGAGCACAGCTACTGTCGTTTATGGTCGTTGGGGCAGGACCAACAGGGGCCGAGCTTGCTGGAGAAATGGGAGAACTGCTATTCAATACTTTGTTAAAACAACACCCTCGTATTACAAGAGATGAGGTAAGTCTACATATCGTGAATGGAGGACCGCGCATCCTCCAGATGTTTGATGAATCATTAAGTGCGTACGCTCAAAAATCTTTAGAACAGAACCATATTAGAATATCTAATAATGTGCGTATTAACGAAGTTCAGGAGGGTAAGGCTATCACCGCAGAGGGGGAAGCATTAACAGCCTATACGATTATTTGGACGGCCGGTGTTTCAGCGATTGATTTAACCTGTGAGTGCGGCTCGTTTGAAAAAGAGCGTGGACGTATTTTTACGAAAAGAACACTGCAGGCTAAAAATAATGACAATGTTTTTGTGGTCGGGGATATGGCACTGTTTCCAACAGAAGATGGACGAGGTCTTCCTATGACAGCCCAGGTTGCTCACCAGCAGGGTGAATGTGCAGGGAATAATCTTGTAGCACTTATGAGAGGGAAAGAACTAAAGGAATTTACCTACAAAGAAAAAGGGCTTTTGGCATCACTGGGTTCATTTGATGCTATCGGACAGGTGAATGGGTTTAAGGTAAAAGGAGTCTTTGCTTGGCTGGTATGGCGAAGTGTCTACTGGATACTCTTTGGTTTCTGGCGTAAAAGAATTGCCATCTTAGGTGAATGGATTCGTAATTTATTTGTACCTCGCGATACAAGCCGGTTATAAAAAATTCCGCAAGCTTTACTTGCGGAATTTAATCATTTACTTTTTAGCGTTAAGACCGATATGTTTTTTGTATAATAAATATATACGAATCCATCTAGGTCATCCTTGAATGAAAGATCGAAACCTTCCATGTGCGCTGACTTTCTGTCATGAAGAGTAGTAACAACAATAGCATTGATTTTGTTACTTGAGTTATACCCAAAAGTTATTTCAAAAAAATGCTCCCCATTCTTGATATAGTTTCCATTGAAAAAAATAATCTCATCAATATACCACTTCTCTGCAAGACTTTTTTTATAGCGTGATAGAATACTGTGCCATAGATTATTTACACATCTACAAAAAAGCAAATTTCTGCAGAACAAGGTGTTATGGCAATGGTCTTTTTTGAAGACTCTATGAGAAATTTTGTTTGCTGAAATTTCTTCATAACACTTTAACTCTGGCCACTCTTTAATAGCTTTGTAAGAGCCGTTAGAGTCTACTTTAGTTTTAACTTCTACCATATTAAATAATTTATTTTTTTGATTATACCATCATTTTTTAAAAAGCATAAATCCACTGATGGTTTGAGTAATAAGAGCTAATCGTTATACTAACAGTATGAATATTTCTACTGATAAGCACATGATAGAAACGGTGGTTACGCGCGGCGTTGAGAGAGTTTTTCCAAATGAAGATTTTCTGCGCGCCCGCCTTAATTCTGGTGAACAGCTAACCGTGTATCTTGGTATTGATCCAACCGGCCCTACGCTGCATATGGGGCATATGGTTGCGTTGACAAAACTAGCTCAAATACAAAAATTGGGACATAAAATTATTTTGCTTATTGGGGATTTTACTGCGCGGATTGGTGACCCAGATAAATCACAGGCACGTGCCGTATTGACCCACACGGAAGTGCTTGAGAATGCAACATTATACAAAGACCAGGCAGCAGCGGTGCTTGACTTTGAGGGCGATAATCCAGCAGAGCTCAAATATAACGGAGAATGGCTCGATCAAATGAATTTTGCTGATGTTTTAAATCTAGCTTCTCAAATGACTGTTCAGCGTATGCTTGATCGTGATATGTTTCGGCGCCGCGTTGATGCTGGGACACCGGTATACATTCATGAATTTATGTACCCATTGATGCAGGGCTATGATTCAGTAGCCATGAATGTTGATGGTGAGGTTGGAGGAAACGACCAGACCTTTAATATGCTGGTTGGACGTGATTTGTTGAAAAATCAACCTGACGGAAAAGAAAAGTTTGTTATTCCAATGAAGCTTTTGGTTGATAATAACGGAGAGAAAATGGGAAAGACAACCGGAAACATGTTGTCCTTTCTTGATTCAGCCGATGAGAAATTTAAAAAAATTATGACCTGGTCTGACGGTATGATTGTGAATGGGTTTGAGCTTTTGACGAGTGTTGATTTGCGTAAAATACAAGAGCGGCTTGATTCAGGGGAAAATCCGCGTGATGTAAAATTTGATTTAGCTAAAGCTATTGTGACACAATTCCATTCAGAAGATGAGGCTATAGCCGCCAAAGAAGCTTGGATTAATGATGTTCAACAAGACAACACACCAGATGATATTCCAGACATTGCATTGAAATCTGATATTGTTGAGACCCTTGCTGACGGAGCAGGTGAAAGCAAATCCCAAATACGACGTTCACTGAAAGAGGGTGCTGTAAAGCGCGAAGGAGAAAAGCTCAATGAAGAAGACATTCTGAAATCAGGAGATACCATTCAGATTGGTAAGAAACGCTGGTTTAAGATTAAATAAAAAACAAAAGTCGTTGACTTTTGTTTTTTATTTATTGATAATAGAAAAAATTAATGTTCTTGTTTATGGAAAATAAATGGCAGAAATTTTGGTTTAGAAAAGATGAAAATGATATATGGGAAGTGAGATTCGGTGCATACCATCATGAAGAAAAATATTTTAGATGGGATCGATTAGGGCTCGTTTGTGTATCAATACTTCTATTATTCAGTATTATTTTTTGCTACAGTGCACACTGAAGCATGGAAGGCATCTTTTAAATTAATTATTTATGGCGTCCCTCGCTGAGAACTAGAAATGTTGGCTTGGAAACAGTCAATTCTTTAAGGAGTGCAACAGTTCACCTGATAGATTAAATTTTGAATTACTATCGTATAAGTCTGGGCGACTCAAAAATTTTAAAACAAGAGAACCCCGGCCGTAATTATAACGGTCCTAAGCAATGATAGTTAACCCTCGCCTAAAGGCGAGGGTTTTTTTGTTGCAAAAACGTGCTTCCAAACTATACTGGTATCTATATGGGAAATACATCAAAAAAACGTCGTAACAAACGACTTTGGACGGGCGGAATTATCGCCGTAATCGTACTTATTATTATTTCATTTGTTGTTTCAAACAATGATGAGCCGATTGATGAAGCCGCAGTTGCAGCCATCACGGTTGAAGCAGACGGACCACACATCAAAGGAAATCCTGAAGCAGAATTTATTATTACTGAATTCTCAGACTTTCAATGTCCATCATGTAAAGCTGCTGCACCGCAAGTAACTTCAATTGTAGAAAGCTATAGTGAACGACTGGCTGTAGAATACAAACATTTTCCACTGAGAAGCATTCATCCGAATGCACAACTTGCTGCACAGGCTTCAGAGGCAGCAGCAAATCAGGGAATGTTTTGGGAAATGCATGATCTTCTTTTTGAAAAACAATCTGAATGGTCACAATCATTTAATCCAGAACGATACTTCCGAGAATATGCACAAGAGCTTGGTCTCAATGTTGACCGGTTCCGTTACGATTTAAATTCAGACGATATTAAAGATCGCGTGAATGAAAATTACGATGAAGCGACAGAACTACAATTATCTGGAACACCAAGTTTCGTATATAACGGAGAGCGAGTTGATCTTAATGAATTTATTGCAGAAAATCTACTTGAAGTAGAAGTCACAATTAACAATCAAGAAGGAGAGCCGATAACGGTCCCTACTGAATAAGAACTTCCTGAAAAGGTTTTTTCTTTTTCGAAAACTGACTACAATAAAGATATGAAGGTACACAAAAATGTACAATTAAAAGACAAAACGAGTTTCATGGTCCCGGCAGTTGCTCGCAGCTATGTAGAAGTTTCAAGTATTTCTGATGTTCAGGGGCTTATTGCTACCGGCTTACTTGCTGAATCTGATTATTTTATTCTTGGCGGTGGAAGTAACGTACTTTTTACTGACGAGTACAAAGGAACCATCATAGCTCCTAATTTTTTCGGAAAAGAAATTGTCGAAAAGACGAGTGAGTATCAGATAATAAAAGTAGCAGCGAGCGAGTCATGGCATGAATTTGTTGGGTATGCCTGCGACCATAATCTATGGGGTATTGAAAACCTTGTACTCATTCCTGGGACAGTAGGAGCATCAGCTGTTCAGAATATCGGTGCCTATGGGGTAGAAGCAAAAGATACTATTAGTAATGTTGAGGCCATTCATTTGGCAACAGGAGAGCATAGGAATTTTTCAAATAATGAGTGTCAATTTACCTATCGTAATAGTTTCTTCAAACAACATCCACAGTGGCTTATTATTTCAGTTAGCTTTAAGTTATTAACATCACCACAACCCGTTCTTAATTACGGTACCGTCTCGGCAGAGCTTGCGCGCAAAGACATTAGTACCCCATCTCTCAAAGATATCACGAGTACGATTACTGAGATACGACGATCAAAGCTTCCTGATGTTGGAAGTATTGGTATGGCTGGCAGCTTCTTTAAAAACCCAGTTATTTCAGAGCAGTTACTTAGTGATATTCAAAAAAAATACCCAACCATTCCTTTTTATGAGATTGGAGATAACAAAGTAAAAATACCCGCAGCATGGATCATAGAAACGCTCGGATACAAAGGTATCCCAGAAGGAAAAACAGTTGGAACGTACCACAATCATGCGCTTGTTATTGCTCATGATGGTACCGCGACAGGAAAAGAGGTACGAGAATTTATACACAAACTTCAAAAGAAAACTAAAAATATGTTTGGGATTACTTTAGAGCCTGAGGTAATTATTTTATAATACAACTATGTTTACACTTCCTCCGATCGCCCACACAACAAAATCTCGCCCTAACAGACCTTTATATGAGAAGCCGTACCATATTCCTGACGAGAAATATCAGGACTTTTGGGCTGACATATATAATTTTCTCTTTGCAATAGACATGCCTTTACCTGTGCGAGACAAAGAGCTGGATACCTGTATTAATGAAGCCTATGGTTATTTTGGATACCGAGTACACCCCGTTACCAAAGAAGCAAAATATTTTCATGCTGGACTCTCTTTTGACTTGTCGCATGAGGATGCGGTCTATCCCTTGCGTGACGGTATTCTTGAATATGCTGGCTATGGTGCAGCGAATGGTCACTATATCTTGATTTCTCACCCTGATATTGTTACTGAAGATGGATATGTGTTCCATACGATGTACTGCCACCTTAAAAAACCACTTGTTTCTTTTAGTTCATATCAAAAAATGCTTAGAGAAATTAGCTTAGCAAGTTATCCAATTATTCCCGTCACCACTGAAACCAAACTTGGAACAGCTTCGGTATCAGGCTTGTCCCGAGATAATCACCCGGGACTTTACTTGCAGTGTTCATTTAGAAAAATGGATACGCCCCCTATTGTGATTGACCCCTATAGAATGTATACAAATGAAATTAAGGAAAACACGACTCGAGATATTATCAGTGCTAAAGATATTGAAAAAATATATACAAACTAATGTATACTATGACTACTATGAAAAATATATCAGCAAAAAATTTACTTATGTATGCAGGAACATTGTTCCTTGTTATTGTTTCTATTATTGCCATTGTGGTAGCGATAAGTTGGAAAAATAATGATGACTATCCACAAAATACGATTAGTGTTTCTGGAACAGCTGATGTTTCAGCGGTTCCAGATGTTGCGCGCTTCTCGTTTACCGTCCTTGAAAATGCAAAATCAACTGAAGAAGCACAGGCAACTATAAACGAAAAAGTGTCACGTATTCTTGATGGCATTGAAGAGGCAGGGGTTGAAGAAAAAGATATCAAAACTAATAGCTATCGAATCACTCCTCGCTATGAATACGTGAGAACCGTGAAGCCAGCCATTGATATTGCGGTAGACGGAACAGAGTTTTACCCAGGAAATGATAGAACCCGAAAACAAACAGGATTTGATGTCAGTCAGTCAATTACCGTAACTGCACGTGATTTTGATACTATTCCTGATATCCTTGCCGTGTTAGGAGGTACGGGTGTTGAAAATCTCAATGGTCCAAATTTTGAGATTGATAAGCCTGAAGAATTACAAGAAGAAGCGCGAGAACAAGCAATAGACGAAGCGAAAGAAAAAGCACGGCGTTTAGCTAAAGATCTTGGTGTTCGTTTAGGTGATATTGTTTCATTTAACGAGAACAACGGAGGATGGTACCCAGAGCCGTATGCACGGATGGAGGCTGCAAGTTTTGCTATGGATGACGCAGACTTTGCTCCAGAACTTCCAACAGGAGAAAATGAAATATCTTCAAGTGTAACGATTACGTACGAGATTAAATAGGTGTAATTGACTTATACACGTTAAAAACATATACTTAAAGCAATAAAAGCCCTGAAGGAAAAGCCCGACGGGTTTTTAACTTACATGATTGCTAATAGTCATGAAGAAATAATATTATGGATTTTCTTAAAAATGTATGGCTCGAGCTCAACAAAGTAGTTTGGCCAGATAAAAACACAACAGCACTGTATACCTTTATCGTAGTACTTGTCTCATTATTTGTGGCGTACTACCTTGGTTTATGGGATTACATCTTCACTAATTACGGGTTGAAAGCTCTCATTAACTAGTCATATGTCAGATATTACTGATAAAAATGATATAAAACGTGAGCGCGCTTGGTATGCGATTCATACCTATGCTGGATATGAAAATGCGGTTGAGCGAAATCTACGTCAGCGTATTGAATCTCTTGGGGTAGAAGATCTTATTTTTGATGTTTTGGTGCCAACTGAAAAAAAGGTAAAGATTAAAAATGGGAAACGTGTTGAGGTAGAAGAACGAATTTACCCTGGGTATGTTTTGGTAGACATGATTGTTACCGAAGACTCATGGTTCATTGTTCGAAACACGCCTCGAGTAACAGGATTTATTGGGGCAGGAGGAACTGACCCGGTTCCAGTAAAACAAGAAGAAATTGATGCAATTTTTGCACGTGCAAAAAACACCAATATCGAACAAGATTCTAAGTATGAAATTGATGAAACCGTTATGATTACTGATGGACCCTTTTCAGACTTTGAAGGAAAGATTAGCGGCATTGACACTGAACGCGGAAAAGTTAAACTTTTGGTATCTATGTTTGGTCGGGAAACTCCGGTTGAACTTGATTTCTTGCAGATTAAAAAGCTCTAACGAGCTTGAGTAAGAAAAATGCTTCTATTAACAGAGATACGTGCTCTATTTCTGAATTACACGAAATAAACAATACACTATGGCAAAACTTGTAAAACAACTAAAACTTCAAATTGATGCAGGAAAAGCAAATCCAGCACCACCACTTGGACCAGCACTTGGACAAGCAGGAATCAATATTGGAGAATTTGTAAATCAATTCAACGCAGCTACTCAAGATCAAATGGGTAACAAACTATCAGTCGTTGTAAATGTATACGAAGATCGAACATTTGATTTCATTCTTAAAACACCCCCTGTAGCAGGGCTTATCTTTAAGGCCGCAGGCTTGAAAGGAGGATCAGGAAAACCAAACACGAAAAAAGTGGGTTCAATTACTGATGCTCAGCTTACTGAAATTGCTGAAATTAAAATGCCAGACTTGAACGCACATGATATTGAGGCAGCAAAGAAAATTGTTGCCGGATCATGTCGATCAGCTGGAATTGAGATTAAGGGATAATCGCGAAAGCGGTTTTTCTTTTTTAAGACATTTAAAAGGCGCCTTAGCGCCTTTAGTTAATTGAAATATACCAACTCGTGATTATCATCTAGTTCATTTTCTGAGCTCTTGAATTCAGTCAATGCATGTTTAAATATTGTTGCATCATCTTCAGAAATTTGAATGTATGAGCGAGTGTCTTTATAAAAAAGCCAATGTCTTTGCTTTTCGTTACTTGTCAGTAGTTCAATTGTGTTTTGATCCCAAAAATCAAAACATATAACCCGGGCATTTTCAAAGCCAACTTGAAATGAATCATTGGTTATGATTAAGAACTCACTACAGTCTTGCTCATCGTTATCAAAAATCATACATACAAGTAAATCATGACACATAGATGAAGTTACGTGATATCGAGCATGAAGTTGTTCGAACATAATTAGCTATTTTTATTAGTATATCACTTTTTCTTTTCCCACACCGTAAATATATATGATGTATGAGATTCTTCGTCATACATTTCCTCTGAGCTCTGTACCACCTTAAATTTGTTTTCAAATTCAGGAAAGAACGTATCAGCCGGTTTATTAGCATTAATAATGGTGAGGTCAAGCGTATCAGCATACGCCAATACTTGTTTGTAGATTTCACCACCACCAATAATGTAAATTTTCTCTGAACTTGCTTTTATGATTGCTTCTTCAAGAGAATGCGTGACCAGAGCACCTGCTGCGGTGTAATTTTTATTTCGCGTAATGATAATACTCTGTCTGTTTTTAAAGGGTCTAAATTTTTCTGGAATTGTTTCCCAATTTTTTCGTCCCATTACTACCGTGTGACCTGTCGTTTGGTTCACAAAATGCTGCATATCTTTTTTGATATGGTGAATAAGATTATCTTGGTAACCAATACCGCGGTCATTCTGGATGGCAGCAATTATGATTATTTTTGACTGTTTCTTTGGAAGAAATTTTTTTAAGAAACTCAACATAGTTTGATTATATCACGGTGGGGTTTTAGATTTATCAAATACTTCATATAATAGAATATATGAACAGCTCTAATACACGGCCTAATTGGGATGAATACTTTATTGAAATAATGCTCGCTGTCGGAAAGCGTGGAACCTGTGACCGCGGGCAGGCTGGGTCGGTAATAACGCGGAAGAATAGAATTCTAGCAACAGGGTATGCAGGAGCCCCATCGGGAATTGCTCACTGTGATGATGTTGGTCATGAGCTCCACACCATAACTCATGCAGACGGAAGTGAATCGCAGCACTGTATTCGAACGACACATGCTGAACAAAATGCTATTACATCTGCTGCTCGTCATGGCGTCTCTATTGAAGGAGGGACACTCTACTGTAAAATGATGCCATGTTACATCTGCTCGAAATTAATTATTAACGCTGGTATACAGCGTGTTGTAGCGTTACATGATTATCATAGAGCACAGCGTTCTAAAGAAATATTCGATGAAGCGAAAATAGAGTATCAGCTTATACATACAGAAGTCCAGAGCTATGAAAATCAAAATTAAAAAACTAAATCAAGAGTTACCAACGCCATTTCAGGCATATCGCGGAGATGCGGGTATGGATGTGTATGCAAGTGCTCATACTGTACTGAACCCTGGTGATTGTGTTGCTATTCCTCTTGGGCTGGCTGTTGAAATTCCAGAAGGGTATTATGCCTACATTACTGATAAAAGTGGTTTATCAATTAAACATAAATTACGAACTATGGGTGGCGTGATTGATTCTAATTACCGCGGAGAAATTCATGCTGGAATTATCAATTTATCTGATACACCATACATCTTTGAGGTAGGAGATAAAGTTGCCCAAATGATTATTCAGAAAACGGAAACTATAAGCTTTGAAGAAGTTGAAACTTTGTCGACAAGTGACAGAGGAGAAAAAAGATTTGGAAGCTCCGGGAAATAAAAAGTTTGTTTATGACAAACTTTTTTTATATAGATGTTTGATATACTGAATATATGAAAGATACTAAGGTAAAAAATTTACTCGCCGCTGAAAAGAAAAGACAAAAATCTGTTATTAATTTAGTTGCATCTGAAAATTATGTTTCAGATGATGTTTTAAAAGCTCTCGGAACAGAAACTACCAATAAGTACGCCGAAGGGTATCCTGGGGCTCGATACTATGGTGGAAATGAGGTTATTGATAAAATTGAAAACCTTGCTATTGATAGAGCATTAAAACTTTTTAAGTTAAATCCAAAAAAATGGGGAGTAAATGTGCAACCTCACTCAGGATCACCAGCAAATATCGCTGTGTATCAGGCACTGGTTCCGCAGGGTGGGAAAATAATGGGAATGTCTTTGGCTCATGGAGGACATCTTACTCATGGTCACGGTGTCTCATTCTCAGGAAAATTTTGGCAGCAAGTCCCGTACGGAGTCAGTGAAAAAAATGAAAAAATTGATTATGACGAGCTCTTGAAAATAGCCAAAAAAGAAAAACCAGACATTGTGGTTACCGGATACTCAGCGTACCCACGAAAAATAAATTTTAAAAAAATGCGCGAAGTTGCTGATGCAGCCGGAGCATATTTAATGGTTGATATGGCACATATTTCAGGGCTTATTGCTGGAGGACAGCACCCGTCACCATTTACGTATGCAGATATTGTTACAACAACAACACATAAGGTATTGCGTGGCCCTCGCGGAGGAATGATTTTTGCTCGCCAAGATTACGGTGTCGGGAAAAAGGCACCGAAAACTAAAAAAGGGAAATCAGTACCGACATTATTTGACCAAATTCAAAAATCAGTGTTTCCGGGAATGCAAGGTGGACCTCATATGAATCAAATAGCAGCCCTCGCCGTAGCTTTGAAGGAAGCTGACTCTGCGTCATTTAAGAAATACACAGAGCAAGTTATTAAAAATACCAAAACGCTTTCAGGTGAATTAAAGAAGCGCGGTTGGCGTATTACAAGTGGCGGAACAGACAGTCACGTGTTCTTGATGGACGTATGGAAAGAAGGACTTACAGGAAAAGAAGCTTCAGAGCGTTTAGAAAAAGAAGGTATTATTGTAAACATGAATACCATTCCGTACGATACTCGTTCACCGTTTAATCCTTCGGGGCTCAGACTCGGTACAGCAGCAGAAACAACTCGAGGTAAAAAAGAAAAAGATATGATTGCTCTTGCAGAGCGCATTGACAAAATCCTCAGGAAGTAAGAATCTAGATATATATGAACAGACAAAGTGGGAAATCAGTTCTCATTTTTTTTGTAGCAATAGGGTGGCTTAGTTTAGTGAGTTATATCTATCTACATGAGAAACGAGCTGCAGCAAATACTCATAACGGATATGATATTGGTGTTTTAGCCTATGAAGACAAGGAAGAAACACTCAATCAGCCAGGTGATGATTTTTTCACTATCGATTCTCAACCTCAAGAGCTGTATGTTTCAAACAGCCAAACAGATAATATCGCTACTGACCCAGAGATTATCCTAGAAGAAAATAGCAGCACTGAAAAAGCAGTCCCGGAAAACTCTCAAAATAATCATGCAGAAATTCCAAAGCAGGTAATACTAGATTCCCGAGAAGATACTTTGGAACTTCAACAAGATACCGAAATAGAATTACGTGACATGAGTTCTCAAGACTTTTTAGATACTTACGACAGCTTTGAAAATTCACAAAATCTTCAAATACGTAATAAGTATATTTATAATATCCCAGCGGTTGATATTTATATTACTGCTAAGGCTATGATTCGTGGATATCAACAACGTGGTTTTGGTGATGAATCAGAAATGGTGTGGTTTGAGAATGTGCGAATAAGACCAGAGGTAAGAGATGCTTATAAGGCACTGAGAAATGAAATGCAAGAAGAAAATATACGCCTTCATTTTGTATCTGGATACCGTTCTTCCACCTCTCAAAGATCTATTTTTAAAAATAAGTTAAATCTTGTTCGCCCAGAGGGAATTCCTGATGGAAGTTATGATGCGTTTCTTGATTCAGTTCTCGCGGTCAGTTCAATTCCTGGATATTCAAAACATCATTCTGGATATGCAGTTGACTTTGGTTGTGGTAATGATTATCTAGTCTACAGCTTTGCTGAAACAGAATGTTACGAATATTTATCAAAAGATAATTTTAAAAATGCCAGGCGTCATGGATTTATTCCAAGTTATCCTGAAGGAGTAAGTAATCAAGGTCCTAATCCTGAGCCATGGGAGTTTGTTTGGGTAGGGGAAATGGCCCAATAATAAAACACATAGATCACTATATGTTTTTAAATGGAAACTTTTCCTTTTATTGGAGGGTGAGGATCATATCCAACGAGTTCAAAATCGTCATAGTCAAAATCCTCTATATTTTTAATCGCAGAGTTAATTTTCATGGTTGGAAGTTTACGTGGTACGCGCTCCAATTGTTCGTCAACTTGTTCACGTAAATTATTATAAATATGAACATCTCCAAAAGTATGAACAAAATCTCCTGACTCAAGCTCACAAACTTGGGCGATCATCATAGTTAGCAGGGCATACGACGCAATATTAAATGGCACCCCAAGAAAAACATCAGCACTGCGTTGGTATAGTTGACATGAAAGTTTCCCATCAGCTACCCAAAATTGGAAAAATGCATGGCATGGTGGAAGTGCGGCTTTTCCGTTAGCTACATTTTCTGAAAAGCTTTTGCTGGTATCTGGCATAACGCTTGGATTCCAGGCCGATACAATAATCCGACGACCGTTTGGATTACTTTTTATCTGATCAATAGCATTTTGCAATTGATCGATACCTTCATTGTTCCAATTTCGCCATTGAGCTCCATACACAGGTCCGAGATCACCATTTTCGTCTGCCCATTCATTCCAAATACGCACTCCGTTGTCTTGAAGGTATTTAATGTTGGTATCTCCTTTGATTAACCACAAGAGTTCATAAATAATTGATTTAAGGTGAACTTTCTTTGTCGTTAAAAGAGGGAATCCTTCTGATAGGTTAAAACGTAACTGAGCTCCGAAATAGCTTTGGGTTCCAGTTCCTGTTCTGTCACCCTTGTAGATTCCTTTTTCTTTAATTTGTTTAAGAAGATCAAGATATTGTGTGTCTGCAGTATTCATAATTATAATAGGTTATTTTCTGATAAACACGTGCTAAAATCAGCTTCGTATTTTTTTGCTTGAGGATCTTTAATAAATTTCCCATCCACCAGATTTCCCGTACGTGAATTAATTTCTTTAAATCCTTCATCCATAACCTTGGAAGGATTATATCCCAGTTTTGCCATAGCCCCAGTCGCAAATATCATAATATCAAACAGGGCATCTATGATTGTCTCATTATCATGTTGGGTATTCTGGGTGATTTCCGCAGCAAGCTGCTCGGCCCGCTCTCGTGCACTTATGCTGTCAAAATTCCCAGTACTTTCAAGTAGTTCTTCAAGAATAAAAGAGACTTCTTTTTGATGGTCAAATTCTTTTCCAAGAAGGCCGCGCTCTTCATTCCACCTTACTATTTTTTCAAACATATCCATACGCAAATTATAACATGTTCGCCATGCTATAATTTAGACATGAAAGGTACACTTATTGTTATTGATGGGACAGATGGCTCAGGGAAAGCAACCCAAGTAGCTTTGTTAAAAAAACGCTTAGAAAATGATGGGCATACTGTCCACACGATGGATTTTCCTCGGTATTATGACAATTTCTTCGGTGGGTTTATTGGAGAATGTTTGAAAGGTGACCATGGAGACTGGGCTGGAACCAATCCGAAAATCGCGTCAGTTATTTATGCTGCAGATCGTTATGAATCGTCGCACCACATTAAAGAATGGCTGCAGCAGGGTCACATTGTTATTCTTGATCGGTATGTATCTTCTAATCAGATACACCAAGGAGGGAAAATTAATGACGACGATAAAAGACGTGAATTTATTGCTTGGTTAGACACCATGGAACATGAGGTATTTGATATCCCACGACCAGATGCAATCCTGTATCTTGATGTTTCAGTTGCTATAACGCAAAAACTACTTAAAACTAAAGGGAATAAAGAGTCTAAGAAATACCTTAAAGGCCAAGGAGATCAGCATGAAAACAATGTAGAACACCTTGAGGCTGCACGAGAATCGGGACTTAAGATGATAGCTCAAAATAATAATTGGATACGAGTAGAATGCAGCCAAGACGGACGTATTTTTTCAATTGAAGATATACACGAAACTATCTATAAAAAAGTAAAAACTATTCTCTCTGAATAGTTTTTTACTGATATACTTAATTATATGAAAAAAACATTTTTTATTATTATAAGCATCGCTTTGCTTGCTCTGGTATGGTATTTGATCTCACCACTTGTTACGAATACAACAGTTAACGAAGAGTTACCTGTTGAGAATTTGGCTAATAGAGCTGTTCCAGGAGATATTATCGTAGGAAATGATATATCCATCTCAGAAGATATGGAAGATATGCAAATTAGCCAGGGCGAAATGTCGGTAGTGGAAGCTGGAACATTTTCCGGTGCAGATGATTTTCATCAAGCAGCAGGAAAATTAAAAATTATTCGTGATGAAGAAAAAACCTATCTTCGTTTTGAAGATTTTGAAGTAACCAATGGTCCGGATCTTTTTGTAACGCTCAATAAAAAATCAAATCCAAGCTCAGCAGATTTTGGTGAACACGTAACCGTTTCAAGACTTAAGGGAAATATTGGAGCTCAGAATTATGATGTTTCTGCATATAATCTTGATGAGTATGAATCAGTTTCAATTTACTGCCGTGCGTTCTCAACCTTATTTGCAACAGCTCAATTATAAAACCAGTAATGGTTTTTTAATTTGATATACTTAACATATGAAATCAATTATTTTAGGAGGTGGATGCTTTTGGTGTCTTGACCCAATTTTTCAAAAAGTAGATGGAGTGGTTAAGGTGACCGTTGGATATGCAGGAGGTGAGGAGAAAAACCCAAGCTATGGTGAGGTTGCGTATGGCAAGACCAGTCACGCAGAAGTATTGAAAATTGATTATGATGAAAATATTATTGGAATTAAAAAGATACTTGAAATATTTTTTACGATGCATGACCCGACGACATTAAATCAGCAGGGGGCAGACAAGGGAACTCAATACCGAAGTATTATTTTGTATAATAATGCAGAAGAAATGGCGCTTATTACAGATCTTATAAAAGAGCTTGATAAATCAGGTGCGTATGAAAACCCTATTGTTACCGAAATTGTACCATTTACAGAGTTTTATCCAGCCGAAGAAGAGCATCAAGATTACTTTAATAAAAATCCACAAGCTGGATATTGTCAGGTTGTGATTGCTCCTAAAATGGAAAAATTTAATCAAGTATTTGGAAAATAGTATGAACGATATAAAAAATGTTGTTGCTACCATTTTTGAAAGTTAAAGAAATGTTCTTTAACTTTTTTTATTAAGGCTACGGTATAATAGAAACATGACAGGACTCACGAATACCCAGGTACGAGAAGCTCGAAAGAAATATGGATATAATGAGCTGCCAAAAACTGATACAAAGAAATGGTATCATATGCTGCTTAATCAGTTTAAAGACACTCTGATTATTATCTTATTAATTGCTGTAGTTATTTCAGCATTTCATAATATTACCGAGGCTATTGTTATTGGGAGCATTATTGTGTTAAATGCCGGGGTTGGATTTTTTCAAGAATACCGCACTGAAAGAACGCTTGAAGCTTTGCAAAAGATGATAAATCCAAAGATACGAGTATTGCGAGATAGACGAGAGACAATGATAGACACGAGAGACCTCGTGCCAGGTGATATTGTAATGCTTAGTGAAGGAGATAAGGTTCCTGCAGATGGAGATGTTATTGTTGCTCATACTTTTCGTGTTGAAGAATCTGCGATAACAGGAGAATCAGTCCCTGTTGAAAAAAAGGTTGATGACTCAATATTAATGGGGACTGCTGTGGTCAGAGGTTCTGCTTACTATGTCGTTAGCTCTATTGGTGCAGAAACAGAGCTCGGAACCATCGCAAAACTAACAACTACTACTCGCCAGGGAGTATCGCCGCTACAAAAAGAGCTCAAAGATATTGGAACTTTTGTTGCGAAGATGGCTGGAATAATTTCAGTAGCACTGTTAGTTATTCATGTATTGCGAAACATAGGTGAAAATGAATCACTTTTTGAATTAATAAGCGAAGGATTTATTTTTGCGATTTCAGTTGCTATTGCAGCTGTTCCCGAAGGCTTACCGACAACCGTTACTGTAGCACTTGCTCTTGGGGCAACCGTGCTCGCAAAGAAAAAAGCTATTATTAAAAAGCTTTCATCAACCGAGACGCTTGGAACGGTATCAACTATTTGTACTGATAAAACAGGGACTCTTACAAAAAATCAAATGACGGTTACTGATGTTATTTTATCTGATGGGGCGTCGTATCACATAACAGGTGTTGGATATAATCCGAATGAAGGTGAGATTACTGGGTCAAATTTAAACCACTCCGAGTTTCTTCGAGCAGCTGATATTGCTTATTACTGTAACGAAGCAAAACTCGTCAGAAACCAAGACGGTTACGAAATTTTAGGTGACCCCACAGAAGCAGCATTATTAACGATGGCTGAAAAAATGTATTTAGCTGTGGGTGACAGTATGACTCAATATACTGCTCAAAAAATATTTCCTTTTGATTCAGAAAGGAAAATGATGTCAGTTATAGCTGAAGACGGCGAGGGCACTAACCGCGTGTTTGTAAAAGGAAGTCCAGACCATGTCCTTGAAAAATGTAACTACTACTATAACGGCAGCAAAGTAACACGGTTAACTGAAAAAAAGAAAAAAGAAATACAAGAGAGCTACAATGCTATGGCCAGCAAAGCTTTGCGTGTTCTTGCGCTAGCCTATAAAAAAGCACGCACAGAAGAAATGAATCAAGATGAGGCTGAGTCTGATCTCGTCTACATTGGTTTAGCAGGGATGATTGATCCACCACGCGCAGAGGTTCGTAATGCAATAAAAAAATGTAACACGGCGGGTATACGAACTATTGTTATTACTGGAGATTACGGTGTTACCGCTTCGGTAATTGCAGAAGACCTAGGAATTGTTGAGGCCGAAAACCATATTGTTATTTCGGGTGCTGAACTCGAATCTATCAGTGACGAATCGTTGCGTGACATGCTTTCCGATAAAGATCGAAGTGTTATTTTTGCTCGTAGTCTTCCTGCTCAAAAAATGCGTATCGTAGAAGCACTGCAACACAACGGTGAGGTAGTCGCCATGACAGGTGACGGGGTGAATGATGCACCTGCGCTTAAGCGTGCGGATATCGGGGTAGCTATGGGTATCACCGGAACTGATGTTTCAAAAGAGGCAGCAACACTGATTCTTTTGGATGATTCGTTCAGTACTATTGTCGATGCTATTCACGAAGGACGGAGAATTTATGACAATCTTAAGAAATTTGTGCTCTATGTCCTCTCTTCAAATGTTGGTGAGTTGGTGGTGATTATTCTCTCTATTATTGCTGGCTTGCCATTGATTCTAACCGCCATTCTCATTTTGGTAATAAATTTAGGTACAGATATTTTACCAGCAATAGCGCTTGGTGTGGATCCAGCCGAAGCCTATATAATGAAGCGCAAGCCAAGAGATCCACAGACAAGAGTGTTAAATAAACAATTCTACAAACGACTCTTTTCAATTGGTCTTGTTCTAGGGTTGTCTGTTGTCGCTGCTTTTATTCTTGTTATTTCTTTGGACGGCTATCGTTTTGGATCTGATTTCAGTGAAATAAAGCTTCAACATGGACAAACAGTTGCCTTTGCTACTTTGGTGATTGCTCAGTTGTTTAATTCTTTTTCTGTAAAGAGCAAAAGAAGAATTACATGGCAACATATAATCAAAAACCCATTTCACGTTACAGCATTTACTATCTCCTTTGGATTAGTACTTGCTGTAACGTATGTTCCATTTATTAATACTTTCTTAGGGACAGTACCACTGTCGTGGCAAGATTGGGGTATTGTTGCCATAGCATCACTATTACCAGTAAGCATCTTTGAAATACAAAAATCGTTTACACAAAAAAACACCTAGGGCTAGGTGTTTTTGTATGTGGTAATCCATTCATGGTATCGGCTTACCATGCCTGCATAGTCGCGCATATTACTACAGATTTTTCTCTCTCCATGAACCATGGTGATGTATCCTTTAAGATTAATTTTTTTCTTTGGACGAGGGAGATCTTTAATTGCATCAATACGTTGTACTGCTTCCTTGTAACGTTCGCTCGGGGTTTTAGTGAATTCTTTGATGAGAGCGGTTGTACTAATCTTTTTACCTGTTGCGATTTTCACAAAGTCTTTAAAGGTATGTCGCGCTCCCATATTCCATAATTTGGTTAATTCTTTACCAACTTCTTTATTACCAACAATTGAACCAAACTCTTGGTAATAATGTGAACGCATTTGTTCAACGGCCATTTGAGCCAGTCCATATCCATAGTATGAACATGACCATTCAAATACAAAAAGATGTGATACATACAATGGCCAGTGACTGTCTTCAGAATAATCAAAATATTTTTTTGAGATTTTCTTTGCCAGAGTAGTGATTTTCGCTACGGTCGGCTTTTTCATTTCGTAAATTTTTCGTTCAAATTCACTCATCGCTATGATGCTCATCATACGTAGACCGTAAGTATGTTCTTCTGATTCAAATTTCTTTTTATGAAGATTTAATGGATAGTATTCCCCCTTACTGTTATGTGCATATCTTGAATGCCATTCTGCAGAATTGAACATCGTATCCATAAACATAGACTGCGTTTCTGCCCAGGCTGAGGTCATCGGGAGATATTCGCTGTTGTTGCAGGCTTCAGTTTCGGTACTATTCAGTAGGTGGCTCGCATGCCCTCCTTCATGGAACATGACACGCATTGCTCGTTTACCTGAGCCAAGAGTGTTGGGCACTAGATCAGCAGTAAACCTGGCTGACCCAGGGATACGACGTTTTCCGCTATACCGTACAACATCTGGCCATTGACAGAACGGGTTTGAAAACTTTTCCGGTCGAGCTACCAAATCAAGGGTAAGTCGCCCTTTTGCAAAGCCAATTCCCATATCATGAAGACTGCGTCCCCAATAGGGAAGTGCTCGCTCAAAAGGGAAATAGGGTTCTTCTTCTTTCTTGATATCTGCACTCATCATATAGGCAAAGTTCCAAGGTTTTTGAAGATTCTTCTTTTTCTTTGCAAGAGCGCGAAGCTGTTTAAATGAGCCTTTAGTAGCTTTGTAGATTTCATCAAAATGCTTAAACAACTCTTCTTTGGTCATCTTGTCTTCGTGCTGAATCTTATAATCAAAAAAATCATCATAGCCCATTTGCTTGGCAAACGTATTACGTTTATCAATAAGTTTTACATATTCTTTTAATCCTATTTTTGCACCATTTTCAAGTCCTTTAAAATAAGCTTTCCTGTGTGCTGCAGATTCATCAGTTCTCATTTTAGCCATTAACCCACTTTTTGTTACCGAAACAAACTTTTTCGTTTTAGGATCTTTATAGCCAAATTCATGATGCTCTCTTAAAGACTCAATATCTGATTCAAGTTGTGCGATTTCGTTACGTAATTCTTTTGCTTCTGTTGGGACAGTGTTCATTTTAAAGAAACGTTTCCACGCCATCAAACGTTCCTTTAATTCATCTGTTGCAGAAGGGAGCATATCTTTAACTTTTTTCTGAAGTTCATTGTTTCCAAAAAAATCGTTTCTCTCTGCCAGAGCTGTATTCATCTTTTCTTTAAAATCCTCGTTTCCCATAGCGACCTTCCAAAAATATTCCTCATGTCGCTTGTGAAGAACAGCAAATCGAAGGTTTAATTCCTTCAATAGTTTTCGTATTTCTTGTGCTTTATAAACTTTTTTCATAAGATCATACTACCATAAATTGTACAATTTGTAAAACTATGAAGCTTATTAATAGTGAGTATGTTTTTGCTATTTATGAGAGCCATGTACAATAACAATATGAATATTGCGGGAAAAATTAGGAGCGCTATACACCAATCTCTTGAAGAGTTAGATATTCACCATGAGGGTGATATTACAGTCGAGCATCCGCGGGAATTATTACACGGTGATTTTTCTACAAACATAGCCATGGTTTTGGCGAAAAAAGAAGGAAAAAATCCCCGAGAACTTGCAGAAGCAATTACTGAAAAAATATCTGCTCCCGAAATAGCATCGGTTGAAATTGCAGGTCCAGGATTCATTAACATTCAATTATCTGATGATTTCCTTGCTGAAGAGGTGTCAAACATTCTTGAAAAAGGAAATTTCTATGGTTGGAATGAATCATGGAAAAACAAGACAATCCTGGTTGAGCATTCATCACCAAATCTTTTCAAACCCTTTCACATTGGTCACATGATGAACAACACCGTAGGAGAGGCGATGACGCGTTTGTGCCGAACAAGCAGTGCTGATGTAACGATGATATCGTATCCATCTGATGTCTCATTAGGTATCGGAAAAGCGGTATGGCAATTATCAGAATATGGGATAGAAAAAATTGACGAGTTCGAAACGATTGAAGAAAAAATGCAGTTCCTTGGTCGCTGTTATGCTGAG
Organism: Candidatus Campbelliibacteriota bacterium; assembly: GCA_002698305.1. Classification (GTDB taxonomy): domain Bacteria; phylum Patescibacteriota; class Minisyncoccia; order Phycocordibacterales; family UBA1006; genus UBA1006. Next base: position 207,486 of record NZWR01000004.1, on the reverse strand, counting down.
GGGACACAGTATTTTCAAGATCATCCAGAAATTGAACCTCGCGTCAGAGAAATTACGCAGGACATCTATGAGCATCGTGATACGCCTGCCTATGAAGCGTATAAGGCAGGACGAGATTTGAACCTGCAATACTTTATTCAGATGACGGCCCGCTTGGGTTCTGCATTTGATGGATTTATTTTTGAATCAGAAGCTGGAATTGTTGGGAAAGAACTGGTTAAAAAAAATACCCCTAACATTTACGCTGAATCAAATGAGGCAATTATTTTTGAACCTACAGAAAATGATTTAGAGGAAAATAGCTCACTCCATACGCGTGTGTTTATCAACAAAGATGGAAACCCAACCTACGAAGCCAAAGATACAGGATTATTAAAACTTAAATTTGATCGATATAACCCAGACCGTTCTATTTTTGTAACTGATTCCGAGCAAGGTCCATATTTTGAAGTTGTTGGAACCGCAGCAGGTAAAATTAATCCAGACTGGCAAAATAAAACAATTCACAAGACCCACGGACGCATGCAGTTCAAGGGTGTAAAAATGTCGTCTCGCCTAGGGAACACGCCGATTGTTTCTGATATTTTAGATGCAATTAATCACGAGGTTTATATACAAGCTGAAGGAAAAATTAAATCCGAAGAACAGGCTGATATTATTTCAATAGCCGCAATTAAATATGCTGTGCTGCGAACGCAGGCCGGAAAAAACATCAATTTTGATCCAGAGACCTCACTGTCGTTTGAAGGAGATTCGGGTCCGTATCTGCAATATACCTACGCACGGTCGCAATCAATGCTGAGAAAGGCTCACCAACAAGGAATAGATGTTAGTGTACAGCGTCCTGAAAATTGGAAGATCACCGATATCGAACGATATCTCTATCGATATTCATTAGTTGTCCAGCAGGCCTTTGCTGATTTGGCACCACACTACGTGGTGACCTATATTACTGAGCTCGCGCAACTCTTTAATAGTTGGTACGGAAATACCAAAATTGTTGATGCTGAGGATACAGCAAGCCCGTACAAGTTGGCATTAACTGACGCAACAGCACAGGTAATTAAAAACGCATTATGGATTTTGGGTATCGAGGCACCTGAAGAGATGTAAAAACAACTAAAAGACAGTTGTTTTTACATTGACAAATTTATAAATTTAGTGTATTATAATATTAAGTTGTTCTTTGGTGGTTGGTAGTTTTTTATATTCAAATTTGCACAGAAATTATTTTGGGTAAATTTGAATATAAAAAATTAATGTAAATCGGCGCAAGCCACAAACCAATCATTATGAAAAATTTAATAACTTTTATTTTTGTTTCTTTCTTAATTTCTTTCACAGCTCAGGCACAAAGAGTTTCGTGTCTTGAGGTAAGTAGAGAATTACGTGAAATTAAATCTGCCGCACAATTGGGTAAAATATCTAAATTAGAGAAGCAGGAACTTATCGCTATTCTTGAAAAAAATTATCCTAACTGTTTTCAGAAGAAAGATAGGGTTCAAGTAGTTGACCAAGTAACTTTAGTATCTGATGAAGATGAGTATACATTCAAAAGAATTATGTTGGAATATTATAAATATCTTGATGGGAAGAGTCTGTTTCAGCACTATGACAGAATGACTGATAATATTGCACAAATTGATCCCAATTTCCATATGAAAATGAAAAAAGACGGATATGTATTTATAGGGAAAAATCTTCCAGAAAATAGATTTCGTCTCTATAGAGCATCAAATTTTATGAGAACAACTAATTTATTTGTGACTCAAAAATCTGATGTTTCTGATATTAAGGCTGAACTTTTAAAAGATTTTGAAAAATACCTTTTGGAATATATTGGCCAAAAAATTTAAAACCATAAACCACTGTTGTGAAACAGCGGTTTTTCTTTTGGTATAATCAAATTATGACATTATCACTCACAGATATGTGGCTTATATGGTATGGGCTCCTTGGGTTATTTACTCTATTTCTCTTTTATCGTTACGTGAAAAGCAAACCCTATCAACCGATAGTCACAACATATAAACCTCCAGAAAAAATAAATCCGATGATGTGTGGTTTTCTTGTTGATAAGAAGTTACACGTTCAGGATATGGTGGCTGGAATTATTTTTCTCCATGAAAAAGGGGTTATACAATTTGATAAATCCAGCCCAAGAAAAACTGTCGTAGATGAAAAAGATATTAAAAAGGTGGAGCCATATATTGCTGAATTAGCTTTTGAAAGAGGGTATTTTACTCATGGTAAATCTGCATGGGTAATATTATTATATTTGATAATTTTAGGCGCTTTTGTTTTTGCAGGTTTTGAGTTATTTTTCGAAACTCTAGAAAATATCGAAGTATCAAGTTGGTTTGATCGATATGCATATTTTATTGGATTCATTCCTTTTGGTTTTGCTACTTCGTATATTATAAAATTAGCCGAGCAGACATATACAGAAAAAGGATTAAGGTTACGTGACCAGATTAGTGGATTTCAAGAGTACCTTAATATTGCTGAAAAAAATCGCCTTGATTTTCATAACTCGGTACAAGAGCAGCCAGAACTATTTACGTATTATTTAGCTTATGCGGTGGCACTTGGAACGAATACTACATGGCTAGAAGAATATAAATCAATAGGCATCAGGATTACGGATACCTTTGTGGTTGATATCATCGATGCATTACCTCGAGTTGTGCATCAGGGGAAACAGCAATCACTAATACAAATAATTGACCTTGTAGAAAAACACTCTTGATAGATTCTTTTTCTTTGCAAAAAATCTATTCTTGCTAGGATAGTTTTATGCAAACAAACGCAATCATTATTACTATTATCGAAACAACCGCATAAGAATCGGGTTTCTTTAATAATTGATTGTTGGAGCGCCCTAGATAGAGCGCTCCTTTTTTATCAGCATGTTAAAATATCATTATGAATCAAAGCGAAAATAAAAAGTCGAAAACAGCTCAATCAGAAGAATCAATATTATCTTTCTGGCAACAGAATAATATTTTTGAAAAATCACTGGAACAAGAATCACCTAGTGGCAATTTTGTTTTTTACGACGGACCTCCATTTGCGACGGGGTTACCTCATTACGGACACTTACTTGCAGGAACTATTAAAGATATCATTCCACGATACAAAACAATGCAGGGGTACCGTGTACCACGGAAATGGGGATGGGATTGCCATGGATTACCAATTGAAAACCTGATTGAAAAAGAGCTTGGTCTTGAAACAAAAAAAGATATTGAAGATTTTGGCGTTGATAAGTTTAACGATGCAGCTCGAAATTCTGTGCTTCGTTATGAATCAGAATGGAAACGGTATGTACCGCGTTCAGGACGATGGGTAGACATGGATAATGCCTATATGGCAATGAATCCTTCATACATGGAATCTATCTGGTGGGTCTTTGCTCAATTACATAAAAAGGGGCTGACCAAAGAAGGCTTCAAAGCTATGCATCTGTGTCCACGTTGTGAAACAACATTAGCTAATTTTGAAGTGAACCAAGGCTACAAAGATGTCACTGATATTTCAGTCACAGCCAAATTTGAGCTGAAAGATGAACCAGGTACTTTTCTATTGGCATGGACAACAACACCATGGACGCTTCCAGGAAATGTAGCGTTGGCGGTTGGTACTGATATTGATTACGTAAAAGTTCAGTCAGACGATGAACAATTTATTGTTGGGAAAGATCTTCTAGAAAAAGTTTTTGAAGGAAAAGAGTTTGAAATAGCTGAAGAAATGAAAGGAAGTGATCTTGAAGGAAAAGCATATACTGCACCTTTTGATTATTACCAAAATGATTCGGAAGTAGAACATTCAAAAAACGGGTGGAAAGTGTTAACTGCTGATTTTGTCACCACCGAAGATGGAACAGGGATTGTGCATATTGCACCAGCCTTTGGTTCTGATGATATGCAGCTTGGAAAAGATAAAGCTCTGCCATTTATTCAACACGTGGCAAAATCAGGAGCATTCAAACATGTGTTTGCCGAAACCATTGATGGCGGAGATTTTGCAGGAATGCTTGTTAAACAAAAAAATGATTTGATGTCGACTGATATTGAAATCATCAAACGGCTCGCGCATGACGGGAAATTATTTTCAAAGAAAAAACTGGTCCACAGTTACCCTCATTGCTGGCGATGTGATACACCGCTACTGAATTACGCAACAACATCATGGTATGTTGATGTACCAAAAATTAAAGATCAACTGATTGCTTCAAACCAAAAGGTGAACTGGGTGCCAGACCATGTTGGGGAAGGGCGATTTGGAAAATGGCTGGAAGGAGCTCGTGATTGGGCATTATCTCGATCACGGTTTTGGGGAACGCCGTTACCAGTATGGCAATCCAAAGATGGCGAAGAAACTTTTGTTCCTAGCTCATTTGAAGAAATGCTAGGCAGGATGCAAACTGCAGGTAATACCTATTTTGGTCTTCGTCATGGAGAATCAGAATCTAATATCATGGGAATTATTAATTCTCTTGTTGAAACGCCAAATAGTCTAACCGATAAAGGTCGTTCTCAGGTGCAGGAAGCACTTTCTGAAATACCAGATGATATCGATTATATTTTTGTATCACCAATGCAGCGTACCCAGGAAACAGCAGTCATTATCAAAGACCATCTCGGTCTTTCTGATGACCAGTGTATTACTGACCAAAGACTTACCGAAACCAATCTTGGAAGCACATGGGAAGGTAAAAAATGGGAAGACGCGCACAATCAAGAATATTACGCCAGCGATGAAGATTTTATTGATTTGAAGCTTTCAGAAGATGCCGAATCTATTAATGATGTATATAAACGTGTTATGTCATTAATGTTTGAGCTTGAAGAAACATACTCAAACAAAAAAATTCTTATTGTATCTCATGGAGGTGTCTTGCGTGCGGCTGAATTCGGAAACCATCGCTATGGACGACCAGAAATGGCGCATGATTTTTGGGATGAATACCGATTACCTCAAAATGCCCATTTACTGCAGTTAGATTTCAAGCCATTCCCACATGATGAACAGTTCATTATTGATATTCACCGACCATATATTGATGAGGTAAAAATTCTTGGAGAAAATGGAGATACTCTTGAGCGCATTCCTGATGTGTTTGATGTGTGGTTTGACTCTGCATCAATGCCGTATGCACAACAACACTACCCATTTGAAAATAAAGAACAGTTTGAAGAGGCATTCCCAGCACAATTTATTGCCGAGGGTCTTGATCAGACGCGCGGATGGTTTTATGTTATGACGGTTATTGGAAATGCGCTGTTTGACCAGACGCCATTTGAAAATGTTATCGTGAACGGACTTATTTTGGCAGAAGATGGGAAGAAAATGTCCAAATCATTGAAAAATTATCCTGATCCATATGACATGTTTGATTCTGTCGGAGCGGATGCGATTCGATTATATATGGTTAATTCACCGGTCGTTCGAGCCGAGGAATTCGCATTTTCTGAAAAAGGTGTTCGTGAAGTGGCTTCAAAGGTTATGGGACGCCTCAGAAATATTATGTCACTGTATGAGATGTATGCAGGGGACGTAGATCATATAGGCAGGAATGATTCAGGTCACGTTTTGGATGCATGGATTATTGCTCGGCTCGCTGAACTTGAAAACGAAGTTAGATCAGGTCTTGATGGTTATGAACTTGATAGGGCGGCACGACCCATCTTCGATTTCGTTGATGATTTCTCAACATGGTACGTGCGCAGGAGTCGTGATCGATATAAAGGTGACGATGAGACTGATAAAAAACAGGCCTTAGGAACAACACAATACGTACTCATTGAGACAGCAAAAATTATTGCACCATTTGTTCCATTTATTGCTGAAGAAATTTGGCAATCATTGAAAACAGATGGTATGGAAGAATCAGTTCACCTTGCTCAGTGGAACCAGATGAAAGAAAGTGATCAATCAATTATTGAAACCATGAAATCGGTACGAGATATTATTTCAGAAGGGCTTCAGTTGCGTTCAGAAGAAAAGATAAAAGTACGGCAACCCTTGCAGTCACTAACCGCTCCTTTAGAAGGAATAGATAGGCAATATTATGAGCTGATTAAGGATGAGTTAAATGTGAAAGAAGTTCATAACGGAGAACTTGCACTTGATACTGAAATTACCACAGAACTTCAAGCTGAGGGTAATATGCGGGAACTCTTGCGCCAAATCCAATCTCTGAGGAAAAAGTCAGGGCTTGAGCCTCATGATGAGATTGATCTCATTGTTCAAACGTCTACAGAAGGACAACAGTTAATAGAAGCATTCTCAGATGAGATTAAGTCTACAGCAGGAATTAAGGAGTTTAATTTCACCCATAATGATGGAGATGAGATTACTGTAGAGCATCTTATGTTTATTGTTGCTATTGAAAAATAAAAAATCGACCGATGAAATCGGTCGATTTTTTATTTTCTTTTTCATAATAATTTTTTAGTAGCAAGCATTTGCATGAGTTCTTGAAACAGTGCGTTTGAGCATATGTAAGGTTTCATTTGGTACTTTGTCGCAAGGCATAGGTTTGTTTTTTGATTGGCTAAAATACTTCCCGTTTTCGTACTCAGGAATATTTTTACCCAGTTCTAGGTTGCTCGTTTGTTGAGCTAAAATATCAGCCATCTCTTCAGGGCTACCTTTTGTAACTACTACTGGTTTCTCATCTTCAAGAATTGCCAGTTTCACATTTGATGCGTCATTTCCTACTAAAATTGTTGTCATAAGTTATTGAATTTAAAAATTAAAAATTGATTTACTTAGAACCTTATCATAAAACATCCATTTCCCAAAAAAATAACACTGATTATACTAAGGCAAGTATGGCGCACGCTGTGTATCAAACAAAAGCATATATTCTTCAGACAATTACCCGCAAGGAAGCAAATGAAATTCTTGTTTGTTTTTCAGAGCGCTTTGGTTTGATCTATGTTTCCAGTCAATCTACTCGCAAGCAATCATCAAAAATGCGTATGCATATTCATAATAACTCATTGGTTATGATTGATGTTGTGCAAGGAAGGGGGATGTGGCGACTTACTGGGATACATCCACTGGTCTCTTCATTTTTTTATGTTGAATCAGGCTGGTATCCATTGATGGTACGCTATGGAGAAACGATGATGCGACTGCTTGCAGGTGAAGAATCACACGCCGAAGTATGGGACGACGTAGAGCAGCTTTTTACTGCTATTCAAGAAGATAAAAAAGTTAAGGCAGCACCAGTATATGAAATTATTATGATGGCTCGATTGTTGTATCACCTCGGTTACTGGAATGATAATTATATGTTTATCAAAGATTCACTCACGTTTGACGATACCTATATAGCTGAGGTACGAAAAAATAAAACGAAAATTATTAAACATATTAATCACGGTCTTTCGATTTCTCAGCTTTAGTTTTGGAACGCCGCGACCTGCGGTATACTGTTACTATGGATGATATTACTCCACCAAACAAACAAAAACGTTCACGTATCGAGGAGCTCGATAATTCTTTGTATGACCCAACGGTAGATCATGAGCAAAAACTCAGACGCCCAATGCATAGCCCTGATATTGAGCTTGAGCATGAATTTCAAGATGAAGAATATGAAGAGTTAATCAACGCGCGACCTAAGTTTAAACTCCCAACATCATTATTTAAAAAATTCTTTATTGCGGTTAGTTTTTTCTTTGTTATTGCAGTTGGAATTGCGGCTGTTTCTTTATATGAAGCAGACAGTATTGTAAGTGAAGACCAAATCGCGATGGAAATCCTTGCTCAACCATTTGTGGATGGAGGAGAAGAGCTTGAGCTTCGGGTTAATATTCAAAATTTTAACGAGCAATCATTACAATTACCAGATTTAGTGTTGTCATATCCAAAAGACTCTACTGAAGATTCAGAAATGGTATTTATGCGTCGTTCCCTTAATGATATTCCCAACGAAGGACGGGTGACTGAAATATTTGATTTATCATTCTTTGGACAAGAAGGCTCTACCCGAACCATTAATGCAGAGTTGGAATACCGCATCGAAGGATCAAGCTCTATTTTTGAAAAAGAAGCAGAGCATACCGTAATTATTCGATCTACACCGACGCAGCTTGCTATCACAGCTCCTGATTCAATTATCCAAAATCAAGAATTTGAGTTTGCTGTTGATGTTTCTTCTAATTCAAATAAGCAAATCAGGAATACCACCTTGGCAATAGATTACCCTGAGGGGTTTAATGTTATAGAGACAACCCCAGAGCCAGATTTTGCAGGTAATAGATGGTATATCGATAGTTTGACTGATCAAGTCGAGCAAATTACTGTTCGAGGAACATTAAATGCCCTGAAAGGGCAGGCACGGACATTCAGAGCTATCTATGGGCAGCAAAGTGCCCTTAATAAAAATCAAATAGAAACCGTCTTTAATGCAACCCGCCACACAGTTGAAATTGAAAAACCATTTATTGAAACGCGAATGCAGGTAAATCGAACTTATGACTTAACAAGTGCTGTGCGAGGGGGCGGTGATATTCCAATTGATATTGAATACATGAATACACTTCCTGGGTCAGTTACCAATGCACAAATTATTGTCCGCTTCGATGGTGAGCTCTTTGACCCTAATGCTGTGCGTTCAGGACAAGCATTCTATAATTCAGCGGATCAAGAAATTATTTTTGATAGCTCAACACATGAGCGATTATCTGTTATTAGGCCTGGGGAATCAGGAGAATTTACCATAGAAATTCAAGCGCGAGATTTAGTAAGTGCAGAAGCAATATTAGATAATCCTCTCTTAACCATTGATGTAGATATTATAGGAACGCTCCCAAGCGGTGATGTTGAAACTGCCACATCGGTCAGTTCACATACTGTCCTTGGAAATTCTGATATCTCAATTATTCCAAAGACACTTCACCAAGAAGGACCTTTTGATAACACAGGGCCAATGCCTCCAGTAGCAAATCAAACGACAGATTACACGCTTCTTTTCCAGGCAACTAATTCGTCTAATGATATTACCGATGCTCGAATGATAACGACCTTGCCGCGATATGTAGAATGGTCTGATGGTATATCACCATCAGGAGAATCACGAAATGTGGAGTACAACCCAGCGACACGCGAAATTATCTGGGAGATAGGTGAACTCTCGAGTGGTATTGGGGTAGGTACTACGCCACCCAGGCAATTGTATGTCCAGGTAGCCGTAACACCGTCAACCGATCAAATAGGAAAAACTCTTGCCTTAACTACAGATATTATTATGACCGCTGAAGACGCATTTACTGAAAGTGAGCTTAGATTTAAGAAATCACCATTGCGTAACCGCATCGATAACAACAATGAGGTTGGAGCAAAAGGATTAGTACGATAAAAAAGCACCGAGTGCTTTTTTGTTTTGAATTATTTTGTGTACACTAATGCTATGACACATAATGAACAATTAATGGAAAAAATTATCTCTCTTTGTAAAACTCGTGGTTTTATTTTTCAAGCCGGCGAATTATATGGTGGGCTCTCAGGGATCTATGATTATGGACCCCTTGGATCACTGTTAAAAAATAATATTAAAAATTTATTTATTAAAAAATTTGTAGAGGAACGAAGAGATACGTATCTTTTAGATTCAGCAATTGTTATGGGTGAGGACGCTTTAACAGCATCTGGGCATGTAGGAACCTTTGTTGACCCGTTGACAACTGATACAGCGACAGGTAAAGATTATAGAGCTGATCATTTACTAGAAGAAGCTGGTGTTGACCCCGAAGGAATGAGTAGTGAAGAGATGTCACAGACAATTAAAGATAACAATATTGTTTCTCCAGAAGGAAATCAGTTAAGTAGTGTACGTGAATTTAACCTCATGCTTAAAACTCAACTAGGCTCATCATCCGATTCATCATCAACCGCATACTTGCGTCCTGAAACTGCCCAAGGGATTTTTATCAATTACAAAAATATCATGGATTCAATGCATCCAAAACTACCGTTCGGAGTCGCTCAAATAGGGAAGGCATACCGTAATGAAATTACACCGAGGAATTTTATTTTCCGATTGCGCGAGCTCGAGCAAATGGAAATTGAATATTTTATTCATCCAGATAATTGGAAGGCACAGTTTGAATATTGGAAAGATGAAATGCTTGAGTGGGCAGAGATGATTGGTCTTGATATGAACAAACTCCATGAAGTAGAAATTGGAGAAGAAGACAGGGCTCACTATTCAGAACGAACCATTGATTTTGAATTTGATTATCCGTTTGGACAAAAAGAATTGTATGGCTTAGCGTACCGGGGTGATTATGATTTGAAAAAACACGCAGGGGCATCAAAAACTAAACTTCAATTTACCGACCCTATCAAAAATGAAACCTTTGTTCCACATGTTATCGAACCATCACTAGGTCTTGATCGGACCATTCTTGCAATATTGGTGTCTGCATATACTGAGGATGAAATTGACGGAAATACACGCAGTTACCTTAAATTAAATCCAGCAGTTGCTCCGTATACTATTGCTGTTTCGCCGCTTGTAAAAAACAAAGAACATATTGTTAAAAAGGCGAATGATGTCTTTGGAATGTTAAAGGCAGAATTTGGAAATGTGGCATGGGATGATAATGGAAACGTTGGAAAACGCTATCGTCGTCAAGATGAGATTGGAACACCGTTTTGTGTTGTTATTGATTATGACACCTTGGAAGAAGGTCATACAGACTTTGGAACAGTGTCAGTACGACATCGTGATACAGCAGAACAAGAGCGGGTAGCTATAATAGAATTGAATAACTATTTCACTAATAAACTCACTAGATAAAATAAAAACACTAATGCAAGGTGTTTTTATTTTGTCAATATTTTAACTTTTTGTTTAAAAAACATTGTTATCACAATATTTTTTTGATACGTCAAGTATTTACCTGTATATCTATACTATCGTTAATTAAACAAAATTATGTACAAAAAAAGCTTTCACGCATTTCAAAAAAAATATATAGCAGAAAATAAAAACAGTTTAAAAATGAGAGATTATTTATTAAAAGAAATATCCATCAAACCAGATGAATCTTCTATTCTTGATGTTGGTTGTGGATCTGGTTTAGATCTTGAATTTTTCAACCACATAGGTTTTAAAAAAATTGCTGGTATTGATATTACCGGAAGCCTTGTCGATATTGCACGAGAAAATAATCCAAATGCCGAGATAGTTCATGGTTCATTTCAAGAATTAGAATGGCAGGATAATTCATTCGATACTGTTTGGAGTAAATATGCTTTGCAGGTTGAAAAAGATGTAGATAAAAGTATTAAAGAGATAAGTAGAGTCATAAAATCAGGAGGGCATGCGTTTTTGCAAGTAACTCATCCTTTTAGGTCTCTTGCACTAAATCCGTCAAACAACTATTTTTCTGAACAAAAGATCGTGTATACCTCACAAGATGATGCATCACAAGATTTTATAGAACATCATATTTCGTTAACAACATGGATACGAGCATGTATAAGTAATGGGTTTAAAATTACTAATTTTGAAGAAATTTTAAATAAAGATATAAAAAAATATTCAGGAACTATCACGCCGAGTGCAGTAATCTTAATTTTGAAAAAAATATGAGTTTCGACAAGGAATACAAAAGAGTAATAGAAATGTGTCTCAAAGGCGCTCTACGTCCGACGCGAGATATTTCTGCATTTTCTGTGCCAGGTGTAACCATCCGTCACGATATGTCATTGGGTTTCCCTGCAACCACATTAAGAAAACTACCATTTAGGTCAGTATCAGTTGAAACAGATTTTTATTTAAAGGGGTTAACTGATAAAAGATGGCTTGAAGATAGAGGGTGTAATTTTTGGAAATATTGGAATTCACCAACATCAGATGATAAGAATGATCTAGGGCCTATCTATGGGTTTGAATGGAGAAATTGGGGGTTAGATTATGAAAATAAATCTGATAAAAGTAAGAGTATTGATCAATTAAATAATTTGATTAAAGAAATAAAAAATAATCCAGAAAGCAAAAGATTAGTTGTGTCACAGTGGAATCCGACAAATATTAAACATTGTGCTATTCCTCCTTGCCCTTTTGCGTTTCAAATTCTTAAATATGGAAATAAATTAAATATGGTTTTTTACCAGCGCAGTGTTGATGTTTGTTTAGGCCTTCCTAATGATTTTGCTCAACATGCATTATTATTACAACTTATTTGTAATGAAACTAACTATGAAGCTGGAGAGGTTATAGGGATGTTTGGTCAAGCTGAGTTATATCAAAACCATAGAGAGAATGCAGAAAAGTTACTAAAAAGAGATGTACAGCAATATCCGAAATTATTATTAAGCAAAAAGGTACATCTAAATAATTTTAATTATACCGACGTTCAACTAAATAACTACACTACTGGAGAAAAGCTGTTTTTTAAAATTTCTGTTTAAAAATACCCAACAAGAAAACTATTTTTGTATAAATATAATTTATACAATATTATTATAATAAATCAAACTTAAAAAATTAACACTATGAGAAAACGAATCAGTATATTTGGAAAATCAACGGTACATGAAAATGAAATGTCTTACAAAATTATCAAAGAACTAGCATACAGACTCGTTACTGATGGAAACGTTTGTATGCATGGAGGATATGCTGGCGGGATTATGCAGGCGGTGTCTGACGGAGCACAATCAGCCATCGATGAGTGTAATCTTGATATCAATTTAAATATTGGTGTACCCGAGATACGATTTGATGAAAAGTGGCCTCGAGTACCCACAGCGACTTTCACTGAACCTGCTATTGATATTTATGATCGCTTGAGAATTATTACGCAGTCAGACATATTTGTTGTGGCTCCGTCAGGTGGGGATGGAACCTTGCTTGAATTAAATATTGTAATTCATGAAAATACCATCAACGAATTATTGGGTAAACCCGTAAAGACTATTGTCTGCATTGAAGGTCCCGATAATAAATGGAGTAATCTGTTTCAATCACGTCTTGATAATCTTGATATTTCGAAAAATATGGTCACTCAGTACTCTTGGATATCTTTCATTAAATATGGTAATCAAGATAGCGTAGATCAAATTGTTCATCAAATAATTAAAAAAATAAATCAAATAGACACATAATCTATTTGATTTTTTGTTTTATTTCTAATGGTAGTGCGAAAGGTTGGGCTATTTTTCTTTTAATTTTGTTTGCTTTTAATAAATTATTTTCAATGGTAAACATTGATTTATGATTCTCGCTTAATAGTTCTTTAAGTTGTTGTTCTTTGTTTAAAATATCCTTATCTGTTTTATAGATACTATCAATTTCCTTGGTGATATCATCGGGAACACGGACGTTAATAATAAATTGCCCAATAACTAAAATATGTTCTTTTTCTTTCAGAGACTTGATGCTGTAGTTTTCTACCTTGTAATATGAATCCTTGAAGCTATTTCTATATTTTTTATCCAAGTCAGTGACTCCGCCAATAACATAGAAAGTGTATTGTTTTTTATTAAGAAACTCTCCAGCAAATTTCCGCTCACTTTCTTCGCGAGTAGGTGTATATATCCAAAATTGGTGATATGAATACAAAAACATAGGTTCATTTCCTAATATTTTGTTAAATGCTTCCGTCATGTGTTTCCAATGTGCATCCAAATTTTGCAATGAATTAAACTTATAGGTAAATTTTTCACCTTCTTCGGGAAGTTCAATATCCTGAATGTCAATGATCTTTGAAATATTTTTGATCCATTCGTTATTAATCAAATATTCTTTTTTATTTTTCAAAATGACCTCTGATTCGAGAAGGGTATTTAATTGTTTATAGACAGCCTGAACAGTCACATTGATGTCTTTGTGTTTTAACTGCGTGCGAATATTTTTAGAACTTGCAGGTTTTTTTAATAATAATTCAATAATTTCTTCTTTAAGATTTTTTCGAGAACTACCTATCATGATTAAAGTATACCTTGAGATTTCTATTTATATAAATACATAAACCTATCTGAAATAAAAATATTCGGTACAATGAATATATGAATATAGTTAGGAAGTTTATACGGCCGATGGTGCTGACAGGTATCGCGGCAATACTGTTGGGTTTGATTAGATATGCTGGTGTTAATCAGGGATCGTACTTGTGGTTGAACTGGAATTTGTTTTTGGCATGGATTCCGTTTTTCTTGGTGTATGTCGTATATAAGATGCGTTTTCCGAATTGGATTAATGGGCTCCTATTACTATCGTGGTTATTTTTTCTACCGAATGCGCCATATTTGGTGACAGATTTCATTCACCTGGACGTGGTTGGTGCTCGAGAAGATATTTGGTATGACGCCATTATGATTTTCATGTATACCATTTCTGGAATTGTTGCCTGGATTGGATCTGTTCATATGGTAAAAATTCGCTATTCGTTATCATCATGGTTTGTTCCGGTTATTGCACTACTTTCTGGATACGGCGTCTATTTAGGAAGATATATCCGATTTAATAGCTGGGATTTGGTAACACAACCAATCAAAGTTCTTGAAACAATTATTGCCACCTTGGCAATGCCAAAGGATTTTTATCCTGTTATTACAATGACGGCATCAATTGCGCTCATGCTGATCGTCGCCTACTATTCATTTGCAGAACAAAACAATCATGAACATTAAAACATCACAATTAGAAAACGGATTATCGATCGTTAGTATTCAGCACCAAAGTCTTTCAACGACGGTACTCTCGTTAATCAAAACAGGTTCTCGAAATGAAGAACAAGATATTAATGGAATCTCACATTTTTTAGAGCATATGTGTTTCAAAGGTACTAAGAACATCGATGGGAGATCAATGATGCGTATGCTTGACGGACTTGGGGCAGAAACAAATGCGTTCACATCCCAAGACTACACAGGATACTATGTTAAGTCTCCTAAAAAGTTTTGGAAAAAAACGTTAACAACTGTTTCTGATATTTACCATAATCCAACGTTTCCAGAAGTTGAGATGGAAAAAGAGAAGGGGGTCATTTTAGGGGAAATTAGTATGTACGAAGATATGCCTATGCGACACATTTACGATTTGTTTAATAGTCTTGTGTTCGCTGATGAGCCTTTAGGGTGGTCAGTTTTAGGCCCTCGAAAGGTTATAAAGAAGATGAAACAATCTGATTTTGTTGAGTATCATAATAAACGCTATGTACCGAATAATACTGTTATGGTTGTGGCAGGAGATGTGTCACACAAAGATGTTGTCCAAGAAATAAAAAAAACTTTTGAGACATCGAAAAATAAAAAGATAGCAAAAACTCAAAAGGTAAAACTGAATCAAAAAAAGTCAGCCATAAAGCTTCACTACAGAAAAACAGACCAAACGCATGTTATGCTTGGTTATCCGACAGTAGGATTTCATCACAAAGACGCGCTTGCGATTAGAATGGCATCAGCGGTTTTAGGTTCGGGTATGTCGTCACGGTTATTTGAGAAACTACGAGAAGATATGGGTGTTGGGTACTACGTTCGTAGTAACTATAGTGCTCATGAAGATGTTGGTGTCTTCCAGGTGTCATGTGGAATTGATAGTACACGAGTCGAAGAAACGCTTGAAGCTATCGCTCAGGAAGTAACGAGACTGCAGGAAGAATCAGTTTCAGAAGAAGAACTGCGCCGTGTACAAGAATTTATTATTGGGAATACTCACATGAATCTTGAATCGTCGGATGATCTTGCATATTTCTATGGCAAGCGAATGCTCTTTGATTTAGAGCTTGATTCTCCAAAAAATATTGCTAAGAAGATTCGGGGTATTACCGCCCGAGATATCAAGCGAGTAGTAAAAAAATATTTTGTAAAAGAGAAACTGAATATTTCTATGATCGGTCCACATACGTCGAAAAAAGAAAAAACATTTCTTCAGTCATATATAAAAAACCTTCGCTAGTGCGAAGGTTTTTTTGCTTGTTGTTCTTCTAATGTTTCGTGATACTCTTTTTTACTTAAATACTCTTTTCGATAATAGAACATGGCAACCGAGGTCATGATGTTGATCACAAGGATAGTAAGAATTACCGTGATAATAAATTTTCCATCAGTACTAATCAATCCTGTTTCAGTTGCGATACCAAGCACAACAAAAGCAACAATATCGTAGGGCAGCATACCGATTCCCAAAAGCGTTGCTTCATGATCTGGAAGCCCAGAAGTTTTCTTTCCAGCAAAATATGCAGACCAGAACTGAAAGAAAGCTACGATAATTCCTGCAACAATCCCATAGACAATAACATCACCTGCCTGACTCCAATCTACAACGAGCTGTGACCCGAGATGGATAAAGAAAATAGGCCCAATCCATTCTTGAACAAAGTAGAAGAAGACCCCAAGGTTTTTATGCGTAATGGGAGTTTCTTCGTGAGTAATATCGCTGATTTCGGTCTCATGATACATCTCAACATGAAGAATGAGTCCTGTTAGGTAGGCGGTAATAGCAGGGTGCAATCCCATATAATGAGCAAGCCATGCAAGTCCAAAGATAAGGAGTAGTGTCATTGGAATACCAATGCGAAGATTTGCTAATGTCTTTGATATTCCATAGAACCCTGGAGCTTGTCTAATGCGCACCACAAAATACGTAAGTCGTGCAAGAATACCATCGCGTTGCAAAATATTAGGAATATTCATCCGCATATGCATTCGAGCGTCTGGAAGAATAAGAAGACCAAGAAGGCCAAACAAAGCAAAAGCACCAAAGATAAGTCCTACTTGCTGTGCAAGATCAATCCAGATTTCACCAAATGAAACATTTCCTCCTTTTGAGCTGACGAGTAAGGCATAGGCAGGAAGAATACCAACAGCTAATAGAATAGATAAGAAATTATCGGCAACCGACGATGACGTTGCTGCTTTTGCGGCACGAGTATTTTCAAGGCCGAGAGTGCGCAAGACTCCGATGGTATAAGGGATCGCTGTTGAGGTAAATACAAATCCAGCAACAATAGCTTCTGTGGTCGTAAAATTAAGTAAATGATAAGCGATAGTTCCACCAATAAAAGGTCCAATAGCACCCGTTAAGGCAATCCATTTATGCTTCCAGATGTCACCGATAAAGGTAAGCAAGTCTTCACGCCATCCGGCATAAAACATAATAAAAATAACCCCAAGTGTCGCCCAGTTATCTAAGAGCCCGCTATCTAAATGAAAGACGTATTGAGTTCCTATCATCCCAAGAATAATGTACCAAAGAATATCGACTGTTTTTGTAATCTTGGCTATGATTTTCGATGCAAAAATAATCGTGACGAGCATCGTTAAAATTTCAATAAATTCCATACCTGCATTGTAGCATGATGGCGTCGTGATATTTTAATCAGAGTGAATCATGGTACGATGGAGGTATGAAAGATGTACGTATACATTTTGACAAACATAATCTGTTTGAAGTCGCTTTGATTGGAATCCTTATCTATGGTTTATGGACCATAGGAGATTTTCTTTTAGTACTCGGTGCTGGGGTTATTCTCTCAGCCTTTATCGAGGACTTTGTGGTGCGTGGAAGAAAATTTAAAATCCCACGCCTTGCCTCAGTTATTATCTTTTACCTTGTTGCTGGTCTGGTGCTTAGTTTATTAGTTATTTTTGTTCTTCCTGTCTTGGCGCGAGAAATTGCTGCTCTTGGGCAGACCTATCCTGAAATTCAAGCTTTTTTGAGTAGTAATAATCTACTTCCTCAATCAAGCGAAGCAATTAGTTTCTCAAGTATTAGTGAGCAGCTACAGGATCCCGCAGCCAGAGAGAGAATTTTTTCTGCATCAATTAATTTCTTTGGTGGTTTGGTGAATATCCTTATCATCTTTGTTGTATCATTCTATTTAAGTGCAACTCAATATGGAATTGATCATTTGTTGCGTATTATGACACCGATGAAATATGAAGATCGAGTCGTTGATTTGTGGCATCGAGTGCAGCGAAAAATTGGATCATGGTTTAGAGGGCAACTTATTATTGCCGTAATTCTTACGGTGCTAACCTATACAGGACTTGCCTTGGCTGGTATTCCTTATGCATTCCTTCTTGCGATTTTAGCCGGTGTCTTTGGGTTGGTGCCTTATGGAATTTTCTTGGCGCTGTTACCTGCTATTGCTATTGCCTTAGGGAGCGGAGGTATCTGGGCAGGGGTAGGAGTGGCTGTATTTTATCTTGTTCTTCAGCAAATTCTTGACTTAGGGCTTCAACCGCTGATAGTCAACAAATTGACTGGTGTACCTTCATTAGTGGTTATTATTTCAGTAATTGTTGGAGCTAAACTCTTTGGTATTTATGGTCTGTTGTTAGCTATGCCGTTAGCACTAATTGTGATGGAGCTCATTGCAGAATCTGAACAATACAAATCACAAAATAGAGAACCTCTTCTAACACCAGAAGAATTGACCGTCGTTGTTCCAACACATAAGCGAAAGAAATAACTATGAAGAATCCTCAATATATTACAACAACATTACCTTACGTGAATGCTGATCCTCATATCGGCTTTGCTCTTGAGATAATAAAAGCTGATGCATACGCTCGGTATAAAAAACTTCAAAATGATGAGGTGTTTTTTAATACAGGTACTGATGAACATGGTACAAAAATCCACGAAAAAGCAGAAGAGAAAGGTATCTCAACTCAAGAATACGTAGACGGACTTTTGGGAAAATTTAAAGGACTTGTTGAGCTTTTAAATATTTCAGAAGATATACATTTTGTTCGAACAACTGATGCGTCTCATAGAGAGGCCGCGCAAGCGTTCTGGCAGCGTTGCGATGATAACGGGTATATTTACAAAAAAAATTATCAAACAAAATATTGTGTTGGTTGTGAACTTGCTAAAACAGACTCAGAACTAGAAGATGGGAAGTGTCCAGTTCATCCAGACAGGAAAGTGCAGCTTCTTGATGAAGAGAATTATTTTTTTAAGTTTTCAGCATTCCAAGACAAGCTTCTTGGTCTTTATGCTGAACGCAAGGATTTTGTCATTCCTTCATTTAGACAAAATGAAATTAAAAAGTTTGTTGAAAATGGATTAGAAGATTTTTCTATTTCTCGCTTAAAAACAAAAATGCCATGGGGTGTGCCGGTACCTGGAGACGGGGATCATGTTATGTATGTATGGTTTGATGCTTTGGTAAATTATATTTCTACCTTAGGTTGGCCAAACGACCTTGATACCTTTGAAAAATTTTGGACCGAAGGACAACCTGTCCAATTTGCGGGAAAGGATAACCTTAGACAGCAATCAGCTATGTGGCAGGCAATGCTTATGGCAGCTGACTTACCGACATCACGGCATATCGTCATAGGTGGCTTTATCAATTCAGGAGGTCAAAAAATGTCAAAATCACTAGGTAATGTTATTAGCCCTTATGATGTTGTAGATACTTATGGGTCAGAAGCGCTTCGTTATTTCTTACTCAGACATGTGCACTCATTTGATGATTCAGATGTGACCATGGAAAAAATTAATGAGGCCTATAACGCACACCTTGCAAATGGGATAGGGAATCTTGTTCAACGTGTTATGAAAATGATAACCAGTTATGAAGTTGATATAAGTAGTGTTAATTTCAATGACCATGATCCTATTTATGCATATCACTCTGATCACATTGAAAATTTTGATTTCCCAAAAGCGATGGATGAAATGTGGCGCCTGGTTGGTGATCTTGATCAATTTATCGCTGAGCATAAGCCATTTAAAAAAATTAAAGAAGATAGAGAAGGTGCACACAAGGATCTCTATTATCTCGCCGAAGAAATTCAGCGTCTGGCGGTAAGTTTGTATCCTTTCATGCCTGAAACAGCTGAAAAAATTCAACGGTGCATCACGAATGCATCTCTCCCTAAAGAACCATTGTTTAAACGAATTGAATTAGAAAAATAAGCCACATATGGCTTATTTTTTTGAACGTACTTTTTGTGTTTCGATATGTACCATTTTTTCAAGTCTTCGTTTATCTTCAATGAATTGAGCTTTATTTTCATTAAAGAGAGTCACCCGAAAAACATAGGTCCCACCATTTTTTGCAAACTGAGCCCGATCTCCTTTTTTGAGGTTTTGTACGGTACCCATAAAACTTGGTAATTTTTCGGCCTTTTTAATACCAGAAATTTTGGTGATGGTTCCTTCTTCTTTTGCAAAGAATTTGATTACTGATGTATATCCTTTCTTCTTACGAGGAATTTTCACAGGGCGTCCAAGATGGATTTTAATATCTTGTATATCAAGATTTATTCCAAAAGAGTTTCTATACATCATTGATCTAAATCCACCCATGCGCGCTCCAATTTCAACAATTTTCCATTCACCTTCTTTACGGATTAACTCAATATGAGCAATTGAATTTCGAAGTCCAAGCGCATGGATCCCTTTGATTGAAACTTCTTTAGCCAGTTGGGCTGATTCTTTTGAAATAGTCGCAGGTGTTGTTTGTTCATAACTAAAGAAATCGTCAAAACCTTTTTGACCGCTGGTTATATATTTAATGAATGGGCAGAAGGAAACATTTCCAATTTCATCAACAAATGCTTCGACTGAGTATTGATCCCCATCTATGATTTCCTCAATGAGAATAGTTGGGGTGCCGCGCCCTTTCATTTTTTTGTATGAGCTCTTAATGTATTTTTGCATTTTAAGCAAAATTTCTTTAAGTTCAGCAGGGTAGTGTGCGGCTTGGACCAGTACTGCTTGGGCAAGTCCAGATGGTTTTACAATCACAGGAAACTCTAGTCGTTTGTTGATACGAGTGATTTCTTCATCTGAAATTTCAGTTAAAATTTCAAATTTTGGTGTGATAGATTTATCATATTTCCAAAAAGCTTTTCTCATCGCAGTCTTTTCGGTTGCCTTAGTGAGAGCGTCAACACTTGGGACGAGCAGTCGTTTAGGAAGATGGGGTATAAGTTTTTGGTAATCAGGAATATACCTCTCGCCCCGGTTAACGACAGCTATAATAGATCTTCCATACTCTAATACAAACTCTTTAATATCATCTACGTCGTTAAAGTTTATATGAATTTGTTTGTAAAAATCTGTCTCTGGTTGTATATCGGCTTCGTGTCCATTACTTACTAATGAAAGAATTTTCCACGGAAGCTTTTTTGCAGCGATATGTTCTTCAAGTGTTTCTCTAAAAGCTTTAACCTTCCCAACATATACCACATACTTTTTCTTATCTGAGTTCTTTACCATAGCTAAATTACTTGGCTATTGTACCTTATTTGATGTCATTGGCTAGACGTAATCAGCACGGTATAGTTGAGGTATGAAACGTTCCTTTACAAGAACCATGCTTGAAAAATTTGCTAACAGATATGAATATACCGTTTGTTTTGAAAAGCATTCTTCTGTTTTTGGCTACATGAAATTCAAAAATAATGAGCGACACTACGTCTCTTATAATGACCTTGGAATCAATAATTATGTCCCAGTACGAATAGCAAGACATAAATGGACCTGCCTGCAGATGTTAAAAGAAGCTGGTTTTCTGGTACCGGAATCATTACAAGTATTCAATAAAGAGTACATTGATAATGATGACTATTCGTATGATCAGCAGTCTGAAAAAATTAATGATTTTGTTCAGGAAAAAGGTTTCCCTTTTTTCCTCAAGCCCGCTGAAGGATCACAAGGGCAGGGTGTTAAAAAAATAACTCATCTTGTCGAACTAGAAGAATTAATAAGAACAGGATTACAAACAGAACGAGAGCTGATTATTGAGAAGGCAGTATCGGGGATAGAAATACGTTTGGTAATATATGATGGAAAACTTTTTATGGCATATTCAAAACAACCCCGCATTGGTAAAAATGGAAAGCATTCTCATCTGGGGAATTTATCAGATGGGGCAACTGCAACTGTTTGTACGAACGAGATTCATACCCAATATATTAATCAGGCCGTGAGGGCTTTGAGAGTATTGAATTTAACATATGCTGCGATAGACGTTATGATTCCTGGAAATTATTCAGAGCCAGCCAATAGTATGACTATTTTAGAGGTAAATACGAATCCTGGATATCACTATTTTTTACAGCAGCATCCAGTAGAAAAAAAATCTATAGAAATTCTTTTCGAGTTAATTATTTATGACATAGCGAAGGTCAAAAATAACAAAAGCTTGTAAGCTCTTTGTTTTTTCATACACTTATTATATGAAATATATTGACACCCATGCGCATATGAATTTTGCGATTTATCATGATGATATTGATGAGATTATCGATCGTACCTACAGGGATGATGTTATGGTCATTAATGTTGGTACTCAGCAAGACACCTCACAGCGTGCAGTAGAATTGGCACAGCAAAATGAACATCTCTATGCAATTATAGGACTTCATCCAATTCATACCACCTCTGTTTTCCATGACCACGATGAGGTAGGTGAAGATGGAGATGAATTTACGTCGCGTGGGGAGATCTTTGATATAGAATATTATCGTAACCTAGCGGAATCATCAGATAAAATAGTAGGGATAGGGGAATGTGGACTCGACTATTATCGAAATACTAAAGAGACGAAAGCAGCACAAGAGAAGGCCTTTAGAGCCCAAATTGAATTAGCGCTTGAGCTTGATTTACCGCTGATGCTGCATGTCCGTCCCTCAGAAGGCTCAATGAATGCATACCGTGATGTTCTTGAGATTCTTGGTGAATATAAGGACAAGGGTAATCTACGAGGGCAGGCGCATTTTTTTGCGGGAACTCCTGAAATAGCACAAGAATTTATTGAACTTGGTTTTTATATTTCATTTACTGGGGTGATTACCTTTGCAGGTATGTATGAGAAACTAGTGAAGGCTGTTCCAAATGATAAAATTTTATCTGAAACAGACGCGCCATATGTAACACCACATCCATATCGGGGTCAGAGGAATGAACCATCACACGTTCGTGAGGTTCTTGGTAAGATAGCCCGCATTAAAAAAATAGATGAATATGAGATGGCAAATCAGGTAATGGAAAATGCACAGAATCTGTACAGATTAAAAAAATAGTTGTACAACTATTTTTCTTTTTCGGGAAGGTGTCGATTTGATGTATAATAAAGACAAATAACCAATCCTAAACTATATGAAACGGAACATTGTACTGAGTATATGTATTCTTTCCGTTAGCTACATAGGTTACGGAATGGAAGAAAAAATCGAAAAAGAAATACCACAAGATAGTATTACCTACGTATTGCCTGCTCAAAATGCAGAAAAGACCGATGAAGTAGTACTATTTGATGGGATTGTAGAAATCAAAGTTAAGCGCAAAGACAAACAGGTAATACTGTATGAGCAAGAATGGTACGTAGTTATACCGTGCATGTCGAGCTCAGGCTTCGTGTAACTTTGGCCCCGATGAGGGCCAACCTAAGTTTGTTTTGATTTTTGACAGTAGAGAGCTGTAAAACTCACATCCCCAATATACCTCGCGCTTTTGCTGCGCGAGGTTTTTATTTACAAAAAAGTTAAAATCCGTAGTATAAACAGGGTATGAAAGAAAATAATACACACGCAGATTCTCAACAAGGTGTTTACACACCTGAGCCACGCGTTTACGAAGTAGGGTATCTTTTAATGCCAACCGTAAACGAAGGGGATCTCACAGAAGAGCGCGATGCGCTAGTGGCTATTATTACTAAACACAAAGGTATTGTAATTTCAGAGGAACAACCTCAATTAATTGATTTGGCATATGATATGACCAAAATGATTAATAATAAAAAACATATCTATTCTCAAGCATATTTCGGATGGATTAAGTTTGACGTAACACCAGATGTTATTGATGAGCTTACTGACGAAGTAGAAGCTATTGAAACCATAATTCGATCACTTGTTATTAAAACAGAGCGAGATAATACGATTGTTTCAGAACGACCGTACAAACTTGCACGTGTTAACAAGAGCGATGACGAAGACGAAGATGACGAAGATTTTGGAGGAGCAGAACTAGTAGATGAAGATGATTCAGACGAATCTACATCAGATGATTCTGAAACAACTCAGTCAGCATCTTCTTCAATTTCAGATGATTTAACTAAAATTGAAGGAATCGGACCAAAAATTGCAGAGGTATTAAATAAAAAAGATATTTATACTTACGCTGATTTATCAGGGTCAAAGGTGGGAGATCTACGTGATTATCTTGCTGCTGCTGATTTATCGCAACATGATCCATCTACATGGAAAAAACAAGCAACACTTGCCAAGAATGGTAAATGGGACGAACTTGAAACACTTCAAGCACAGCTTGATGGAGGACGAGAATAACGTAACTATTCACCAGGTATACCTCTTGGTATACTTATGAGGTATTCATTAACCACACATCTATTATGTATTTAAACAAAGCTACAATCATTGGAAACCTAACTCGAGATCCTGAAATGAAAACACTTCCTTCAGGAATCAAGGTAACCAACTTCTCTCTTGCAACAAACCGTGTTTGGAAAGACCAAGCGGGGCAAAAACAAGAAGCAGTTGACTATCACAATATCGTGGTATTTGGGCGTCAGGCTGAAACTTCAGCTCAGTATTTGAAAAAAGGTTCTCAAGCGATGGTTGAAGGGCGTATGCAAACACGGTCGTGGGATGACGCAGGTTCAGGTAAAAAGATGTACCGAACTGAAGTTGTCGCAGAGAGCGTTCAGTTTGGAAGCCGGGCACAAGGTGTTGGCAATATGACTCCTCAATCTGAAAATCCAGTATCAGCTCCACAAGACGATTCAGAGCCAGATACTATCGAATATCCAGAAGAAGATATTAATCCAGAAGATATTCCTTTTTAATTACTAACCAACTACTTGTATGAAACAACACTGCTATTTCAAGCAAAACAATATCAAACACATTGATTACAAAGATACCGAGTTGATCAAAAAGTTTCTGACACCGTCAGCCCGCATTATGGGGCGAAAGCGAACAGGAACGTCTGCAAAAATGCAGCGTCAACTTGCAACAGCAATCAAGCGAGCACGATTTATGGGATTACTTCCATATATCCGTTCATAATAAAAACTACCTCTTAGGTAGTTTTTATTATGCCTTAGAAACGCGTTCGGAATATTCGCCAGTCTCAGTGCTAACAGCGATCACATCACCTGGATTAATAAACATTGGGGCGGTAACCTTTAATCCGGTTACTGTGGTGACAATCTTGTCACCACCTTGGGCAGTATTTCCTTTAACCGCTGGTGGTGCATCCTTGACCTTAAGCTCCATTTTTAATGGAAGATTTACACCGATAATCATATCTTCATCATCGTCATTCGTAAAAACTGAAAATTCAATAGTTTCGTTAGGGAGAATATAATATTCTGCATTTCCAATTACTTCAGTACCAATCGGGAATCGATCTGATTTGTCACCTTCGGCATGAAACCAAAATTCATTTCCTTTACGATAAATGAACACAAAGTTTTGCTTTGACATATCTGCTTCATTCACCTTGTCTGACATATGGAAGGTATGTTCTACAACACGCCCGTTTAAAAGTGATTTAAGTTTAGTTTTATTGACTGGTTTGTTAGCTTGTTTTCGTGACACCTGGGCTGAGACGACTTCATACGGCTCATCGTCCAATAGAATATATTTTCGTTCTTTGATTTCGTTATAGTTCAACATACCTAAAATGATAATAGGGAAGCGCCATTTCTGCAAGAAAAAATCCTACATACCGTAGTATTGCAGGATTTTAAGCCACATAAGTAGGCTCATGTGATTAAGAATTAGTATTTTTTGCAGTTCCTCTCATTTTATTTTCTTGTTACCGAGCGAGTTTGCCAATTCTTCTCGGGGAGATCAGATTCAGGGTACTCCAGCACGTGGCATTTCGACTCGATAGGTCGAAGATTAAAATTCTCATTTAAGATTCGTTCGTCGTTAAGTGGGAATATTTTAGGGCCATCAGCTAGGGTAAGTTTCAAAGATGGTTCTGGGCCACCAAAGAAATCGATATCTTGAAAAATTTCAATTATCTCGTCTTTTTGCCTGAAACCAACGATATACTCTTCGCCTGTTTCGAAAGTTACTGTGAACGCATTATGAAAATTTTGGTTAGCATAACTCGTTAGTAAATAATTTTGACGTTGGAACTGGTGTCTCAAGATGAGGGCATTCTGACTAATTAACTTTGCCATAATAGTAGATATTTAAATGATTATTTTATTAAATAATATATCTAAATTATATTTTGTCAATTTCTGTTATATCGATAACTTTTATGCGTAATTCATTTTTACCCATGAATGTCGAAAATTCTATAGTTCCGACAAGAGAAACGGTATCGCCAGTTTTTGGGGTTATAGTAAATTCATTTGGCTGTTTGAAAAAACAGATCCCTCGAATAGGTTCATTTTTAGTATTTGAAAATACAACTTCCGTATGATCTCCTTCTTTACCAAAAGTGCCGACATGTTCAAGTTGAACGTCTTTGATGATAAATATTG
This sequence comes from Candidatus Campbelliibacteriota bacterium, assembly GCA_002698305.1. Lineage (GTDB taxonomy): Bacteria > Patescibacteriota > Minisyncoccia > Phycocordibacterales > UBA1006 > UBA1006. Next base: position 181,024 of record NZWR01000004.1, on the reverse strand, counting down.
GTTCTTCATTACCAATACCAAATGGTGCAAGTTTTCTTAGGTCTTTGTAGGTTTCAAATATTATCTGATCTTTTCCTATTTCTGCATCAACGATGATGCCATGTCTTTGAGTGCTTTTTTCTTGAGGAAGGGAATTCAGTGCCTCTGATAAATATGTTTCCAAATCATCAATATATTTTTTGGTACAGGTAAAACCTGCCGCTTCTTTGTGTCCGCCAAATGATTCAAAGGTACTAGAAGGACAGGCTTTCATTAGTTCAATCAAGTGTACGTCGCCATAGCTGCGCGCAGACCCTTTAATAACTCCATGTTCCTCTGTCCACACAAAGACCGGTCGTTTAAACCGATCAACAAGCTTTGAGGCAACTAATCCCGCAATACCGATACTCCAATCCTTGTTTCCCACAGCTATAACTTTCGGGATATTCTTTTCATTTACCATAGCAATAGCTTTTTTGGTGGTGCTGCGCGTGAGTTTTTTACGTGTGTTGTTAAGTTCGGTGAGTAGATTTGCACTACGCTCTATTTCATTTGTTTTAGATGCGCGAAGCACTGCAAGCGCATCTTTAGGGTGACTCATACGTGACGCAGCATTAATACGGGGAGTGAGATTAAATCCAATATCACTGGTGGTCATGTAGCGATTATTAATTCCTGCATCCCACATCATTTTTTTTAATCCTCCTCGCCGCGTTTTTTTCATTACTTCCATTCCGAAATAAGCAAAAATTCTATTTTCACCAGTCAAAGGAACCATGTCTGATATGGTAGCCAACCCGACCATATCAAGCAGCCATTTTTCCCATCCGACGTGAACATTAAATTCTTCTCCATATTTTTGAATGAAGGCCTGAACAATTTTAAAGATGACTCCAGCTCCACAGAGCATAGGTTCTGGGTAATGGCATGCTGATTGTTTTGGGTTTACTACAAGAGCATGTGGCAACTCTTCATTTCCAGCCGGATCAGTTTGTGGCAAATGGTGGTCAGTAACAATTAACTCAATATTATTATCATTACACCAATCTGCTTGGTCTATCGCCGTAACACCAAGGTCAATGGTAATGATAAGTTCAGCACCATCGTTTTTACATTTCTCAAGTGCTTCTATGTGGAGGCCATACCCTTCATCGTGGCGATGAGGGATGTAGATATCATAATTGGTGTATCCAATTTTATCGAAAAGGGTCGAGAGCACTACTGCACCGGGGATTCCATCGGCATCATAATCAGCATAGATAATAATTTTCTTGGTATGTATTATTGCAGAATATATTTGATCAATTGCTTGCTCGCAATTATGAAGAAGCAGGGGGTCGTGGTTTCCTGTATAACTAGGCTTGATAAATTCTTCTGCTGCAGTAGTTTCTGTAATACTGCGATTAAGCAATAGCTGGGCTACGAGAGGAGAGTATTTTTTTAAGAGAGGGTGATTCTGTGTAATTTTTTCAGACAGGGTATAGATATCCATTGTCAAAGTATACCTAAAGATATTCAGAAAAGAAGAAAGCTTTTCATGTCAGAAACTATACCGTGATATAATTGAGTCATGTCAGAGAAAAATATTTTTGAAAAAATAGTAGACAAAGAAATACCAGCACATATTGTGCACGAAGACGATAACTTCTTGGTATTTTTGGATCATATGCCCGAGGCTCCAGGGCACTGCCTGGTTATTCCAAAAACCCCGGCACGATGGGTTTGGGATGTTGAACGCTATGATGAATATTGGCAATTAGCACGAACAATTTCCAAAGCACTACAGCAGGCATTTGATACCAAAATGATTATATGCAAGGTAGTAGGAGAAGAGGTGCCGCATGCACATATTAAATTATTCCCAGCCATTCCCAGCAATGGTTCCGAGAAAGAATTTGAAAAAAATACAGAAAAAATTAAACAATTTTTGTAAAAGAAAACCCGAGCTCACCCGGGTTTTTACTATTTGCTTTTTATACTCTTATGCAGTTTTTCTTTTTTTAGCAGCTATTTCTTTAATTTCTAGCTCAGTAAGAATCTTTTGTAAGTCTCTATAAGCCATTTCCGCCCCTTCAGCATAGGTATACTCAATGATGCTTGGGTATTTTTGGACTAGCCTGTTTTCGACAACCTGTTCCTTGAGATTTGCCAGAATATCTTGAAATTCTCGCTTAAGCTCGTTAAATGCTTTTTTTCGAAGCTTTAAGGAGATTTGCTTCTGCTTGGAAATCATATCTTTTGCTAGCTTTGGAAAACTTTTTGCTCTTTCTTCCAGAGACTTAGCGTCAATTTGAATTAACTTAATTTTTCTAATTTCTTCAACGTAATTTTGAATTATTAAAATTTCTTGATCTGAGATTGAAAGCTTTTTCATATTGTTTGTATTTTGATTTATATAAATATTACCATTGAAATAAAAAAAAGCCAGGATAGTCCTGGCTCGTAGTTAAGAAACTTTCGTTAATTCTTTTTTGTTCTTTGTTTGTGATATCTCAACTTCGAACTTCTCATTTAAAAATAATGATAATTGTTTTTGCAGTTGCTCCACTGATCTTCTTACTCCTGCAATTTCAGAAATTCGAAAATCGATAGTTTTTTCAGATTTGAATAATGTTTTCGAATTTCTTACAAGCCCTAGTAAAAGCTTTGAAACTTCGCAGATATTTTTTATGCATGTATCTTCATCATACTTTTTCATTGCAGTTTTTGTATATCCCGCGTGATTAAATACAATTTGAATTTTTTCATAAGCAATGATTGCTGATTTCTTTTTACCAACATATTCATCCCTGAAATGTTCATTTTCTTCTAAAAGATCGAAAGTATTATATCCTTGTAGATCTCCAATTTTTTTTAAAAAATCAATATAATCATCTAATTTTTTAAGTAATCTTTCTAAAGTGTTTGAGTTTAAAAAACCAGATAGCTGCAGGCAAAACTGTAATTTCTTCATAAATTTTATTATTTTTTTTGGTTTGTCTTTAGTTTCCATAGTACAATCAAAGTAATGATGGTCAAGTATTTCTATGGCACAGCAGGAGGGTTACTTGCTGGGATACTCGTTCGACAGCTGCATGCAGATGTTGATTTTTCGCTGTTTATGATGGTTCTAGCTGGGCTTGTGTTATTTTCAATTGCTACATTTTCTCAAAAATATTTCCCTGTAATTTTTATAGTAAGTAGTATGTCTATCCTTGGTTTTATGCGTGCAGATTACGCAGAACAGAGATTTCAATCAATGCCGCTTGATATCTTTGCACACGAGCCTGAAGAAATTATTGTGAAAGGGAGGGTTGTTTCCGAGCCTATCTATTCTGGTCTCTATCAACGCTTTTCTTTTGATGTCGACACTCTTACTTCACTGTATTCAGAAGATGAATTTTCTGTTGAAACGCGGGTCTTGGTATCAGCGATACGCGATGTTAATGTTCACTATGGAGATTATTTACGTATCGAGGGTGAATTAGAACAACCTGAGTCATTTATCACTGAATCAGGTCGAGAATTTGATTACGGAAGCTATCTTAAAAACAGTAATATTTCCTATACGATGTCATTTGCCGAGGTTGATCGTATCGAAACATTGCCAACTAGCATTTTAGGGTCACTCTATCAATTTAAAAACAGTCTTTTGGAAAATATCTACCGCTTGATTCCAGCTCCTGAATCAGGGTTGTTAGCTGGGATTTTATTTGGGCAAGATGGAGGTCTCGATGCAGAAACAGAAAAGAAATTTCGTATTGTCGGGCTTATGCATATTGTCGTGCTTTCAGGATACAATGTTTCCTTAGTGATTAAAATTTTGACGAGTATGCTTGGCTTTTTGCCGCGGGTACCGCGTTCCCTTATCGCGGTTTTGGGAATTGCTGCTTTTGCTCTTCTAGTCGGCGCTGGTCCAACAGTCGTTCGTGCTTCAATTATGGCGGTATTTATTGTGTTGGCTGATACGCTCGGTGCTCGTTACAATATTAGCCGCGCACTCATTATCGCAGGGATCTGCATGGTATTGTATAACCCGCGTCTTCTGCTCTATGATATTTCTTTTCAGTTGTCGTTTTTGGCAACGTATGGACTGATTGCTTTAGCTCCTTATCTTGAAAGAAAATTTTCATTGTTACCAAAATATTTTGCCGTTAAAGAAAGTGCTGTCGCTACTATTTCAGCGCAAATTATGGTCTTGCCACTTTTAATTTATCAAATAGGCGAGTTTTCACTAATCTCACCTATAGTGAATGTATTGGTTCTATTCGCGGTGCCATATGCAATGCTTTTTGGATTTATTACTTCTATATCTGCATATCTATTTCCCTATTTTTCAATTATCTTCGCATACATTTCCACGTATTTTTTGAAATACCAATTAACTATTGTTGATATTTTTGCGGCTGTACCCTATGGGTCAATTATGATTCCACAATTTCATTACGTATGGATGTTTATTATGTACGGGGGTATTGGATATTGGGTATATACTATACAAAAAGCACAGAGAGCTAAAGTATGATAGTATGCCTCTATGGAACCGAAGAAAATAATTACAATCGCAGGAAAGCTTGGTAGCGGTAAAAGTAGTGCCGCTAAAAAAGTTGCTAAACTATTAAATCTAACTCATTTTTCTTCGGGAGACTTTTTAAGAGGTATAGCAACTGAGAGAGGTTTGAGTATTCAAGAGCTTGTAAAGCAAGCAGAGTCTAACCCAGAAATTGATAAACAGATTGATGATGTCCTTAAAAATAAAGGAGGAGAGTCAAATCTTATTATTGATTCACGACTAGCCTTTCACTGGATTCCTGAATCATATAAGGTCTATTTGGAAATTGACCCTGATGTTGCAGCTGTTCGCATGCTAATGGACCTAGAGACAAACGAAAGTCGATTAAAAAGTGAGCATGCTAAAAATATTGAAGAAATGAAAGCTAAGATGCAATCTCGGTATCAAAGTGATATCAAGCGTTACAAGAGTTTGTATAATATTGATCACACTGACCACAAGCATTTTGATCTTGTGATTGATACTGGACTTCCTGAGAATGATCTCGATACTGTCGTTCAAAAAATTGTTCAAGGCTTTCTTGAGCATTGTAAAAAAGCCACTTAGGCTTTTTATTTTTTCTGGTATTTTTGAGATACTGATTATATGAAGACAAAGCACCCGAATCTTTTTGCTATTACCACTGTATGTTTGCTAGTAACAGTTATTTTCAGTTTTTATTTTTTTGGTAAAAGCCAGAATATGGATGTGCACTTTATTGATGTGGGGCAGGGTGATGCGACGCTTATAACTACACCCCTGGGTAAAAATATCCTTATTGATGTTGGGGCTCGACCGGATATAGTACACGACCTTGGTTCACTGATTCCGTTGCACAACAGAACAATAGACCTCCTGATTCTCACGCATCCCGACCTCGATCATGTTGGTGGTATGATAGGGGTGATAGATCAATTTGCTATTGATACCATGCTTCATTCTGGGTTAGCTGCTGGTTCTGAATTGTATAATAGCGTGTTTGAAAAACTTAGTACTACTCAAATTATTACAGCCAGTATCGGGCAGGTGTTTACCCTTGAGCCCGGGCTTACTCTTGAAATATTGTATCCACATGAGCACAATGACTCGTATGATGCTAACGATCATTCAGTCGTTATAAAGGTAAAGCATTTTGATAATACTATTTTATTTACTGGAGATGCATCAAAATTTGTAGAGCATGATCTTGTTAATGCATATGGCGAAAAAATAAAAGCTGATATTCTTCAGGTGGGGCATCACGGGTCAAGTACTTCTACAGGAAAAGATTTCATGGAATCAGTTTCTCCTGAATTTGCTATTCTTTCTTATGGCTGTAATAATCGCTTTGGTCATCCTCATACAGAGGTTCTCTCTACTTTATTTATAAACAATGTAGAAATGCTCAGTACCTGTGACGAAGGAACTATTAGCTTCGCGTCTGATGGCAAGGTGTGGAAAAGGAAATAAAAAAGAGTTCAGATTATCTGAACTCTTTTTTATTTAATGATTCCTGCTTTTTTCAGCGTAACGTATGCTCCATTTTTCTTGATTGTTTTGATTGCCTCAGTTGAGATTTTCATAACAAAGGTTTGATCAAGTTCTGGAACGTATACCCGTTTCTTTTGAAGATTTGGGAAACGTCGTCGTTTTCCTGTTGGATTAAACTCAGTCGCACGGGTACGGTTACTGTAACCTCCGCCAACTTGTGACCCTTTCTTTGTGATTGGACATGTTCGTGACATAGTTTTATTTGATTACAGGCCTTTCTGACCCGGACGTATAATGTTTTTGATATTAGCACAAGCGGTTATCAATGCAAGTGCATTGAACAGTTTAAAAACTTCCCTATACTGCATGTATGCAAGATATTTTATTTGTCGTTATTCTTATAATTTCTGTAGTCTTTCATGAGGTAGCTCATGGATACACCGCAGATAAACTTGGTGACCCTACAGCTCGTATTGCAGGAAGGCTCACCTTAAATCCCTTAGTTCACCTTGATTGGTTTGGTTCAGTTATATTGCCTGCGTTACTAATTATTTCGGGCGCACCTTTTATTCTTGGGTGGGCAAAACCAGTACCATTTAATCCACATTATTTTAAAAATCCCCGCTGGGACGCTGTAAAGGTTGCTGTTGCAGGTCCGCTAACCAATATTGGTATTGCTATATTGGCGGTACTTGTTCTCAGTCTTGCTTCAATGGGCCCACTAGGAACGTCATTTCTTCAGCTTACCGTTGTTATGAATGTTGCCTTGGCAATATTTAACTTGCTTCCAATTCCACCATTAGATGGGCATCACGTATTATTTGCCCTTATCCCAGAACAGTACCGACATATAAAAGAGAGCCTGCGCAGATATGCATTTCCTATCCTAATTGCCTTTCTGTTCATTGGTCTTGATATAATCGAACCGGTTATTTTTGGTATATCGAACTTCCTATTAAGCCTGTAGATAATGTAATAACAGGTCTCTTGCATTTTAAAAACATTATAGTAATGTCTTAATCATATGAACGCTCTTTAAGGAGCTGTTTTTATACTCATTTATATTATGGCAAGAATTAATCAACTCATTAGAAAAGGTCGCACAAAGCAGACATCAAAACCAAAAGCGGTAGCACTTCGTCGTGGTTTCAATTCATTGAAAAACCGACCAACAAAATACCCATCACCATTTAAGCGTGGGGTATGTACCAAGGTGACAACAACAACACCTAAAAAACCAAACTCAGCGCTTCGAAAGATTGCACGTGTTCGCTTAACAAACGGTATGGAAGTTACAGCGTATATCCCAGGAATGGGGCACAACCTGCAAGAGCACTCAGTAGTGCTATTGCGAGGAGGACGTGTAAAGGACTTGATTGGAGTTCGGTATACCGTTGTACGAGGAGTTCTTGATGCAACAGGTGTTGATGGACGAAAGAAGTCTCGTTCACGATATGGTGTTAAAAAGCCTAAAGGCGAATAAGTAAAATATTATGCGAAGACCAGTAAAAAACAGAAAACAACCACAACCAGATTCAGTATATAATTCAGTAGCACTCGCTAAATTCATCAACTACATCATGCTTGATGGAAAAAAAGAGACTGCTCGAAAAATTGTCTATGGTGCTCTTGATATCATTAAAGAAAAAGAATCTGATAAAGAACCACTAGAAGTTTTTGAAGCCGCGCTTAAAAACGCAGGTCCATCTACCGAAGTACGATCACGTCGTGTCGGAGGTGCTAATTACCAAGTTCCAGTTCCAGTACGTCCAGAACGGCAATTATCACTTGCTATGCGATGGATTATCAACGGCGCTCGATCAAAAAAAGGTAATGACATGAAAGTATTCCTTGCTGATGAACTTCTTCAGGCAGCAGCCGGAGAAGGGGAAGCAGTAAAGAAAAAAGAAACAGTTCTCAAAATGGCAGAGGCAAACAAGGCGTTTGCACACTTTGCCTGGTAAAACTACTCGAAAGAGTGGTTTTATATTTGCAAAATAAACTCGTCATTAGGTATAATAGAAATAACACATGACTATTCATGTTGTTACGTAACACTATAAACTAACCACGTCTATTCATGATCAGGGTAGATGTACCACAGAAGGAAATTATGACAGAACCACAAGACTTTCTTGAATATATTATAAAAGGGATAGTAGATAATCCTGATGACGTAAAGGTAACAAAAACCGTTGACGATATGGGAGTACTGCTGACGCTAGACGTAAACCCAGAAGATATGGGGCAAGTTATTGGACGCCAGGGAGCAACTGCAAAATCAATTCGAACTTTGGTTCGAGTGTGCGGTATGAAATCTCAGGCCCGCGTTAATGTAAAAATTAATGAACCTAACAAGGAAGGAGAAGAAGTAGCTGAATAAGCTGCTTTTTGTTTTTCTATCTCAGTTTGTTATAATCATACGCGGCATGAACATACCAAAAACACTTATTGTAATGGGTCGATCTGGTTCAGGAAAGGGAACGCAAATTGAATTGCTTAAAAAACAAATTATTTCAAATCAAAGAGAGGTTTATCATTTTGAATCAGGACATCTCTTTAGACAAATGGTGAAAGGGGATGGATACACTTCGGATCGTCTCAGAGATATAATCAAAAAAGGTGAGTTGGTACCAGATTTTCTTACAGACTGGCTCCTTGTTGGTGATTTAGTGCAAAATCTTGATGATCCAGAACAAATTCTCATTCTCGATGGTTATCCGAGAACTCTCCATCAAGTGGATACTCTCGATAGAGCATTAGATTATTACAATCGAGCAGACGACGTTGTAGTAATCCACATCGAAGTTTCAGAAGAAGAAGTTCGTCGTCGTATGACTGAACGTGGTCGAACCGATGATGTTGATAGAGAGGCAATTGAAAATAGAATTACTTTTTATAATGAAAAGGTGCTCCCGTCATTAGAACTTCTCAGAGAAAAGAAAAATTATAAGGTTTTCGATATTGATGGTGAAGGGTCAGTTGAGTCTATTCATCAATCAATTAAAGAAATATTACAAGACTAGGTATATGAAATTTAAAGAGACAATTGTAATAGCAATGGGTGGTTCATTATTGATCCCAGAATCTATTGATGTGGATTTTATCAAATCACTTAAAAATATGGTTCGGTACTTTATCACTGATGGATATCAAATAGCGTTGGTTGTTGGTGGAGGGAAAACCTGTCGTCGTTACCAAGCAGCAGCAGAAGAATTTCAGAATACAAACGATGAAGATTTAGATTGGATTGGTATTCAGACAATTCGTCTTAACTGTGAACTTTTATATCGAATATTCTCTGACCTTAATGTTCACTCTGAAGTTATTTTAAAACCCAAAGATTTAGAAGGTATTAATGAATCATTGGTTATTGTTGGTGCTTGGGAACCCGGTTGTTCGTCAGATACTGATGCTGTTGAAATGGCACAAGTTTCTGGGGCACAGAGAATTATCAATTTTTCAAATACTTCGCATGTGTACAATGAAGATCCAAGAATAAATCCAGATGCTGTTCGCTACGACAAACTTTCTTGGGATGAATACCGAAATCTTATACCAAAAGAATGGACACCGGGTATGTCAGCCCCCTTTGATCCAATCGCGTCCCGCAAAGCCCAAGAGCTTGGTATTACTGTTGCAATTCTTGGCGCATCAATTGAAAATCTGAAAGGTTACCTTAACGGTGAACATTTTGAAGGAACGGTTATATCATAATCGTTTTTTTTGATATTTCTTGCTACACTATATTTAATGAAAAAAGGATTCACACTTATTGAGCTATTAGTAGTTATTTCGATTATTGGAGTGCTCTCGAGTACTATATTAGGTTCACTGTCTGATGCTCGAGCGAGTGCTCGTGATGCACGGCGACAGCTAGATATTAAGAATATTCAAACGGCACTTGAAACTTACTACACTAATAATGGAGAATATCCTGTTACCAATGGTTGGCGACTACCACACACTTGGGATAATTTTGAGACTGAGATCGGGATGAATTTACCTCGCGATCCTTCTGATGAAAGTGCTTATCCATATAACGGCGGTTTGAGTTATGCGTACTATACTGGAACAGGCTTCTCTATCGGGTGTACGCCAGGTCAATGGTATATGCTCGTATATAATCAAGAACGTACTATCGATCCGACGGAAAGCGGGGGCGTGACCAGATGTAGTAACGGTACAAATTTAGCATGGGGGAATAATAGTATTACGGTTGGGGTAACTCCTGCAGATAATTAAAACCTTGTCAGAGGTTTTTATTTTTGGTCATTTTGTTAGGATACAGCTAGCTATGGCAATTACTATAAAAAATGACAATCAAATCGCTATTATGCGGGCTGCTGGGAAAATACATGCGCGTATTTTAAATGAACTTGAGGAATTAATTACCCCAGGTATTTCGGCAAAAGAGCTTGATATCATTGCTGAACAGAAGGTTCGAGCAGCAGGGGCAGAGCCGTCATTTTTAGGGTATTCACCTGATCGACATACCCCTAAATACCCAGCAAGTCTCTGTGTTTCGATCAATGATGTTATTGTTCACGGAATTCCAACTAACGATATGATTATCAAGGATGGAGACATTGTTTCCATAGATCTTGGCTTGAAATACAAAAATATGTTTACGGATTCAGCACGGACCGTCATTGTTGGAAATGTTTCAAAAGAAAAGGCTCAACTTGTGCATGATACGCGTGAGGCACTTGCACTAGGAATTGCTGCAGCGCAGCCAGGTAATACTGTTGGTGATATCGGGCATGCGATCGAATCTTTTAATAATAAACGTTACGGAAACGTCAAAGAATTATCAGGTCACGGGGTTGGGCTTGCCGTTCACGAAGATCCGTATGTGCCTAATTATGGAAAAGCCGGAGCCGGTGCAACCTTAAAACCTGGAATGATTATCGCTATTGAGCCGATGTTTAATCTAGGAACCTCAAATGTGAAATTTCATAATGATGGATACACAGTAACCACCGCCGATAAACAAGTCTCTGCACATGTAGAGCATACAGTGTTAATTACGGAAAACGGATCGGAAATTTTAACTGAATTATAATAAATTAAGTTTTTTTTTATATATAGTATAATAAAATTATTATGAAATTTAATTTTGACAAACCACCAGCAGTTGAAAAAAAGGAAAACTCAATTGAAGGAAAAACAACAAACTGGGAAAAATCTAAAAAATATTTAAAAATGCTTGCGCTGGGGGGGTTATCACTCTAGGTTCATTTAATGCGGATGCACAGGAAAATGTAACCTTAGAAGAGAGTAGAGATATATTAAGAAATAAAATTGAAAATTACGAAGAAACTTGGGCAAAAAGAAGTACAAACAAAGTAGAATCTATCAAGCCCACTGTTGCTTTTATTAATGAATCTGACTTGTTTAATGAAAATAGAGAACAGTCACCAGTCTTAAAATTCCAAATGTATGCCCAAGAAGCATTTAATTTAGATTTTGGAGGTGAAAATCAATTAGTTGTTAATGAGCCAGAAAATAAAGGTGATTTTGAAACAATTTATAGAGGGAGTACAGAATATCTTGAAGATATAGATTTCCCTGAATACACAATGCCAGATCATTATATTATTTATGACGATGTTCCGGAAAATAATACTACTGAACAAGCTAATGATGCTGTAAATATAAAAATTGTTAATACTGAAACAGGAGCAATAAAGGAAGTATTTTATCCAAAAGAGAAATTACCAGAAGGCTTTACATCAGATGAATTACCAGTTGATTTATACAAAGCACTCGCAGAAAAGGTTAAGTTAGAAATGAAAAAATTATGAGTAAAGAAGAATTTAGTAAAAAGATAGCAGAATCAGACCTACATGATCGAATTAAAGTTTTTCTTCTATTAAATTTTGAAAAATTTGATGATGAACAAAAGAATTGGCTAATTGATAATTTGTAACAAAAAAGAGCATCATGCTCTTTTTTGTTACAAAATAGGGCTTTTACAAGGACATTTTTGCTCTGTAATAATGTCCTTTATAAAAGACATATAATGTCCTTTAAACCCTTATAATATAAGGAATATTCGTGGAAAACTCTTTGACATTTATAAGCAAAAAACTAATATATTCAATATCACAGCTTGTGTTGTTGTGGTTTTTATTTACCAAGCTTTTTGGAAATAAAAACATTAAATTTTATTACTCAGTACCACTTACGAGATGCAACACATAGCCGGAAAATATTAATCACAGAACACGCGCAATTAGTTCTATGTATTGATATTGAAAGGTTAGACGTCGCGTAATGTACTTACTAATTCAAAAACATTCACATGTCAGAATTCAACCGAGATAAAGTCCACGTAAACGTGGGAACTATTGGTCACGTTGACCACGGTAAAACTACTTTGACTGCAGCAATTCTGCACTCATTGAACCTTGCTGGTAAAACAGTAAAAATGCGAGACGTTTCAGGAATTGATAACGCTCCAGAAGAACGAGAACGAGGTATTACTATCTCAATCTCACACAACGAGTACGAATCAGATACTCGTCACTACGCACACATTGATGCTCCAGGTCACGCGGACTACATCAAAAACATGATTACTGGTGCTGCTCAAATGGACGGTGCTATTATCGTGTGTGCTGCGACTGATGGTCCAATGCCACAGACGCGAGAACACATCCTTCTTGCAAAGCAAGTTGGTGTACCGAACTTAATCGTTTTCATTAATAAAATGGATATGATGGAAGGTGAAGAAGAAATGGTAGACCTTGTAGAAATGGAACTACGTGATCTTCTTACTAAATATGAATTTGATGGAGACAACGCTCCAGTTATCAAAGGGTCAGCACTGAAAGCTCTTGAGGCAGATTCAGCTGATGACCAGTGGGTACAAAAAATCCTTGAGCTTGTAGAAGCTATGGATACATACTTCCCAGAACCAGTACGAGAACTTGATAAACCATTCCTTATGCCAGTAGAAGATATTTTCTCAATTGAAGGACGAGGAACAGTGGTAACAGGTAAAATCGAACAAGGTAAAGTAAAGGTTGGAGAAGAAATTGAAATTGTTGGAATCAAAGATACAACTGTTTCAACCGTTACTGGAGTTGAAATGTTCAATAAGCAACTTCAAGAAGGGCTTGCTGGAGATAACGCTGGAATTCTTCTTCGAGGTCTTAAAAAAGAAGACATTACTCGAGGACAAGTTCTTGCAGCAAAAGGAACGATTACTCCACATACAGAATTCGAAGCTGAAATCTACGTTCTTAAAAAAGAAGAAGGTGGACGACACACACCATTCTTTAAAGGTTACAAACCTCAGTTCTACATTCGAACAACTGACGTAACCGGAGAAATTGAACTTCCAGAAGGAACTGAAATGGTTATGCCAGGAGACACTATTACTCTTAAGGTAAAACTACAAGTGCCTGTTGCGATCAACGACAACATGCGATTCGCTGTTCGAGAAGGAGGACGAACCGTTGGAGCTGGAGTTGTTACTAAAATCAACGCCTAGCAGCGTAATTAATTGATTTTATGGCAGAACAAAAAACACAAGGATCAACACTACGTATTCGCGTTCGTGCCTATGAAAGTAAAATACTCGATACATCGGTAAAGCAAATCATGGATACGGCTGCTTCATACGAGGCAGAAACACGTGGTCCAATCCCACTTCCAACAGACATCAAAAAGTACACGGTTAACCGCGCATCATTTGTATACAAGGACGCCCGTGAACAATTTGAAACACGCATTCACAAACGGTTGATTGATATTATCAATCCAACACCAAAAGTTGTGGAAGCGTTAACAAACATGAACTTACCATCTGGAGTCGATATCGACGTAAAGATGATGTAATTCATATTTCAAACACACTTATAGCTGTTTGATTAATATTATTTACTAATGTTGGCTGCTCTGCAGTCAACCACTTAGATGTTCCACTACCGAGGGCGTCTTCGCCTTCGGTATGAACATATGCACACTATGAAATTTATTCTAGGAACAAAGGAGCACATGACCCAATTCTTCAATGAAGATGGTGTTGTTGTTCCTGCAACAGTTATTTCTGTTCCAGAAGCAACCGTAACCCACGTAAAATCAGTTGAAACTGATGGATATGATGCGGTACAAATAGCTTCAGGGGAACGAAAAGAAAAAAACATTAACAAAGCCCAGCAAGGTCACTTTGCTGGAAAAGGAAATTTCCGTTTTGTTAAAGAATTTCGTTTAAAAAACGGAGCAACTTCAGAATTACAAGCTGGCGATACTCTTGATGCTTCAGTATTTGAAGCCGGAGACGTTATCGCAGTATCAGGAGTATCAAAAGGTAAGGGGTTCCAAGGGGTTGTGAAACGTCACAACTTTGCCGGAGCACCTACGTCCCACGGACACCGACACGACACACGTCGTCCAGGGTCTATTGGGGCAACAGGGCCACAGCGAGTATTCAAGGGTACCCGTATGGCTGGTCGAACGGGTTCAGATCGAACAACTGTAAAAAATCTTAAGGTTGTTGCAGTTGATACAAAGAACGGACAATTATTGGTAAAAGGAGCACTTCCAGGACGTCGAGGGACATTACTAGAAGTCGTTTCTGCATAATCTACGCACGTACTATGAAAACGAATGTTTACAATACGAAGGGAGAAGTAGCTCGAGAATTCGAACTACCAGAATCAATCTTTGGACTTGAGTGGAATGCAGACCTAGTACACCAAGTTGCTGTTGGTATGCAATCAAATGCACGATCTAACACTGCTCATACTAAAGACCGATCAGAAGTTCGCGGAGGAGGACGAAAGCCTTGGCGACAAAAAGGAACAGGGCAAGCTCGTCATGGTTCAAGACGGTCACCTATCTGGGCTGGTGGAGGAGTTACTTTTGGTCCTCGGGCTGAACGTAACTACAGTAAAAAAATCAACAAAAAAATGAGCCAAAAAGCTCTTTTGATAGCACTCGCAGAAAAAGTGCGAAACGGTCAAGTATTATTTGTTGATACTCTTGAATCAGGTTCAAATAAAACAAAAGATATCGTAGCTTCATTCAAAGCGCTTGAAAAAGCTGACGGATTCGAAACGATTAACACAAAGAAACACAACAATATTTTCTTCGCATCACCTGAATTATCAGATGATGTAAAAGCTGGAGCGAAAAATATTCACCACGTGAATACAGCACAGCTACAAAATATTAACGTGCTGGATGTGTTAAATAATCGATACCTTGTTCTTGAACACCCAGAAAAAACGGTCGAATTTTTAGAAACCAAACTAACCAATAAATAGTATGGCTCTCTTCAAAAAAGATTCGAAAAAAGAAACTCAAGACACACAAGGCACTGACCTTTCTTGGGTGATTAAAGGTCCACGTGTTACTGAAAAAGCAGCAATGATTTCAGATAACAACGTGTATACTTTTCTTGTATCAAATGATGCAAACAAGGTTCAAATTAAAAAGGCAATTAAGGAGGCATATAAAGTAACACCACTTTCAGTGAATACTGCTCGAACACAGCCACGAAAGGCAACACGGCGAGGGAGGAAGGTTCACGTAAAAGGCTATAAAAAAGCCATGGTAACTTTGAAGAAAGGTGACTCAATTGATTTAGCTTAGAACCACTATTTATTAAAGTGCTCACAACTGATAAGAGTGAGATTAATTACAGTTCTCAGTAACTGATAAGAACTGAGCATACAACACACACATGAAAAAATATAAACCAACATCGCCATCACGGCGAAATATGGTGACACTTGATTACCGAAATACATTGACCGCTTCAAAACCTCACAAGGCTTTAACCAAAGGAGGAAAGCGAGATATGGGACGAAATAATCAAGGTCGCATCACAACTCGTCACAAAGGAGGAGGAAACAAGCGAAAATATCGTATGATTGACTTCTTGTTTAATAAGCGAGATATTCCAGCCAAAATTGAAACGGTTGAATATGATCCAAACCGAACAGCATTTATTTCATTGGTATGTTATGCCGATGGAGAACGACGATACGTTGTTATGCCAAAAGGGGTTAAGGTAGGAGATACATTCCTTGTAGGGGAAAATGCTCCACTAAAACCAGGAAACCGAATGCCACTACACAAAATTCCAGTAGGGTCATTCATCTATAATATTGAATTGAAACCAAATGGAGGTGCTAAGTTAGTACGATCTGCAGGGGCTTACGCGCAAATTACAGCTCACGCAAACGGATATACTAATATTAAACTTCCATCAGGTGAAGTTCGAAAGATTCCTGATCAATCATATGCATCGTTTGGTGAAGTTTCTAACTCAGACTATAAATTAGTCAAAGGAGGAAAAGCTGGACGTTCACGATGGCGGGGAATTCGTCCTACCGTTCGTGGTTCAGCTATGAACCCTGTGGATCACCCACACGGAGGAGGAGAAGGGCGTCAGGGTATTGGACTTCGGCGTGGACCAAAAACACGACAAGGAAAATTGGCCTACGGAGTTAAAACACGACGACCGAAAAAATACTCAAATCACGCTATTGTTTCAAGGCGAAAAACAAAACGATTCAAGTAGTAAAAAAAATACCACTAGGTGTTTTTTTTTGCTATACTCTACTAATATGAAATTACAGAAAAAAAGTTTTCACCAAGGGTTCAGCTTGGTTGAGATTTTAATCACAATAGCTATTGTAGGAGTTTTGGCGACAATAGGCTTAAATATTTTTGGCGATCAAAATTTTCGAGCAAAAAATGCCTCTATGGTACAAACTTTATCAGGTGTGAGCAACCTCATAGATTTCACTAAATACCCGGCAAGTTTAGAAACTTTATGTGATGAATTTGAGCCAGGTGAAGAATTTGGATATATTAGAACTACTATTGAGGACAACGGTGGAATTTGGCACTGCGATTCAACTGAAGGAGAATACAGAATCTTTGTCAAATTAAATCAAGAAGCCACTCTTGCTCGTCTTGATATGGGAGATATTACTAATATTGCTTTTGCTCAGGAAGAATCTCAGCTCCATGAGTTTGGAAATTATTATTGTATTAATTCAAATTTCGATAGGAACTTTACTCATTGGTCTGCTAATAATCTAGAATTTCCTTCATGTGATGATTCAACGTATTCGCCAGTTCCAGAGGATCCAGCACCAACACCTGAGCCAACACCAGACCCTGAACCAGAGTCTGATCCAGAACCACCACTAGAACATGGTGGCCCAGTCTGCAATGCTCCGAAAGAACAGGTATGTCATTTTGGAAAAACACTATGTGTTTCGAGTAAAGCAGTAAAAGCCCATACAAAACATGGTGACACCGAAGGCATTTGCTAATAAAAATACCGTAAGGTATTTTTATTGATATACTCTTAATTATGAAGGTATTTTTTAATAAAAAAGCTTTTACTTTAATTGAATTATTGATTGTTATTGCTGTGATAACTATTTTGTCATCAGTGCTTATGAGTGTTATTCGAGGAGCACGCTCTGATGCGTATACCGCCAGGGCAATTACAGAATTCAAATCATTCGCTCAGGCCATGGAATTTTATCTGATTGATTATGATGAGTATCCACCTGACGTAAGCCGGAATATCCCAGCCGGAATGGAGGAATACCTTGGTGGGGGAACCTGGCCTGATGGACCTCACCCTGGGTCAGTGTATGATTGGGATAATATAACGGGATCTGATCCATATATTCAAATAAGTCTCCGTTTCTGTGATATCAACGGAGAGAATTGTAATTTCCCTGACGAACCATGGGCAGAAGATTTTGATGATAAAAGCGCGATGTATTGGTGTTTCGAAGGAGAGTGTCGCTCACACCCAGATAGACCTGTTGATCATCCCGGATACTGCGTGAGTTGCAAAGGAGAAAATTAAAAGACGCTAAGTCTTTTTTATTTGCTATAATTATTGAATGAAACCTTTTCTCCGAAATCAAGCTGGCTTTACTCTTATTGAGCTCTTGGTAGTTATTGCTATTATCGGTGTTTTATCATCTATTGTATTAACATCCCTTGGATCAGCACGGACCAAGGCACGGACAGCCAAGGCGGCCAGCGAATTACGTTCATTAGCTCAAGGGTTTGAAATGTACAACCTTGCAATAGGTGATTATCCAGGAGATGTTTCTCCAGATGTTTTACCTACGGGTATGGCTGCATATCTTGGCGGGGGAGCCTGGCCTGATGGACCATATCCTGGGTCAGTGTATGATTGGGAATATTGGGATGCAGGAACCGCTACTGAAGCGGTACAGGTAAGTATTCGCTTTTGTGGGGCTGCTGGGAACACGGTGGATTGTAATTTCCCAGATGAAGAGTGGGCTGATAGTTTTACAACAAATCAAAACGCAGCCTATTACTGTATTACTGGTCAATGTCGCCCATGGGAAACAGATACCGTTGGGGCTGTCGAAGGATACTGCTTTAACTGCTAAACTATCATTGCGGTAGTTTTTTTATTACACTAGGAGTATGTTTGAATCCTTTATTTTGGGTGCAGTCCAGGGAGTTGCAGAATGGCTACCAGTTTCATCTGAGGCTATGGTTATCTTGGTTAAGACTAATTTTTTTACTGAGTCACCGCTGCTGTTTTCAGAATTAATTTCATATGCAATTTTTCTTCATCTTGGGACATTACTTGCGGTGCTGGTGTGGTATTGGAAAAAAATAGGAATGCTTTTATCTGATGCTCTTCATTATTCATCACTACACACAGAGAAAAAGCAATATCTTAATTTTATTGTCATTGCTACTGGAGTCTCAGGAGGGGTTGGCTATTTCTTACTTCAATTGGTAGAAAAGTATGAATATTTTTTCTCTAATTCCTTTGCGGTGAATATAATGGTTGGTATTTTCCTAGGTATCACAGCTCTGCTGTTGTTCATAGGAGAAAAAGGGTATAGCCGCACGAATACCACGTTAACAAAATGGCGAGCGGTTCTGACAGGTTTGTTTCAGGGTTGTGCTGCGATTCCTGGTATTTCTCGATCTGGTTCAACAATTGCTGGAATGGGGTTACTTGCTATTGATAAAAAAAGAGCATTAGAGCTATCATTTATATTATCAATTCCATTGGTTTTCTTTGCAAATATTGTACTTAATATTAATACCTTTCAGTCTTTTTCATGGCATCATGTTATTGCACTGGCTTCAGCTTTTCTATTTGGTATTGTAACTATTGCTGGTCTTCTAAAAATTGTCGAAAAAATTCGTTTTAGTTATTTTGTTGGAATCTTTGCGATACTGTTGATTTTACTTACCTTTGTGTTATCGTAATAGGGTATATGAGTTTGCTAACATCCTTCATGGATGTTTTTAATTTTCTCTATTAGGCTCACATACCTTGCTAAAGAATTAAACATTCTTTGTCTTGAAAACGAATTTTCGTTTACTTATTACACTTAACTAACTATTATCCCAAACATCTAAAAAGGGAGAGAACCATCGCAAAGTTTTGAGCGAAAAATTTTGAAATTTTTTATTGAGAAAGAGAACTAAAAGTGAAAAGATTGTAAAATTTGAGACAAAGCTTTGTAACTAAATTATGAAATTCAAAGACTTTAAATTTAAATCGCGTCTTGCATACGCTATTAACCGTGCTGGTTTTGAAGAACCATCACCAATCCAAGAAAAATCAATCCCGCTTATCCTTGAAGGAAAAGATATGGTGGGACAAGCACATACAGGAACGGGTAAAACCGCTGCTTTTGCATTGCCAATTCTTCAAAAAACAACTAAATCAATGGGAGTAAATGCGGTAGTCATTGTTCCAACACGTGAACTTGCTACCCAAGTTGCTGATGAGTTTTATAAATTTTCTCGTAACCTAGGAATTAGAACAGCGACGGTGTATGGAGGAACTTCATATAAACGCCAAATTAATCATATTGAAAATGCTGGAGTTATCGTGGCGACACCAGGGAGATTTTTAGATTTACTATCACGGAACAAAATTGATATCGATCCATATTACGTGGTTCTTGATGAGGCAGATGAAATGCTCAACATGGGATTCCTTGAAGACATTCGTCGAATTCTCGATCATTTGAAAGATAGAAAACAAACATTGATGTTTTCTGCGACCATGCCTGATGAAATTAAAGAGTTAGCAGATACCATCTTAAAAAATCCGGAATTTATTCGCACAGAAAAAGCAGAGATAACCAATAATAATATTAAGCAGTATTATTATGTGGTTGATGAGCATGAGCGTGATGACGCAATTGTACGTCTTATTGAATATGCTGATCCTGATAAAGCAATTGTCTTTTGTCGAACTAAACGTGAAACGGGACGACTTGCCGAATATTTAGCAGGACAGGGATATAAAACGGCCGCACTGCATGGTGACATGGAGCAATGGGATCGCCAGAAAACGATGAAATCATTTAGGCGCAACGAGTACGAAATTTTAGTGGCAACCGATGTTGCGGCGCGTGGACTTGATGTTCGTGGCGTGTCACACGTATTTAACTATCAAATTCCCATGGAATCAGAATCCTATGTTCACCGTATTGGTCGAACAGGACGTGCTAAACGTGATGGGGTAGCGATGATGCTGGTGAGCCCGCAAGAATTGCGTGAACTTGAACGTATCAAGGCTGACGTAGGCTCTGAGCTTGAACTGCAAAGTATTCCACAAAAAAATAGTTCACCAGAAGAGAGGCTTAAGGAATTATTTCAAATGGTAGCAAGCCAAAGAGCTAATAAGGCAGGTGAAGTTATTGTTGATGCAATGACTGAAAAGACTGATGTCAAAACTGTTGCGGTGAAACTTGCACTCCTTCTTGAAAAGACCTTGCGCCAAGATGGTGGTATTGGTAAATCAGCTGACGAAGTTAAAAAGCTTCTTGAAAAAGGTGACAGTGATGATAATAAAAAATCGTCACGTTCATCAAACAGAGGACGTTCAAATAGCCGAAATAATAGAAGTCGTAGCAGCAGTAGCCGAGGACGTCATGCTCGGTCATCGCAGAGAATCCGTCGAGGAACAGGACGAGGGCAAGTGCCAGAGCCTCAGTTTAAGAAAACGTCAGGAGGATCACGAATTATTGCACGTAAGTTATATTAAAAACAACTCACAAGAGTTGTTTTTAATTACCTTTTAAGTAAGAGTATTTACTTTTTAAATAAATTAAGTATAGTTAATCTAAACATTAAACAAAATTAAATGAAGAAAAAAAAATTTATCAGCAAACTTAGTCAATTTGGAGTAGAACAATTCTATTTAATAAGAAATTCTCATAGATATGAATTATTCTGGGGATTTCATAGATCAGGGCTTTACGAAGAAGTCGTAAACCTTTCAAGTTGGCCTGAAAAGACTATCAAAAAAAGAATTAGAGTTAAGCGATTGTTATTGTCTCTATTGGTTATGGTAATTGCTGCAGTGACTCTATTCTATTTTAATGCATCTTTGCAATTTTCAGTTATATTTTTGATATTTATATTCTCGGTAAATTTTTTACCGGTTAGTGGGGCAAGTATTGAGAAAGAAAGAATTAAAGATTTCTTGAAAAATATTACAATAACGCGAGGTCAACTAAAATCAGTTTTAGATGAAAAAATTGAAAAATATAATGATTTTTTGGAAAATTGCATATCTTTGTACGATTTAATCATTAGAGGTCAGCAATCAAACCCTGATCAAAAGCTAAAGTCAGCTGTGAGTGCAATGAGTGAAGGAATACATCAGAGATATTTTCTTGTTTCGAAAAAAGATTTAGAGATAAGTAATGACCGAATAGTCGAAATATTTAAATCTCATTTTTTTGAGCCTAAAAACTTAGAAAATAATGTTCCAGTGATAATTTACGGAACAAATGAGAAGTTGATTTTACATCGAAAAGATATAGCACTAGCTAGTATCGATAAATTGTATAAACAAGCTTTTGACCCTAAGCTTGAAGAAGCCCTCAACAGTATTTATTTCTACTACGGTCTTTTAGGTCTTCTGAGAAAACAAAAAAAATTCATTCAAGAAATGAGTTAAGTTAAATTTTAATAAGCAAAATCCCATTCTGTAATCAGATTGGGATTTTTTTATTCGAGAAATAATAGCGCTTTTTTAATATCTTCATAGTCAACCGCCTCATTCAATTCTTCATAAATTGGCTTTAATTTTACCTCGCCATTTTGATTCAAATCATCATCATTACCACGTTTGGTGATTGCCAGAACGGCTTTTTCAACTGCTTCGATAATTTCAGTATCGGGTTGTAAATAGGTAATATCAAATTCAGGATCGTCCTCAATAATATATGATAAATGTTTCCAGATGGTTGCTTCGGTCAAATCACGAATTTCTGCAATATCAGGAATTGATAATTCACGTTCAAAAAATTGTTTGGTTTCAAGGTGTGATTTGGTTTTAGGTGTGCGTGCTTTTTCAAGCGCCTCCTTTTCCTCGTCTTTCTTTTTGCGGCCCTTGCTGACACTTCCTCCAAGCTGGGCAAGAAACGAGGCGTGGGCTTCTTCTAGTTTTTCGGTATCAATATTTTCAATATGCTCCCACAGTTCCTCAGAGTGATTGATCAATTGCTCATTTTTTTGTAATACTTCAGAATTTACCCGTAATGCCATGCCATTTAATCCCATTAAACGTAGACCATCAAGGCTTGCAATACGTGAAAGGGCAACATAGCCTTGTCCTTCCTCAAAAGCCTGTGATAAATCAATCTCAGCAGCATCCAAAGTCATTCCTTGGGATTTATGAATCGTAATAGCCCAAGCAAGACGCAGCGGTATTTGTTTAACAGTTGCCATTGCCTTGCCGTCATTGTCAGAGTAGGTCCACTCGAGGCGTTCTGCCTTAATACGTTTACCTTCCTTGGTTTCAACAATTGGCGTGTCGAAGGTATCAAAATCAATTACCGTCCCAAGAGTTCCATTAATGTATCCAGCTTCATAGTTATTTTTTACAAAAAACACCAAGGCACCCTTTTTTAATTCCAATTTAGGGATAAGCAGCGAGTTATTAAAAATTTTCTCAACCCATTTTTTTTGCCCGGTAGTGCTGGCTTCGTAACTGTGAGGAGGGCCATCAATAGCGGCCAACTCTCTTGCATTAATGTCATCAACATTTGCGTTGTGGGTATAGAGTTTGGTAATCGAATCAATACCTTCAATTGCTTTGTTGTATCGAGATCTAAAATGATTCATAGAATCTTCTGACACATTTCCTACGCGAATTTCGTTAAGGATATTCAAAAGAATTTCGTCATCTTGCCGATACGAAGTGTTGAGGTAACAGGTCTGAATATCAAGATGGTCCCAAATAGGAGATTGAAACACAAAACGTTTTTCTGATTCATTTTTAGAAATAGGAGGAAGCTGGAAAAAATCACCAACTAGGATGACTTGCACACCGCCAAATGGTTCGTGATTGAATTTAAAGGTTTTGAGAATTTGATCGATACTTTCAAATAATCCAGGTGACAGCATCGACACCTCATCAATCACCAATACCTGTAATTGTTTCATACGATCCCAGAGGTATTTTTTTTCTGATAGCGATTCAATGTCCCAAGGTGATAGAGATTCTTTGATGCCGGTCCCGAAAAAACTTTGAATCGTAGTTCCACCAATATGTGATGCAGCAATACCTGTCGGGGCAGTAACCGCTACCTCGATCCCATATTCTTTCAGCCAATCAATGTACTGATTAAGCACATAGGTTTTCCCGGCACCAGGAGCACCAGTAAGAAAAATATTTTTCCCCGTTTTCATTACATTCAGAGCTGATTCTTGTGTCATAGAAAAAGTATACCTCAAGAGTACTTCCAAAACTATATTTGCGCTGCTTATTAGGTTTTAGAGTGTACAGAAATGGGAACGAGTAGTATAAACTTTGCTATAATAAATAATATGGAACCAAACAACGAACCTTCAATTCAAGAACAGCTTAACGCCCAACAACAGGCATTAACAAAAATTTATACATCGGTTGAAAAAACCCGTAAATATATTCTTTGGACCGGTATCGTCAGTGCTGTGATGTTTTTACTACCTCTTATCGGACTTGCTATTGCTGTTCCAATTTTTATGAGAAATCTAACTGCCGTCACTGGCCTCTTTTAAGCTATGAAATCTAAATACATTATATTAATAGTCCTAGCTGTTCTTTTGTTGGGGATTGGTATTACTTTAATTCAGAAAAATAATGGTATTGAGCCACTTTTATTTCAGCCAACCTCCTCAGAGGTTCCTGAAATTAATCAGCAGGGTGAAAGAGGTTCACCAGAAAATAAAGAAAGAGACATTGAACCACAATCTGTCATTTCAAACCTTTCAATTCCTTGGGATATGGTGTTTATCGGAGATGATGTTTTGGTAACACAGCGGACAGGGAACGTTGTACGCATTAATCTTAATTCAAATAAACGCGAGGTGGTCTATACCTCAGTTTCCTCCTCACGCGGGGAGGGTGGTCTTCTTGGTATTGTTCTTCATCCAGCCTTTGATGATAATGATCTTCTCTATTTATATGAAACCTATGAATCATCAAATGGAACACGAAACAAGGTAACACAATATCGATACCGAAACGATAGTTTACAAGAGCAAAGCGTTCTTATCGATAATATTCCAGGTGCGGTCTATCATGACGGAGGGCGAATGGCGTTCGGTCCAGACGATAAACTGTATGTGACCACAGGTGATGCCACCAACAAAGATTTGGCGCAAAACCTTAATTCATTGGCCGGGAAAATATTACGATTGAATGATGACGGATCAATTCCGTCTGATAATCCATTTGAAAATTCACCGATTTATTCCTATGGACACCGAAATCCACAAGGGCTGGCATGGGATAGTAACGGCAATTTATGGTCAACTGAACATGGCCCATCAGGTTTGAGTGCGGGTCAAGATGAACTGAACAGGATTGTAGCAGGTGGAAATTATGGCTGGCCTTACTATTCTGGAACAGAGCGCCCCGGACCAAATCAAGATGCACCAGCGCCAAACCTGCGCTATCCAGCAATAGGATCTGGACCCGATGAAGTATGGGCCCCAGCAGGACTGGCATACCATGATGGTTACTTGTATTTTGGAGGTCTTCGTGGGGAGGCTCTGTATAGGGCACAGGTGAACAATGGTACAGCTATAAATCTGCGTAGATTATACGCGGGTGATTATGGACGATTGAGGTTTACCCAAATAAATAACGATATGTTGTACTTCTCGACCAGCAATACCGATGGACGAGGAACGCCAAACAGTAACGATGACAAAATTTTCAGACTATCTTTGTAGTTTGTTTTTATACAAGAAAAATAAAGGTACGAAAGTAAATCCAGTACTTTTTACTAGAATAAGGTGATGGATGCCCCAATATACGTCAAATATTTTGGATAAATATAAAAAAGTTCAGAGATTGATCTCTGAACTTTTAATTCTGCGGAAGTGATGGGATTCACTGCTCGCTATGCTCCCAGCATAAACCTGACGGAAAACCCTTGTCTCATAAACATAAAATCTCAGAGAAGAGTCTCTGAGATTTTAGTTTTGCGGGCCACTCGGGTTAGGTACCCACAGGTCTAGGCACCGTAAGGGTTTCTGGGGAAACTTTTTCAAATAAAAAATAAGAAGGTGGGTCACTAATCCTTTTTATCTATTTCTTCAAAATAGGCATCTAGTGCCTTATCTACAAATACTTCAATTATCTTGATCCGTTCTTCTTTATTCTTCATGTTTACTATTTTCAGCTTGCCGTGCCCTGACTTTTAAAGCATTAACACCAACAGTTAGTAAGAATGTTCCAAACTCATTAAGTTCTTGATCTGAGAAATCATTCACTGCTTCACCTATATCTACAGTTAATACTTCTTTTAATTCTTTTATAGCTGTTTCGGATAGTTCCATTGTTATTTTCTGTGATTAATCTCAATAATGGTTTTTAGTAATTGAGTTATTTCTATAAACTCTTTCTCTGCCTTTTCTTCTGATAGATGAACCCCATAATTTCTGGAGTATATATATTGAAACTCTTTAATTCTTTCTTTTATTAATTTCATGATCAATTCTGGTTAATTATAATGAACTAGGTATGAAAAAACACCTCGAAGAAGAGGTAAAAAGATTTAATAAGTTCCAGAAGTCAGTCTTTGGAG
The DNA here is from genome assembly GCA_002698305.1 of Candidatus Campbelliibacteriota bacterium. Taxonomy (GTDB): domain Bacteria; phylum Patescibacteriota; class Minisyncoccia; order Phycocordibacterales; family UBA1006; genus UBA1006. The sequence goes on along the minus strand of NZWR01000004.1, from coordinate 154,951 downwards.
TAAAAGAAAGTTTAAAAACAGATCATGATATGGATATGAGAAATTATGCTAAGTATCTTCTGAGAGAGGGGTCCAAGACTGAAAAAAGAGAGTTACTGTCTAATCTTAAGTCTAGGATTATTTATGAAGATAAAGAATTAAGATTAATTTCGTCTTAAAAAATTTTGAATCAAATAAATCTATGATTTTTTAAGTGCGAATATGCTGATATGATATATTTATGAATTTCGTAAACTTATTATCTATTTTAGAATCAAAGAATAACTTATCTGATGAGCTATTTAAGAGTTATTTAAAACATCAAAATATTAAAATTAAACATAATGAGGTAGAAGATTTATTAAAGTTAGTAGCAAGATTAACAAAAGAATCTAAAAATATAAATATATTCGATGGATATTATATTGGATACACGATACCTCAGATATCCAAAGAGTTTGATCTACTAAAAATTACAGAGAATTCAGTGGTTAATATTGAATTAAAATCTGAAGCTGGTGAGGAAAAAATAAAAAAACAATTGATACGTAATAAATATTATCTTGAGATTCTTGGAAAAGATTATATTTACAACATTACATACCAATCAAATGAGGATAAATTCTATATTCTCAACGGTAAAGAATTAAATGAATTAGAAATATTAGACTTAATAAAAATTTTAGTAGAATACCCTCTGGTATCTGACTTGGATCTACTGTTTAACCCTTCTGAATTTCTGGTATCTCCTTTCAATAGTACTGATAAGTTTATGAAAATGAATATTTTCTAACTAGTCATCAAGAAGAGATCAAGAATAATATTCTTGAAATTTTAAAAGTAAATGTATATGGTTTTTGTGCTGTTTCTGGTAAGGCAGGGACAGGGAAAACCTTATTGGTATATGATATAGCTAAAGAAGTAATAGCCAGTGGAGGGAAGGTGTTAGTTGTTCATTGTGGAAAGTTGAATGACGGGCATAAAGAATTAAGAGGTGAGTATAATATAAAAATAATCTCAGCAAGTTCTTTTACGCAACAAATAATAAATGAAAATTATGATTTAATTATATTTGATGAAGCTCAAAGAATTCGTTCAGAACAATTAAGTGTAATTTTAAAAAATAAAGAAAAATCAAATTATTTATTTAGTTATGATAAGACGCAAACATTAAGCCGTAACGATGGTAAGTATAATGGGCAGATTGCAGGTGAATTATATCTCAGGATAAAAAATCATTTTGAGTTATCTGAGAACATAAGGACAAATAAAGAAATATCTTCTTTTATTAAACGGTTTATTAATAAAAAGGAGAATACATCACAAAGAAAATATAAAAATATTACAATACAAAATTTTGAAGATATGGATGTAGTTCGAGGGTATGTAAATAATCTCAAAAATAATGACTGGACATATATAAGTTATACAAACAAAATTCATGGAGAAAGAGGATTGTATGAGAAGTACAATATTATTTCTGATGATTTGAAAAATGCTCACGATGTTATCGGTCAAGAATTTGATAGGGTGGTAGTAATTATCGGTGAAAAATTTGTTTATAAGGAAACAGGTGAACTAACTTATAATATTCATGGAGACACAAGTCTTCCTTATATGCCACATAAAATGCTTTTTCAAGCAATGACGAGAGTTAGAAAAGAACTTAAAATTATTATAGTTAATAATCCTGAGGTCTTAGAAAGATGTATAGAGATATTAAATTAATTTAAAAACTGAAAAATTCTCATAAACAATAAAAAAGTTCGAATCCCACTTGGGTCGAACTTTTTTGTTATTTTAGAAAACAAAAAAGCCCTATAAATAAGGCTCTCAGGTCAGTGCGATACTCGCATTTCTTGGCGGGCCACGTGGGTTAAGTGCCCACGCCTCCAAGCACAACTGAAGCGTGATCAAATAGTCAGAGAGTCAAAAGAATTCGCATTTACGAAACTCTTTACCTGCGGAAAGTGTGGTTCTGGAATATCCGCTGAAGAAAAGTGGAAACAACTCAAAGCAGGTGGATCAAATAGATATGTGTATTATTCCTGTAGTAGGGCGAGAGATAGAAATTGTAAAAACAAATACATCAGAGAAAAAGACCTCATATTACAAATCATTTCATTTATTGATGAGATCGACATCAACGAACTTGGTATGAAAAAGAAGCTTGAAGATGAAATGAAACGATTCAACAAATTTCAGAGATCCGTCCTTGGCGTCACTGAAAAGCTAGAGACAGATGAAGACACTGATATACGGAATTACGCGAAATATCTTCTCAGAGAAGGTTCAACCAGTGAAAAACGACTATTGCTCTCAAATTTACGGTCGAGGATTCGATATGAGGATAAAGAGCTAACCCTTATAGGCTAACTTCTTGCCATATAGGTATAGGGGGTATATACTATATCTATGAATCAAGAAGATAAACAGAAAGCTACCCATCGACTTAATCGTATCGAGGGGCAAATAAAGGGTTTGAAGAAAATGATTGATGAAGACACCTATTGTGTTGATGTTATCCATCAGACATCCTCAGTCAGATCAGCCCTCAGAGGACTTGAAGATATACTACTTGAACAACATTTATCTTCCTGTGTAGTTAATCAAATGAAGTCTGGAAAAGAAAAGAAAGCGGTCGAAGAAATTATTAAGGTATATAAACTAAAACGAAAATAGTATGAATCATTCCACACATAACAAAAACTATGAACATTCATGTCATGGCGACGACAATGCAAAACACGGAGGACATGGTATGGACCACGGATCGGCTGGCTCCTATCTGAAAAGATTTTGGATTGTTACTTTTCTCCTAATCCCTCTTGCTCTAACGCATGACAAGATATCTGAGTTTTTAAATATATCTTTTCTTGATCTAAGTAATTGGATTCAGTTTATTATTGCCACAATAATTTTTGGTTTTGCTCTCGTCTTCTTTCAACATGCATGGCACGAAATAAAAGCAAAGCAATACGGGATGATGACATTGGTATCTCTTGCTGTAGGAGCAGGATATTTATTCTCAGTTGCTTCAACTTTCATAGTATCTTTACAAGTTGAATTTTACTTAGAAATCTCAACATTGGTGTGGGTTCTTCTTTTTGGACATTACCTAGAAGCTAAATCAAGTGGAGCCGCGGGAAATGCCTTACAAGAAGTTGCCAAGCTTCTACCAAAACAAGCTCACAAGCTTATTGATGGTAAGGAAGTTGATGTCGATATTAGTGAACTACAAGAAAAGGACTTAGTTATCGTAAAACCAGGAGAAAAGATTCCTGCCGATGGTGTGGTAACTAAAGGATTCGCAAACGTTGATGAAGCTTTAATAAGCGGCGAATCAAAACCTATTGAGAAAAAAGAGGGATTTGAAGTTGTTGCAGGGTCTATTTGCCTCGACGGGTCGTTAACTGTTGAACTCGCTCGTGTTGGGGAAAACTCAACTGTTGGACAGATTCAAAAGTTAATAGAAGAAGCTGGGCGAACAAAGCCTCGTTCTCAAAGAATTGCAGATAAAGCCTCAGCTGTACTTACTTTTGTCGCAGGAATAACAGCTCTACTAACACTTCTTGTATGGACACTCGTTATTGGAGAGCCATTTGTCTTTGGTATTACGCTCGCTATAACCGTTCTCGTTATTGCTTGTCCTCATGCACTAGGTCTTGCTATCCCAACAGTAACGACCATTACTACGTCGCTTGCAGTAAAGAATGGATTTTTCATAAAAGATTTATCAAAAATAGAAGTTATTAAAAAGACTGATTATGTAGTTTTTGATAAAACAGGAACCCTTACCAAAGGAGAGTTTGGTGTAACAGAAGTAGTGCCAATAAAAGAAGAAAGTAAGAATAAGATTTTAGAGATTGCTTCATCTTTAGAACAACATTCTTCACATATCATTGGACATTCGATATTGGCTCATGCAAAGACGAAAGATATTGAACTATCAGAAATTTCAGACTTCCAAAATATTGCGGGACAGGGTGTTAAAGCAAAGATTCAAGGAGAAGAATATTTTGTTGGTAACGAGAGATTGATAAAAAGCTTGAAATTTGACTATGAATCTCCAAAAGAAATTAATGGGACCGTTGTATTTGTGGCAAGTAAAAAAGAACTTCTTGGCTACATTGTTCTTGCTGATGCCGTAAAAGAAGAATCATATGAGGCAGTAAAAACACTTCATGGTATGGGGGTAAAAGTTGCTATGCTTACTGGTGACAACGAACAAGTCGCCAAAGCTGTTTCGGATGAATTAGGAATAGACACGTATTTTGCGAATGTCTTACCAGAAGATAAATACTCACACATCAAAGAACTTCAAGATCAAGGAAATGTTGTTTTAATGGTTGGTGATGGTGTAAACGATGCGCCAGCTCTTACTCAAGCAAATGCGGGAGTGGCTATTGGAGCAGGAACAGATGTTGCAGTTGAAGCAGGTGATGTAGTCCTTATGGACAATGATCCAAGTGACATCGCACGGCTTATTACTTTGTCCAAAAAAGTCTACTCAAAGATGATCCAAAACCTTATATGGGCACTTGGATACAACATTATCGCTATTCCTGCGGCGGCTGGGGTATTTGCTGTGTGGGGATTCTTTCTAAGACCCGAGATTGGGGCTTTAGTGATGAGTCTTTCGACGGTTATTGTTGTTGTGAACGCCATGACGCTAAGGAGGGTGAAGTTGTAGCTCTATCGTAAAAAGGTCGTTGTTAGTATAAGCTAATGCTGATAAAATAAGTTGATATATGGCATTTTCGCATTTGAAGAAACTAATACTTCTTCCAATACCGATACTTCTTGTATTTGGTTTTTTCTGCCATGCATCTTTTGCTCAAGGTGTTGAAATGAATCATGGTGAAAGTCATACTCAACATCAACAAGAAACTCATAATAGTGACTGTGGAACTCCTGGGGTTGATTGCGTTATGCAACACAATCACAATCAACTAACGATTGCGACGGTGCAAAGTGTACTGAGCACAGACCAGATTACTAAGAAAGTTCCTGATATAATCCCTGTTTTTCTCGTAGCAGATTATAGCGATGAGATAGAAAACAAACTCGGTAGGCGACTCATTTTCCATAAAGACTCTTCTCCTAATACAAACCTCTATCACAATTGGCCTGTTGGCTTAGCACGTTCTCATCTTTCATAGATTCCATATATTTAAAGCGTTCATACCTATAACGCTCTTTAGTCGTTTTTATTTACTTTAATTTACTTAATAACTATATGGAAAAAATAAACATACCAATGGCAATTATTATCGGTGCCATCATTCTCAGTATCGGACTTGGGTTTGGTCTCTCAAACTCAAAAAAAGGTGGCGAGAGTTTGAGCTTTGCAGATCAACTTGAACAATATCAACAAGAACAGCAAGAAGCTCAACTTGAGGCACAACGTCAAGAAGAGGAAGAAGCTAAAAAACTCGTAGAAAATGTGAACCCGATCAGTGATCAGGATCACGTTCGTGGAAATCCAGATGCGCCTATTACCGTGTACGAATACTCTGACTATGAGTGTCCATTCTGTAAGCGTTTCCACACAACAATGAAAGAGGTGCTTGAGAAGTACCCAAATGATGTGAATTGGGTTTACCGACATGCACCACTTGAAAGTTTGCACCCGGTAAAAGCACAGCGTGAAGCGGTGGCTGCTGAATGTGCCGCTGAGCTTGGTGGGGATGATGCCTTCTGGACATTCTCTGATCGTTTCTTTGAATTGACTCCATCGAATAACCGAACAGAACTTGAAACAGTATTCCCTCAGATTGTAAAAGAAATGGGGCTTAATCAGTCTCAATTCAATGAGTGTCTTGAAAGCGGACGACACGATGACAAGATCGCTTCTGATCTTGAAAACTTCATGGAAACAGGAGGTCGAGGAACTCCATGGAGTATCTTGGTAACTGAGTCAGGAGAGAAATTCCCAATCAATGGGGCTCAACCAGCGGCGGCGATCAGTCAGATTATTGAAGCTGCTACTAACTAACATTATTAGCTATGTATCTACAGAAGCTCAAAGATATCTATAGGGGTCCGCAAAGCTGGATTCTGACAGCCATAGTACTTTTTGCTTTCCTTACCTTAATAGTTGTTCTTCAAAATATTGAACTCATTGGGACGGTTTTTGAATCAGAGATATTATCTTTGAGCCAGAAAACAAAGACCCTACTGAGTTTGTACGGATCTCTTGAAAGTAATGCAACAATTTTTTCTCTGATAAGCGCCCTTGTGCTTGGTATTCTTTTTGCTGTTCACACAGTGGTATTTATCAAGCTAACAAAAGAACGAAAGAAGCTAACAGGAGCTACAGGAATATTAGGAATGATTACAGGATTATTCGGCGTTGGATGTGCAGCCTGTGGCTCACTCTTGATTACTGGTGTTTTTGCCACAGGAGCAAGTGCTTTCTTGGCAGTTCTACCATTCGGAGGTGAAGAGTTCAATATTATTGGTATTGTATTACTTCTTGTATCTTTATGGAAACTTCTTCAAAACTATCAGGAACCTATTGTGTGTACTGAAGATAACTAAACAACATTATTATGAAACTATTAAAATATGGACTACCTCTACTTGTTGTAGCGATTATTGCTATCGCATTGATAAGTCCAGGAAAACAAAAAAATTCCTCTATTGTTCAGACAAATGAATCTCAGAATATCGAGGCTAGTGATATATCAAAGATATCACCACAAGAATTCGATCGACTCTTGTCTTCAGGTGAATATACTGTCATTGACGTACGAACTCCTGAAGAAATTGCTGAGGGTAAGATTACCAACGATGCACTTGAGATTAACTTCTATGACGAGAATTTTAAGCAACAAATTAGAGAGCTTAACCCGGATGACAAGTACCTCGTGTACTGTCGCAGTGGCAATCGATCAGGTCAGTCACTTGAGATATTCAAAGAACTTGGTTTTGAAAATGTGAAAGAGCTCGATAGTGGTATCGTGGCATGGGAGTCATATCAATCAAGCCGAAATGAATCAGAGAGCAATGCAGTAGATATTGCATTCGGACAGACAATAGATATTGAAATTCAAGGCCAAAACCACGTTAGACCTGGCACAACCGACTACACCGCTCATAACTCAAATCCACCAACATCAGGAGATCACTACGCTCAAGCTCCTGGATGGGGCGTATACAAGAAAGAAATGAGTGACCTGTCGGCCGTGCATGCATTGGAGCATGGTGGTATTTGGATTTCATACCAAGGTTCTCTAGACGACGAATCAGTAAAGGAGCTTAAGAAAATTGCAAACAGTAATGCTGGAGCTGTTATTATGTCACCGCGTGATGAAAATCCAGCACCGATTGCAATCGCATCGTGGGGTAAGCTTATGTATCTAGAGACACCAGACACGGCAATTATCAAGAACTTCATCGACGCCAACAAGAATAATACACACGAACCTTTTGCTCGATAGCGTATGAAAAACAAAAACGCAAAACAAAATATGAAGTTCAGTAAAATTCAAAAACATATACCAGTAATTATTATTGCTTGTGCCGTGGTAATTACGGGAGCAATTCTCTTTTTCAGTAGTGATGATGTTGATAAAGTAAAAGTGAGTCGTGATGCACTTGTCTCAGAATTCACAGGTGCGTATGTCGAGGACATTGAACCTAATGGGAATATTGTAGAAATGGATATGACAGCAAGCGAAAGCGAAGTAGAAATTTTTGATGGGTATAAAACAAAAGTGTGGAGCTATAACGATACGGTGCCTGGGCCAGAGGTACGGGTAAAACTCGGTGACACGCTAAGGTTGAATTTTAACAATGACCTACCACAAGAAACCACTATTCATTTTCACGGTGTGCGCGTACCTAATGCAATGGACGGAGTGCCAGGAGTTACTCAAGACCCAATTAAACCAGGTGAAAGTTTTGTATATGAATTTACACCAAAAGACGCAGGGACATTCTGGTTTCACCCCCATGTTCGTACATCAGAGCAGGTGGAGCGTGGACTCTTTGGAACCCTGATTGTGGAAGACGATGTAGATCAAAAGTATTCCCAGGATATTGTTTGGGTCATAGATGACTGGCGAATGACTGAAGACCGACAAGTCTACGAAGAGTTCAATACCCCAATGGATTTGATGCATGATGGTAGGTGGGGAAATGTTATGACGGTAAATGGAAAGCTTAATGAGGTTTTGGATGTAAAACCAGGAGAAAGAATTCGTTTGCGTATGGTGAACGCTTCCAACGCCAGAATTTATATGCCGAGCTTCAAAAATCTCAATGCAAAAATTATTGCCGTAGATGGAATGTACGTAAAAGAAGTTTTTGACTTTGGAGAACTAGAACTCTCGCCAGGTAACAGGATTGATATAGATATCACTATTCCACAGGACGCTGATGGTCAGGTATTTGAATTGGTAGATAATTTTGGTCGAGAAGAAATTAAACTCGCACGAATAGAGGTAGCAGGACAAGCTGTAGCAACTCCAGAGTTTAACTTCCCCGTAAACAGCGAGGTTCCTGATTGGACTGGAGCAAGCGACATTGAGATCGATAAAGAGTATCGTCTCAATGCACGTAGAAAAACAGGTGAAGGAATGGGAATGATGGGAGGCATAGAATGGACGATAAATGACAAGGCGTACCCAGACTATGATCCTTACACTTTCAAGTACGCAGAGTTCAATACAATGCGCTTTACGAATGAATCAGTACGACTTCACCCAATGCACCTACACGGACAATTCTTCAAGGTTATTGCACGAGATGGTGTGCCTGTATCAGAGCCATACTTTCGTGACACTGTTTTGGTCTATCCTAATCAAAGTGTAGATGTTGCATTGGTTCCCTTAGATAAAGGTCTATGGGTAAATCATTGTCACATTCTAGAGCATGCAGCTGCAGGAATGCTAACAGCAGTGGAAGTGAAGTAAGAAAATTATTAACTAATATCTAAAAAATTATGAAAACAAATACTATTACCATAGGTATCGTCACAGCACTTGTGCTTGCAAGTGGAGCTCTATTCTTCGTCGCCAGCGACAAAGATACAAATACAGAAGTTGTTCAATCAGTAACTCAAACAAAAACGGCTTTTGCAGATACACGTGCAGTTGTTTATAAATCACCAACTTGTGGCTGTTGTGAGGGTCATGCAGATGCTATGAGAGAAGCAGGAATAGATGTTGAGATTGTCGAGATGCAATCAACCGAACTTTCTTTCTTTAAGGAAGATAATGGAGTTCCTACGAACATGCAGTCGTGCCATACGACAATACTCTCGAAAGGTGACACAGAATATGTAGTAGAGGGACATGTTCCCATCGAAGGAATGAGTAAACTCATTACAGAGCAACCTGATATCGCAGGGATTGTGTTGCCTGGAATGCCGAGTGGAACTCCAGGAATGCCGGGACCGAAGATGGGGTCATACGATGTGATGACGCTTGAAGATGAGCCTAAGCTATATACATCAATTTAATTAATGGGATAGATTATATTTTGTATGAATAAAAAAATCATAACAAAAATCCTTCCTGCTCTAGGGGTAATAATGTTATTTTTAGTGGGTTTTGTGATTAATTTACAACCTAAAGAGAGCGCTGATATTCAATCAGTTGCAATGATGCCTGAGATTGAGAATGCACCGCCCACGCCAACAATAAAGGAAGTCACGTACGAAATTGCAAGTGGTGATACGTTTAAGAATATTTTAGAGGCAGAAGCTGGTATTCCACACGATGAGGCTCTTGATATCACAGAAAAAGTAAGTGAAGTATATGATATAACTAAAATTCAAGCAGGAAGTATCATGAAATTCTTCTTTGCAAAAGAAGCTTTTGCTCAGACAACATATGATATTGATAACAAAACAACACTAGTTATTAAACGTGATGGTGATGATATTAAAGTATCCGAAGAAGAAATTGAATATGAAGTACGCCAGAATCAAGTTGATGCAACTATTGATTCATCGCTCTATGTTACAGGAACATCTGAAGGTATGAGTGGTAAGGCAATTATTGAGCTCGCAAATATATTTGCTTGGGATATTGATTTCACTACCAATATTCAAAAAGGAGATAGTTTTAGTGTGGTTTACGAGAATCGATACCGTGACGGAGAGTTTGCTGGTATTGGGGACATCCTCGCTGCTCGTTTCACTAATGAGGGAGAAGATTTCTATGCCTTCATGGTTGAAAATGAAGGTGAGAAAAAATACTACAACGAAGAAGGGTTCTCAAAAGAACTTGCTCTTTTAAAAACACCACTTAATTATTCTCGTGTATCTTCCCAGTTTAGCTTTAAGCGAAAAAACCCTGTCACAGGCGATGTGGGGAGCCACAGGGCAGTTGATTTAGCTGCTCCGCAGGGAACACCTGTTGAGTCGGTTGGTGACGGTACGGTAGAGTATGCGGACTGGAATGGTGGATATGGTAAGTATATAAAAATTCGCCATGGTAATGGTTTTGTGTCAGCATATGCACACCTATCATCTATTGATTCAAAGATTAAAAAAGGATCACAAGTTACTCAAGGTCAACTAATTGGAAGAGTGGGTTCAACAGGTAGATCGACAGGTCCACATCTGCACTATGAAGTTTATGAAAACGGAAATCCAGTTGATCCATTTAATCTAGATATTTCCCCTAGTGAAGAAATTAGTGAAGAATTGAAGGGCGAGTTCAACAGAGTAAAAGATTTATTTTCAAGTAGATTGTAGATGATATTAGACATTAATGAGACACATGTACCTCATATCAAAAACAAGACGCCTGTGAGGGCGTCTTGTTTTTGATATTCAATCGAGCACTCGGGTCGCACTAACTACTCAGGTAATTAGGTCACACCGATACTAAATTGTCAATGCGGAAGTGATGGGATTCGAACCCATGATACGCGTTAACGTATGACGGTTTTCAAGACCGTTGCCTTCAACCACTCAGCCACACTTCCGGATACGATATTATCATGATGAATGAAAAAAACAAACCTTGTACAGACTTATAAGCCTGCATATACTAGGGTTATGAAATATTGCGGCATTGATTACGGGACAAAAAGAATAGGGGTAGCGCTCTCTAATACAGAAGGAACCATTGCTTTTCCAGAAATAGTACTCGAGAATACGAATGATGTTATAGATAAAATTATATCTATAACAAAAGAGCATGACATCGATTCGTTTGTTATAGGTGAATCGCTAATGGGAAACGGGCAAGAGAATATCATCAACCCAGCAATTAAGAAGTTTGCAAAAAAAATTGAAGAAGGATCTGGTAAAAAAGTTCACTTTCAAAATGAGTGGGGAAGTTCAGTAATGGCCACAGCTCATCATTATGGAAAAGGGAATATTGCTATGGAACGGTGGTCTGGAAAATCCAATAAAAAAAAGCGTGAACATAATGATGCTCACGCTGCGACAATAATTCTTCAAAGGTACCTAGACGCACAAAAAGTTATTTAAAGTACATAGCTTTTTTATTTTCTTTTTTTATTGAAATATACTCTTGTGTTATTTGCTTGATACTCTTCTTAACAAGATTAAGATCGTCACCAATTTTTACCCTTGTTTTTAATCGAAAATTTCTTCGAATATTTTTTAGGTACGCCTGTAGTTCAAGCTCATGTTTTGATTTGCTTGTCTTGATATTGAAATGACGCTTTTCTCTAATCACGATGTTATCTTTTGTAGATTTCTTTGTGATAATGGTAACTATATATAATCCAGGAATATAATTGTTTAATTGTGAAGATGTTACGAATTTAATAACTCCTACAATAATAGAAATTCGAGCTGTTTCATTGGCGAGTACATGTTTCATGAGATATTTTTTTGTATATGAATTTACAGAGCATTTTCATGTATTTAGCCTCTTTGTCAAATACTTGATTTTAATAGTGTGCTCTTTTACACTGCATATATGAATTATGTAACATACGAAGAATTTAAAAAAATGGACATGCGTCTTGGACTGATTAAGTTTGTAGAGCCGGTCGAAGGAACCGATAAACTACTGCGGTTTGAAATTGATTTTGGTCCAATTGATATTATTTGTGACCCAAGTTGTAAAGAAAACTGTGTATGTGAAGACGGTGACTGCGTGTGCGTACAAGACTGCACTTGTGAATTACCAGAACCACCATTTGGAAAAGAAGAGTATACAGGGAGAGATGTGCGGCAGATTGTTTCTGGGGTGCGGGAATTCTGGCCTAATTATGAAGAACTTGAAGGAAATTATGGACTATACATTCTTAATCTTGAGCCACGCGAAATACGAGGAGTAATGAGTCATGGCATGTTGATGGCAGTTGATGGTAAAGATGGGAATCCAGTCTTTCTCGGCCCACAAGGAGACATTGAGCCAGGAGCAAAAATTAGATAAAGAAAAAGAGTAACTCTCGTTACTCTTTTTATCTGTTCTAATTCAAATAATATTTAGTTGTTGTTAGCTTACATGTTTTTTTGCAGGTTTGATAATATAATCTCTAAACTGTTGTTTAAGAGATTTAGTGGTAAAACCACTAATACTCTCAAGTTGCGTTTTAGTATTACTGCAGTTACATGTTTTAAGCATTTCCTGAATTCGTAATCCAAGATTATTGATATGGTCAGGTGATATTCCTTGCCGGCGTACGCCTTTTTGATACAGAATGGTTCGCCTTTGGTATTCTGCAATAAGCTTCTCTGTTTTCTTTGTAATACTACACGCAGAATTTTTTTCTGCTGATGGTATCTTTTCTTGTGCATGCGAGATACTAAAAGCACAGAGGGTAATGATTAAAACAATAATAGTTTTCATACGTTTGGGTGTATTAAGTTATGTATATATTATATAATAATTATATATATTGTCAACATACTACTGCTTACAAACTTTTATCATATTTCTGTTATCATACACACTATGACGCAACACGCTGTACGCTGGTTTAAATCAGTCACTGAAAAAAAATGGATGATGTACTTTCTGGCTATCACAGCTTTTCTTGAATCGATTGTTTTTCCTATTCCAATAGACATCTTTACCTTTACGCTTTCTGCGGCACACCCTAAAAAATGGTGGAAATATGGAACAGTCGCAACGGTATTTTCGGTACTGGGTGCTGTGGGGGGGTACATACTAGGAGCGTATCTTTTTGCAAGCTTTGGGCAAGAGATGATTGCTTTTTATGGGTATGAAGATGAATTTGTAACAGTAACTGAATTATTTAATCAAAGCGTTTTTTGGGTGGTATTTGCGTCAGCATTCACCCCAATTCCGTTTAAAGTATTTACGGTCGCTGGAGGTGCCTTGAATGTCGCATTTCTTCCTTTTCTGCTTGCCTCTATCCTTGGGAGGGGGCTACGTTTTTTTCTAGAATGTTACTTGCCCTACCGTTTTGGGGAGAAAGTAGGGTCACATCTCTTGAAAAATATTAATAAATATATGCTGCTTGCAGTACTAGGAATTATTATTTATTTCTTAGGAAGATATCTTTTTCAAATATATGGATAGTAACTTAATAGTTGTTATCTGGGCTTAGAATTTACGCTATACTAATATTATGAACAAGAGAGCATCACGAAAAAAGAATACGCTAGTGTTAGAACTTCATGATGGCTGCATGAGATATATTGTTACGGAATTTAGCAATACTATGCAGACAATATCATCATTTGGTGATATTGCTTTGCAAGAAGAAGTCATTAAAGATAATGAAATTATTCAGCTTGAACTTATTTCTAAAATTATTAAGAAAATACATCGCCAGTATAAAGTTAAAAACTTGGTTCTTGTACTGCCAGTTCGGGCAATGCGATACATGACAATCACATTGCCAATTTCTTCATCACAGAAGGAGCTGCGTAAACATGTTCAAAAGCATAATGCCACAGAGACACATTCTTCATTAACTTCATTAAAAAATGGAGTATGTCATCTTGTATCGCGAACACCAAAGGATGATACGCATGAGTATGTAACCTTTGCATGTATTAAGAATGATACTTATTTGTCATATGAATCTTTGGCTAAAAAAACAGGTTTAAAATTAACGGCAGTAACGAGTCCAGAAGAATTCTTGATGAATCAGGATCATACGTCAGTGGTGGTATTTGGTAAAAAAGATACCTATCTTCTAACTCAAAAGCAGGAAGTATTAGAGTATAAACAGTTCGCTCTCTCTTATAATTCACTAGTAAAATTGATCATGAGCGAATTAGACGTGAAGCACGACGAAGCCGAAAAAATTCTCAAGGAGCATGGGTTTATGTCATCTCATAAAGAAGAAAAGGTATATAAGAAAATCCTTGCTCAATTACAACCTCTTTTGGCTTATCTAAAAATCCATAAGAAACATTATACCTCTCTCAAGCTCGTAGAGTTATACGCATCAGTTCCAGGGCTCGAAGATAGTATTGGTACATACATAGGGAAAGAGGTACATCGCAAAGAGCCACATTTTGAAGATTACCCTCATATAGGCAACCTTATCTCAATTCCCCAGTCTGATATTTATAAATATCAATTTTTACTCGAGTCGTTGTATACAAATATTATTGACCGATAGGTCAGGTATGCTATATTTATTTCTGTTCACCACGGTAGGATATCCTCCTATAGTTCAACGGATAGAACGAGGGACTTCTAATCCCTAGATCTTGGTTCGATTCCAAGTGGGAGGACAGAAATAAATGTATGAGGGCGATTAGCTCAGTTGGCTAGAGCAGTTCGTTTACACCGAAAAGGTCAGGGGTTCGAGTCCCTTATCGCCCACAAAACAAAAAGCACCGCATCGAAAGATGCGGTGCTTTCTGTTTGCCTTGAGAATATGGTGGTTCCGTCAGGTTTATGCTGGGAGCTTGCCTGCCAAGGGGCTGGCAAAGCGAGCAGTAAGTCCTGTTTGATTAGCAGCAATAGGTTTATAAGGACTCCTGACAGAGTCCTGTGGTACCGTTTCTGCTATACTATTTCCATGACTGAAATGCTTCCATTTTTTATTGTGCTCTTTGCGGGGGTATTTTTCTCCAGCATTTTTAACCGGTTGCATTTACCGTGGGTGGTAGCTCTGATTCTGGGCGGGATTATTATTGGTCCTGACGGCTTTAATTTGTTTACACCTAATAGCACTATTATCTTTTTATCAGAAATTGGTTTGGTGTTTTTAATGTTTATGGCAGGTCTTGAAACCAAGCTTGGTCATTTTTCAGATGATCGCAATGGGGCGGTGAGTATTGCTTTGCTTAATGGGCTGATTCCAGCTGCCTTGGGTTTTGCGGTTGGTTACCTCTTTGGTTTTGATTTTAATGAAGCACTTCTCCTTGCGATTGTTTTTATTTCATCATCAATTGCAGTGGTTATTCCAACGCTAGAACGACACGGAACACTGCACACACGTTTAGGGCAAATGATTGTATCGACAACAATGCTGCAAGATATCGCTAGCCTTGTTTTGGTATCAATGGTATTACAAACAACAACACCACTTTCAGCAATCCCTTTGCCATTGTTCTATTTATTACTGTATTTTGTCATCCGTTTTCTACGCTTTGCAATACCAAAATTACTTCTTCTTTTTGAAAGCAAGAAGGGTGATATCTTTCAGCAAGAAATCAGATCAATTTTTGTTCTTTTGATTGGTACGGTAATTCTTTTTGAGATTATTGGCTTACACCCGATTGTTGGAGGGTTCTTTGTGGGATTTGTATTATCTGATGTTATTAGCAGCAAGCGAATTAAAGAAAAAATACGTGCTATTAGCTACGGACTTTTTATACCAACGTTTTTTATTATGGTTGGGGTGCAGGCAGATATGGGCGTGCTCTTTGAGGGAAGAACTGTCCTATTTTTGGCAGCGGTTATCACCATTGTTTCCATGGGATCTAAATTTCTTAGCGGTTATTTGGGTGGAAAATTATTTAAATTTTCTAATGCAGAAAGTGCTCTTATTGGCGCCTCTTCAATTCCTCAACTTTCAACGACCCTTGCCATTGTGATAACAGGTCAAGAAATTGGCATGCTAAGCCAGGAGACAGCAACTGCATTAGTGGTTCTGACTATTTTTTCAACTTTGATATCGCCTACATTAATGAGCCGATTTTATAAAAAAATTGATGCAACGCCGGAAGTAATGAACTAAATGTTTTAACAGAGCGAGTAATCCATGTTAGGGTAAGTATATATGACAGAAAAAGTAGCAAAAAAAGTAGGGGAAGCATATGCTTTCGCACAAGTATTATCAGAAACATTTAAAAATAATTCTGAGGTTATGTCAGAATTACTAGGGGAACACGCAGAAAATATTGAAGATATCACGCGTGTTCAAATGGAAGAATTAAAAGATATTGCAGAAGAATCAGATATGGATGAGGTGGTGTTACCAAAATCAGAGCGTACTGCTGAAAAAATTACCAAAATGGGTGACATGTATGTTGGTGATGATTGGGATGATGCAGCCGAGGTTTTGGAGTGGATGAGTTTCTTTGTTGGGGGCGCAATTGTGCACTGGCAACTGATTACTGGATCAGCTGAGAAAATGGACAATGATCATTTTCAAAATGTTACTGGTGTTGGAACTGAGTACTACGAAGCACTAATGAAGCAGCTGAAAGTTTCGGCAACTAAGATAGGAGAAGAGCGGGCATAAGCCTGCTTTTTTGCTTGTCAAAAATATTATGTTTGTTAGTATAACAATCATTACTGCCTAATCATTAGGCAATCACAAATATTATGCCAATTATTCAAGCACAAAAAAAATCAGTACGACAATCAGAACGACGACGTGTCTTTAATGACCGCAGACGTCGAACAATGCGAGAAAATATTAAAGAATTGAAAGATATTATCGCGACAAAAGATCACAAAACAGCAATGGAATATCTTCCAAATGTTTATAAGGCTATCGATAAGGCTGTAAAACAAGGGGTAATCAAAGCAAACACAGGATCTCGAAAAAAATCTCAAGTAAATCGTCTGGTAAAAGAAATCGCTTAAAAAAGAACGCACCGCGTTCTTTTTTCATAGAAAGGTAATTGTATAAAACAGTAAATTGTATATATTGTACATATATGATATACTATTGATATGAAAATGAAACAGTCCATGAAATATATTTTCTTATATTACTCGTTAATTTAATTTATATTACTTATGACTACTATACAAAAAATAACAGGAATTCTTGCAGGTTCAGCTATGGCACTTGCCTTGGTGTTCTCACCAGGAACAGCCAAAGAGGCAAATGCCCAGCAAACGGTGCAAATTCCAGTTTCAACATTACAAACACTTATCTCTGTGCTTCAAGACTTGAATAATCAAGCAATGATGACAGAGCCAATGGCGAAAACACCAGCGTCTGATCTTCGTGTGTCTTTAAACAAGACATTACAAGAACACGCATCACTTGGGCTTGAAGCTTTATATGACGTAATTGATGATGAAAATTCAACAGCAGATGCTGTAGAGGCACTCGATGAAAACACCGTTGAGTTATCAGCTGCTGTTGGTTCAGTATTCGGCGATGACGCTGAAGATGCGTTCAAAGAGATTTGGCGAGACCATATTGGGTTCTTTGCGGACTACGCAACAGGGCTTCGAGAAAATGATGATGACATGATGGACGATGCTATGGATGATATTGAAGATTATCAAGACGATATTTCAGACTTTTTCTCAGGAGCACTTCCTGATGTTGATAAGGCAACCGTTGTAGCGGGAGCTGGAGAGCACGCTGAATTATTCTTTGAATCAATGGATGCTTGGGAAGACCAGGACTATGAAGAGGCATACGAATTACAACGTGAAGCTCAAAAACAAATTCAAGGAATTGCGGATCTTCTTTCAATAAATATTGTAAAAGAAAATCCCTCAATGTTCAGGTAGAATTTGATATTTGAAAAAACGCCAATGGCGTTTTTTCTTTTCAAAAAAAGAACATGTGATATCTTTTTACTATTGCTCCTGTAGTTTCACCACAAGTGCATTTCCATTTCTATAGTCGCGAACACTCCTTAGAAATTGGTCAATGGATAGAACATCACCTTGCATCGATTTTGGTATACGTGTGATATCCTATATATTATTATGCTCCTGTAGTTTAATGGATAGAACATCGCTTTGCGGAAGCGACGATCCAAGTTCGATTCTTGGTGGGAGCACAAAGATAAAAAGTCCGAGCTTCACGCTTGTGACTTTTTATCTTCTCTGTTGGTACAAAAGTTATCCGTCAGGTTTATGCTGGGAGCGGAACGAGCATTAATTCTTGGTGGGAGCACCATTCAAAAAGCACAGGCAGAAAGCCTGGCTTTTTGAATGGTAATTCTATCTCAAGATCAGAAGTTTGTGCTGATTAAATATATTTTTGGAAGCATGTCTACAAGGCATACTAAGGGTAGTACAAATAGCTTAAATCTTAGTATCTCAGAATATTTTTGTTATAATTATATTACTTATGCTTCACAAAAAAGGTTTTACATTAATCGAACTTCTAGTGGTAATTTCAATTATAGGAGTTCTCTCAACTATTGTTTTAGGCTCAGTAGGAGAAGCTCGAGACAATGCGAAAGATGCTCGTCTTAAGGCAACACTCTCACAAATGAGATCTCAGGCTGAACTTCAAGCACTACAGGATGGCAACTATAATGCGATTTGTGATGCCACAAGTCAAAGCGGTATTATGTTTAGAGATGCGGTTGATAATGGAACCTCACAAAGCGGTCAAAACACCATTTGCACCGATGAAGATGGTCGAGAAACAGGGGAGTCAGGTGATTCTTCAACGCTTGTTTCAAGTGGTAATGCTGCTGGGCCAGGTGATAACGGAAATATCTGGTCAGCTTCTGTTCAGATGAGTACCACGGATTGGTTTTGCGTTGATTCTTCAGGGGCAGCTGTTGTTACAACTAGTAGAGAAATTGATGGAACCAGTGATAAATCCTGTACCTAAAATATAAAAACCACCTGCAGGTGGTTTTTATAAATTGATATTAAGATCAAAATCAGAATATTCGCCTCGAGTACTTGTGCTGGTATTAGTTTCAAACTCTTCATCGAGCACCGGGTCAATGAACTCATCTGGATTATCACCAAAATCTTCTGTAGTACGATTTGAAGAGAAGTCGATATTGCTAATAATAATAAATACGAAACAAACAATAATAATACCGATCATTACCATGTTTGCTTGTGCTTCGTTTTTTGCAATTTTTTTCTTAATTAAAAAATCTGAAATGCTCATATGTTTATTTATTATAATCTTAAAATCCTATTTTGTGAATAATTCGTGATGACAGAGGAACTTTCATTTTTTCTTCTTCAACAAAATCAAGCAACACGTCTCGCAGTTCAAGTATTTCAATATTCGGGTGAATAGGTAGTACAAGAATAGGATTAATTCGCTGATTGGTCAGCAGTAAAAGTGTTGGTTCGTCATGCGTGTCTTTGGTAATCCAAAATCGCATGATATTTTCATATGCATAGAAATCTTCTCCTACTTGAACCCCTTCATTACTTACTTCTACTATATATATACCAGGTTCACGAGATGCCATCTGTATCATAAGGACACCAGCGATAAAAATAAGAACAGCGAAAAGATAGTTTGAAAAAATAATGGATACAACAATCCCAATGACTGCAGCAGCGCCAATAATCCAATACCAGTCCTTTCGTTTTTCCTTGAATTTAAACTCCTCAGCTTCCCAAGAAAAATTGATTGTATTGTCATGTAACATACCTTAAGTATCTCATAAACTGTATCTTAAATAAATAGCCCTGGAAAAGCCTTAAAAAACAACAATTTCCTGGTTTATCCACAGTTTTTTGAATTGTTCTTTTGATTTTTAGAAAATACTTGCAGGGTATGACCTTCTATGTATAATACTCCTTGTCGTACTTTGATAATTTAATAACAGGTAGCCAATAACTCATGCAAGTTATTGGCTATGATCGCCGTTTATCTTCATATGGAAATATGACCCAAGATAAACGGCAACTTGAATGTTTCCTGAAACGAAAGCTCAGGAAATATGCAAATCTAATTTGTATTTACAAGATGCAAATTAACCAAAATATTCCAGTATTTTTAGGGGCTGTCCGTATCCACAGACGGCCCACAGAGATAGAAGAAAACAACGAAACGAGAATTTTTGTTTCGTTCTATGAATAGAACAGAGATTTTAGATCTCCGCTATTTTTTAGTAGAGTTTGATCCTAGCTCAGGATGAACGCTGGCGGCGTGGATAAGGCATGCAAGTCGAACGATCCTTGTGTTTACATAAGGGTAGTGGCAAACGGGGTAGTAACAGGTAGGAACATACCCATGAGTCGTGAATAACTGCAGGAAACTGTAGCTAATACACGATATCCCTACGGGGAAAAGATTTATCGCTCATGGAATGGCCTGCTTCGTATCAGCTAGTTGGTAAGGTAAAGGCTTACCAAGGCTATGACGCGTAGGGGAGGTGAGAGCCTGACCCCCACCATTGGAACTGCGACACGGTCCAAACTCCTACGGGAGGCTGCAGTCGAGAATCTTCCGCAATGAACGAAAGTTTGACGGAGCGACGCCGCGTGATGGATGAAGTCCTTCGGGATGTAAACATCTTTTATACGTGAAGAAGTATATTGACATTAGCGTAAGAATAAGAGGTTCCTAAACTCGTGCCAGCAGGAGCGGTAATACGAGTACCTCAAGCGTTATCCGGAATTATTGGGCGTAAAGGGTCCGTAGGTGGTCCTATTAGTCAGATGTGAAAGATCCGTGCTCAACACGGGGGCCGCATTTGAAACGGTAGGACTTGAGTCTGCAAGAGGTAAGCGGAACTCATGGTGTAGGGGTGAAATCCGTTGATATCATGGGGAACACCAAAAGCGAAGGCAGCTTACTGGTGCAGCACTGACACTAAGGGACGAAACCCTGGGTAGCGAATGGGATTAGATACCCCAGTAGTCCAGGGCCTAAACGATCTTGATTAGCTTTTGGGAGTATCGACCCTCTCAGAGGCGTAGCTAACGCGTTAAATCAAGCGCCTGGGAAGTACGAGCGCAAGCTTAAAACTCAAAGGAATAGACGGGGACTTGCACAAGCGGTGGATCATGTGGTTTAATTCGACGATAAACGAAGAACCTTACCGAGATTAGAAACTCTATTCATGCGGCGCAGTAGAAATACATGGTCGATATTGTGGTAGAGCAGGTGTTGCATGGCCGTCGTCAGTTCGTGGTTTGAATTGTTCCCTTAAGTGGGGTAACGAACGAAACCCTCATCGTGTGTTATATGTGTCACGCGAGACTGCCCCCTCTCTGAGTATTAATTACTTAGTAACCAGAGAGGGGGGAGGAAGGAGAGGATGACGCCAGGTCAGCATGACCCTTGATATCTCGGGCTACACACGTGATACAATGGGTAGGACAACGGGTCGCGACAGGGTAACCTCGAGCCAATCCTTCAAACCTATCCTCAGTTCGGATAGAGGGCTGCAACTCGCCCTCTTGAAGTCGGAATCGCTAGTAATCGCGGGTCAGCTATACCGCGGTGAATACGTTCTCAAGTCTTGTACTCACCGCCCGTCAAGTCAAGGGAGCCGGGGGTGCCCGAAGTCTGTATTTATATGGCCTAAGGTAAACTTGGTGACAGGGACTAAGTCGTAACAAGGCACGGCTAGCGGAAGCTGGTCGTGGATCAA
The DNA here is from genome assembly GCA_002698305.1 of Candidatus Campbelliibacteriota bacterium. Lineage (GTDB taxonomy): Bacteria > Patescibacteriota > Minisyncoccia > Phycocordibacterales > UBA1006 > UBA1006. Next base: position 133,317 of record NZWR01000004.1, on the reverse strand, counting down.
TTCAAAGATATAAAGACCGAGAAGAGCATGGTGCTATGCACTGATGTAAACTCGAGTCCGAATTGGTCGATCACTTTTTACTCGAACTTATTATCTAAGTTCACAGGTGTGATGATGGTACTTATATCATTAAAATAGTACTCGCAACTACAGTCGCGTTACGGTAGTCAAAGTCCTGCATGGTGTACAACAATTGAGTACAGCATGAGGCCATAGGACGAAACAAAAGTTTTGGTTTCTGGAAACCTGTTATTGAATTATCATACGACTAAAAACTAAACCCAATCCAATTGGGTTTAGTTTTTTAATACTGTTGTTGTTAAAAAGGCCTTAGTATTTCCACTAAGGCCTCAACGTTGTTTGTTTTAAAACAAATCTAATTTTTATTCAAATTCTTTGCTTCTATAGGGAACTGCTTTTTTGAGATACTCTCTTTTTCTTTGGTAGAATCTCTCTCGCTTCTCCTCATCGGGTTTATACCAATTCTTAACATCTTCAATGCTTTTTAGACTTTTAGCTAATTTTTCTGCTTCGTCAATATTGAAAAAATCTTCAGTCCAGCATTCTGTATTTCCAGTTAGTGTTTGTTCAAACCAGAAATGTAGACTATACCAAATTGGTATAAATCTATAGTAAGCATACTGAACCAGGTATTTGTCTCCACTAAAATGTTTTACCCTTGTCTTAAATTTTCTTTTCATTTTTTAGTTTTATGGTTATCTTTGTTTACAAATTTTTGCCAGCAAAGATAACCATAAGACCTTTAACATAAAATAACAAAATATAAATGATTTGTCAAGTAATATTTTTGATATAGTGATTCTGAAATGAATCAGAAAATTCTCTGGAAAATTGAAGAATTATGGAAAAAATATTACAAGCCAGACAATGTGAGTAGTATTTCTTTAGAACAACTACATGGCAACTATAATAACAACCAATCTCAATACCATGAACGGTTTTTTATGGTCGATACCTTTGGTTTTAATGAGTCAAAAAATATTGTTTTTAAGGATGATTATGGAAAATACAAAGGCTTAGAAAAGCTACAGGTAACCATGATTAATGACACATTGGTTTACTTGATTGATAATCATAATGAAATTTTATATCCATTTGTAGAACTAAAAACTGTATCAGATACGATATTTGATGTTGTTCATATTGACGCCCATCCTGATGATGCCGAATTTCAAGGAGAGAAAAAGAATGAACTGAATCTTGAAAATATCAAAGAATATATAGCTGAAACGAGAATTTCTGATTTTTTTGATGCTGTTTCAGGTGCGCAATTAATTGGTAATGTTCATCGCGTCTGCCATTCGAATAATTTTGAATTTTTCTTACCACCTGAAAAACCCTATATATTATCGCTTGATGTAGATATTTTTGGCCCTGAGGGTGATTTTGCAGAAATTGAAGACAAGGTTCGTGCAATTGCACTAGCGTGGAGCAGGGCAGATGTGGTAGTTGTTGCTATGAGTCCGGGTTTTATTGACCAGAAATATGCACAAGAAATTATTAAAATTTTTACTACATACATATAATACTTTGCCGGCTTGACCATGTGAGCGAAAAAAGTAGTATACACTGTATGAAACACCTTGGTTTCCAAGGTTTTTTACATGAGAATGTAAATCACATGTTTCGTATGGCAACATAACCCTTGCCAGTTATTAATCAGACTTTAATTACTTGTGCCTATTTAGGTACTCGTACCCTTAAAACAATGACACGATCACTGAAAAAGGGGCCATACGTAGACGAGCGGCTCCTCAAAAAAATCGAAGGGAAAGATGCAATGAATACACCAGCTATTAAAACCTGGGCACGTGCATCACAGATTTCACCAGATATGGTTGGATTTACCTTCGCTGTTCATAATGGACGGAAACACATCGACGTTCTTGTCTCAGAAGACATGATTGGACACCGACTTGGTGAATTTGCTCCAACACGTACCTTCCACCGACATGGAGGAAAGATGCAGAAAGAATTAGACCAAAAGAAACGTGAGGCTGAAATCGCAGCTGCTAAAGCGGCTCGCGCATAATCGGTAATAGTATTATGAAAGCAACACTCAAAAATTACCGACAATCACCACGAAAGGTGCGATTAGTCGCAGACCTCATCCGAGGTAAAAAAGTTAACCAGGCTTTGGTTGAATTGGAATTTCTTCCAAAACGAGCAACCGAAGTAATGACAAAACTGATTAGCTCAGCTGCCGCAAATGCAGAACATAATTTCAAAGTAAACCAAGATGAACTTATTATTAAAGACATCACGGTTGATAAAGGAATTACTTTAAAACGCTACCGTCCGCGGGCTCGAGGAGTAGCGAAACGAATTAATAAACGAACATCTAACATCGCTCTTTCACTAGAGGTTAAAAAATAATTTATGTCACATACAGTACATCCGTATGCACACCGATTGGTTAACCTTCGAGGTTGGAAATCAAAGTGGTTTGCACAAGGACAAAAATACAGAGATTACCTAAAGAACGATATTCTTATCCGAGAGTTTCTTGAAAAGAAATTGCGAGGGAAATACGTTGGTTCAATTGAATTCAAACGTGATCAAAAATCAACAAAAATTGTTATTGAATCATCACGTCCAGGATTTATCATTGGTAAATCAGGAGAAGGAATCCAAGAGCTAACAAAAGAAGTTATTAAAGAAATGAAAAGGCGGAAGATTGCAGTAGCACCAGATTTTTCAATCGATGTGGTTGAAATTAAAAATCCTGATGCTCACGCAATGATCGTCGCACAGCAAGTTGCAGAAGGACTTGAACGACGTCTTCCTTTCCGACGTGTGATGAAGCAAATGCTTGATAAAGTAATGCAGTCACGCGAGGTAAAAGGAGCAAAGATTGGGCTTTCAGGACGACTTGGTGGAAATGAAATGTCACGAAAAGAAGAGGTAAAACGTGGCGGAATTCCACTTCAATTTATCCGAGGGGATGTGGATTACGCATCATACCGAGCAAACCTTCCATACGGTGTTATCGGAATTAAGGTTTGGATTTACAAAGGAGATTCTCTTGAAAAAGAGATGAATAACTCATAAACCAGTACCATGTTATTTCCAAAAAAAGTAAAACACCGAAAATGGCAAACAGCCAGAAAAAATCCTAAGTATCGACGAAACGCAACACGCGGAACAACGATCGTAAACGGAACTCACGGACTGAAGGCAACAACAGGAGCACGCGTCACATCAAATCAGATTGAAGCTGCTCGTAAAGTGCTAACACGTGAGGTTGGGAAATTCGGAAAATACTATATTCGTATTTTCCCAGACCGACCAATCACTCGTAAAGCTGCCGAAGTAGGTATGGGTAAAGGTAAGGGAGATCCTCAAGGATTCTGTTTTGAAGTAGAACCAGGACGAATCATGTTCGAGGTTGGTAACGTCCCAGACGCACAAGCCCGAGAGGCATTGCGTAAAGCTGGAACAAAACTTCCTCTTACCTCAAAAATTGTTAACCAAAACGACATTTATTAATTCATAAGATACAAACTATGAGTACTGAAACAAACACAAAAACCTTGCAAGGTACTGTTGTATCTGATGCAATGGATAAAACAGTAGTGGTAGAAGTAGGACGATTCGTACAACATCCAAAGTACAAAAAGTTCTATACGATTTCAAAGAAATACCACGCACACGACGAGGAAAACAAATATAAAATTGGCGACAAGGTAGATATTGTAGAAACTCGGCCAATCTCAAAAAAGAAGAGTTTTAAAGTAGTTTACAAATAGCCGCGCACCCGCGCGAGACACGAGCTCTTATGAGAGACCTTTCAAACGAAGGGTAGTCCATAATCTCGGTAATAATCATTGACATGATCCAAGTAGGAACAAATGTAAAAATTACTGACAACACCGGTGCAAAAACTGGTCGCGTCTTCAAAATTCTTGGAGGTTCGAAAAGACGCTATGCACGTCTAGGAGACCTTGTTGTATTGTCTATTAAAACTGCCGAACCACGAAAACTTGTAAAAAAGAAAGACGTGGTACGGGGAGTTGTTGTACGACAAACGAAAGAATTCCGTCGAAAAGACGGTTCATACATTCGATTCGATGATAACGCTGTTGTTATTGTTGACGCGAAAAAAGAACCACGAGGAGCACGTATTTTCGGGCCAATCCCTCGTGAATTACAAGAGAGAGGATATCAAAAAATCATCTCGTTAGCACCGGAAGTAATCTAGATATATGAAAATCAAAGTAGGAGATACTGTGATCGTAACATCTGGATCACGGGCAGACAGAAACAAACAAGGAAAAGTATTAAAAACATTTCCAGAATCAAACACGGTTGTTGTTGAAGGTGTAAACCTTAAAAAGAAAGTAACGCGAGAGCCGAATGGAACAAAGGCGCAAGTTGACGTTGAATTCCCAATTCACGTTTCAAACGTTATGATATACGACGAAAAAGCAGGAAAGGGGTCACGTGTATCTGTAGCTAAAGATGGAAAAAACAAAACACGTACATTAAAAGCAAGCGGTACTGAGCTTAAATAATTTAATTGATCATTATGAAATCATATAAAGAAAAACAAGCAAAAGTATTTGAGACACTTGGTTCTGATTTAGGACTAAAAAATGTGATGGAAACACCACGCATTGAAAAAATTGTCGTAAATGTTGGTACCGGAACAATGCAAAAAAAAGATCGTAAGAAAAACGATTTTATTGCAGAACAACTTGCACTGATTACGGGTCAAAAACCATCAGGACGCCAAGCGAAACAATCTATTGCTGGATTTAAATCACGTGAAGGTGATGTTGTAGGGCAAGCAGTAACACTGCGAGGAGAAGTAATGGAATCATTCTTTGATAAACTCGTAAATATTGCACTTCCTCGAACAAAAGACTTCCGTGGTTTAGAAACAAAATCAATTGATAAGATGGGTAACCTGACTATCGGAATTAAAGAGCATACTATCTTCCCTGAAACTGGGGATGAAGAGCTTGCTAATATCTTCGGACTTTCTATTACTGTTGTTACCACAGCGGATAATAAAAAATCTGCAGAAGCATATTTGCGATTCCTAGGGGTACCTTTCAAAAAACCAATTGAAGACAAAAAAACCAAAGCCTAGGCTTTGGTTTTTTTACAACACTATTTAAATAATGTTGATTTTATATTAAAACATGATTTAATAGAAACAAATCACTTAAAAGAAAATTATGATTAATTATGTTTTTACTGTAATAAACTTAGGTCAAGACGGAACCGATACATCTGTTGTTTGCACTGTGTCAAATATAGAATTGGCAGAGCGTATTAACCAGGGTCAAGGAGCTATGGGTCAGGGGCCTGGGAAGATAGATCAAGTCAAATGTTTTTCATCATTTGATGAATTACCTCAAGAAATTCAAACTCATATTTTAAAAGAAGAGCAGTCTATTAAAATAAAAAGAGAATCTGAATTGTTAGAATTTACAAAAAATTTATCTTCAGAAGATAAGAAATTTCTAAAACAGATTCTTAAATAAAAAATCAAGGCCATAATGGCCTTTTTTGTTACAATAACAAGATGAAAGAAATTATATATAACGGAAACTATATAACTACCAGTGAAGAAATCATTGATGGACATACCTATGAACGAACCGAACTCATTCCAAATGTTCACGTGCTTCCAATTCGAGATAATAAAATTTTACTGATGAAAGAATTTCGAGCCCATGAAAAAGGATACCGATGGAAATTAGTTTCGGGATGGTGCGATAAAACAGGGAAGGGTCCTCTTGAACATGCACAAGATGAGCTTGCTGAAGAGGTTGGTATGGAAGCAGGACATTGGGAAGAGTTATTGTATGCTAATGCACCCAATGCAACAGTGAATTTGAATACGTATTACTATGTATGTACAGATATTTCTGAACTTCAGCAGCCAATTGAAAATCCAGATATTCATTCGACCGTTCTAGAATATAACTGGTTTTCTTTTGATGATATTTTTAGACTAATTAATGAGAAAAAAATGTGGCCAGGTGCATCGTCAATGATGGCGGTGTGGTATTTATATAAGTTAAATTCTACGGTATAGTATCTCCATGAAAAAAGGATTTACTCTTATTGAACTACTTGTCGTTATCGCAATCATTGGCGTGCTCTCTAGCACCATTCTTGGCTCGCTTTCTGACGCACGTGCGCAGGCTCGGGACGCACGACGCCTAAGTGATATTAGAAGTATTCAAACAGCTCTTGAGGTGTATTATACGAATAACGGTACATATCCGACAGATAGCTGGCAAGGAAGCCACAATGGTTCATGGGACACTTTTGAATCAACGCTTGGAACTACACTTCCAGTAGATCCAATTAATGAAAGTGACTCCGCTTCTGCAAATGCAGCAACCGATGATCAGTTTGTGTATAGTTATTTTGGACATCCTTCCACTTCATATTGTTCAGGAGGGGCGTATATGTTGGTTTTCAATCTTGAGAAAAAAAATGGTGACGGTGCTAATGACGGTATTGAATTATGTGATGGTAATAACCGCGCATATGGAAACGCCTTTACTGTTGGTGTTGATCAGTATGGACAGCTTAAAGGGCCGGATACCTCAGGAACTCCTAAATAATCCAGTATAAAAAAATCTCGTCTTACGAGATTTTTTTATACTGGATTATTCCCAATGTAATTAGCGCTACGAACAATGTCAGCGACATCACAGGAATACTAATATATCCATAGGCTTGGATTAAAATATCACTACAACTTTCAGCTGCGGGTACAATACTGCACACCGATGACTCAGCAAAGCTTGGATTAAATTGAATCAATACTTGATACCCTGCAACCAAGGCACCAATTCCTGATAGCCATAGAGAATACAACCACACCTTGTTATCTTTAAGGTAGAGGGCTACTGCAAACAAAATGACTTGAGGGTAATGGAATATGCGCTGGATCCAGCACAATTTGCATGGCGCATAGGCATAGCCTTCAGAGAAACCAAGGCTTCCAACAAGAGCGGCTATCGCCGCAACAAGCGCGTATATTTTCCCGTGTTTTTTAAGATGCCGTATTACTACTCTTCCCTTATTGAAAATAAGGAGAAGCAGTATAGTAAGGAGAACTCCTTGTAAGACCATAATAGGTGTCGCGATAATGAATTGATAGAGATATGCGTTCATGCAAAAATTGTAACTGGAGTTGAATCCAATAGCAAGTTTTTGCTTGCCGAAACCACGCTAATAAGTAGTATGATAAGTATCTACGGTTGATCCGTGCCTCTCTATAAGCAAACATCACCTGATGTTTATTTGTAAAATTGTGCGCGATATCACGGTAGTGAATATCATTGATATTCAAAATGCATGGTATTGACCGTGCAACATTATTCAGAAGCATGTAAATATTTTTTACATGTTCTAATTCATTTATTTGATATGGCAAAACAATCAGTTATTGCTCGATCAGAAAAGAAGCCAAAATTTTCAACACGAAAGGTAAACCGATGTTTCCGATGTGGGCGAAAACATGGATATATGCGCGACTTTGGTCTATGCCGAATTTGCTTCCGTGAACTTGCTAACGAAGGAAAAATCCCAGGAGTACGAAAATCATCTTGGTAATTCCGACCTGATATTAAGAGACTATTAACACGTACGCACTCGCGTACACATAACTATTATGGATAAAATTGCAGATATGCTTGTAACCATTAAGAATGGAGGATCAGCTGGTAAAAAATCAGTTCATGTTCCATATTCAGGATACAAGATGAACATTGCGCGAGCATTGTTTCAAGAAGGATATATTAAATCCTACACGCAGAAAAATCTGAAAAAAGGTGATGTTCTTGAAATTGATCTTCTCTATAAAGAAGATAAACCAAGAATTAATGAAATCAAACGAATTTCAAAACCATCACGTCGACTGTACACAAATGCAAAACATATTGCTCCTGTGAAAAACGGTCATGGTTCAGTCTTCCTATCAACGCCAAAAGGAATCCTTACAGGAGAACAAGCGCGTAAAGATCAGGTTGGAGGAGAAATCTTGTTCGAGATTTCATAATCATATTATTATTATTTACATAATTCAAAATCATACTGTATATCTACAATGATTTTGAACATACAACTATGTCACGACTTTCAAAACAACCAATCGCTATTCCATCAGGAGTAGAAATTAAACACGATGGTTCAACGGTAACCATCAAAGGACCCAAAGGAGAATTGTCACGAAATTTCAATAACGACGTTATTAGCTTCGATATTTCTGATTCAGAAATTGCCTTTGCAAAGGCAGAAGACACCGTCTTCGCACGAGCTCTTATCGGTACCTACGCTTCACATATCATGAATATGATTCATGGTGTAACAGAAGGGTTTGAAAAAAAACTTATTGTAGAAGGGGTAGGGTTTCGATCTGACGTTAAAGGAAATAATCTTGAAATGTCACTAGGGTATTCACACCCAGTCATTATGGAAATTCCAGAAGGTATCACGACTACTGCTGAAAAGAATGTGATTACTGTTTCAGGAATTGATAAAGAACGCACTATGCAGTTTGCTGCACAAATCAGAGCGAAGAAAAAACCTGAACCATATAAAGGAAAAGGTATTCGTTACGAGGGAGAAATTATTCGTCGCAAACAAGGAAAGAAATCTGCGTAGCCAGATATTCATTCTTGTTGTGTAAATTGATACATTACTATGAATACATCATCATCAGAAAAACGAACGCGGCGGCATGCAAAAGTGCGATCAAAAATCTCTGGATCACCAGAGCGACCGCGTCTTTCAGTATTTCGATCAAATAAAGCTATGTATGCTCAATTGATTGACGATACAACAGGGACAACGCTTGCCCAAGCTGATACATCAGATGTTTCAGCTGGAAATAAAACAGAGAAAGCAAAAGCAGTTGGATTAAAAATTGCGGAGCTAGCAAAAGCGAAAAAAATTGAGACAGTCGTTTTTGATCGAGCTGGATATTTATATGCAGGACGTGTAAAAGCGGTTGCAGAAGGAGCTCGAGAAGGAGGACTTTCATTCTAAATTTATTTACGTGCAATATGTGATATTGCACACCTTAATTAATATTCTATGTCAGAAGAAGTAACAAAAGAACAAGCGGCAGGGAATGACTCATCTATCAAAAAAGCTGATACTTCAGCAAAAAAACAAGAGTCAAAAGCTGCAAGCACAGGAGTAGATACTGCATCAGGTGATAAGCTATCGCAAAAACCTCGAGGTGGTGGAGCTCGTCGAAGTTTTGGAAAACGAAAACCAGGGTTTCGAAAAGGTTCTCGGTTTCGGTCAGAGCGACCAAAACCAGAATTTGAGCAAAAAATTATCAATATTTCACGGGTAACACGTGTAGTGAAGGGGGGACGACGTCTTTCATTCCGTGTTGATATGGTAATTGGTGATAAAAAAGGCCGCGTTGGTCTTGGGTCAGGAAAAGCAACTGATACCTCACTTGCTATTCAAAAAGCATTTAATCAAGCACGAAAAAATCTTATTAAATTAGGATTAACTAAAAAACATTCAATTCCATATACGGTAGATGCAAAAGTTACATCATCACGTGTGGAAATGATGCCAAACACAGAACGTGGACTAGTTGCAGGTTCAACCATGCGAACAGTTCTTGAGCTTGCCGGTGTTACTGATGTAACAGGGCGAATTCACTCACGTTCTAAAAATAAACTCAATAACGCTAAGGCAACTATTGAGGCACTTCGAACATTCAGCGTCAAAATGGAACCGCTTAAGGAGCAACCAAAACGTGAAGATCGAAGAGGACGAGGTCGATTTAATAACCGAGGTCGCGGAGGAGGATCACATGGAGGATCACGACGCACTTTTGCTAACAAATAAGTACTATGCAAATGAATTCACTTAAACGCGCAAATCCAAACAAGAAAGCTAAAAAAGTTGGACGAGGAGGGTTACGCGGAAAAACTTCAGGACGTGGTCACAAAGGTCAAAAGCAGCACGGAAGCCACGGTATCCGAGCTGAAATTCGAGATCAAATCAAAAAACTTCCTAAACTACGAGGGCGAGGTAAAAACTCAAACAAATCAGTGCGCGCACAAGCTCATGGGGTAAATGTTGCTGTACTCGAAGCTCATTTTGATGCAGGGTCAGTTGTTTCAAAAGAAACACTGGTAGAAAAAGGGATTATTTCTCAGGCTCAGGCTCGTAAACAGCCAATCAAAATTTTAGGAAATGGTGATCTTTCTAAAAAGCTTACCATCGAAGGATGTTTAGTTTCACAATCAGCAGAAGAGAAAATTACCAAAGCAGGAGGATCTGTAGCATAATAGAACTATGAGTAGTTTTCAAAGAAAATTTAAAACCTTAGTTCAAGACCGGTATTTAAGAAATAGCATTTTGTTCACCTTAGTGATGTTGATTGCATTTCGATTCCTGGCGTCAATTCCTGTTCCGGGAGTTAACCCAGGAGTATTGGCACAATTCTTAGCAAATAATCAATTCTTTAGTTTCTTGAATTTGTTTTCAGGAGGAGGATTGTCGCAATTATCTATTGTGGTGCTTGGGGTTGGTCCATACATTACATCATCAATTATTATGCAATTGATGACGACAGTATCACCAAAGCTTAAGCGACTATTTCATGAAGAAGGATCTATTGGACGTAAGAAATTCAATAATTTCTCACGTCTATTGACGGTACCTATTGCTTTGGTTCAAGGGGTAGGGATTCTTACCTTGCTTTCTAATCAAGGAGCACTTCCTGAACTTGGACTCTTTGGTATGGTAACCAACGTATTAGTAATTACTGCTGGAGCTATGCTGGTAACCTGGCTTGGTGAACTGATTACTGAATTTGGTGTAGGAAACGGAGTATCATTGCTTATCTTTGCTGGAATCGTAGCATCAGTACCAAGTGTACTGTCGCAATTATCGCAGTCATATATCCCATCAGAACTTTTCAATTATGTAATTTACGCACTGGTTGTGCTTCTGGTGATTGTGGTAGTGGTAATGGTTAATGAGGCAGAACGGCGCGTTGGTATTACTTATGCAAAGCAAGTACGAGGAATGAGCACCTATGGAGGTTCTGATACCTATGTACCTGTCAAAGTTAACCAAGCTGGAGTGATGCCAATTATTTTTGCGCTATCAATTCTCTTGTTTCCTCAGATGATTGCTGGATGGTTTGCAACATCAGATATTGTTTGGCTGGCTCAAGCTTCAAACAGCTTGAACTTATTCCTGCAAGATCCGTTTTGGTATCCAGCTATCTACTTTATTTTAGTATTTGGGTTTACGTATTTTTATACGGCTATCACCTTCGACCCAGAAGCGATGGCGGAAAATCTACACAAATCAGGAGCGTTCGTACCAGGAACACGGCCAGGTGCTTCTACTGAAGAATACTTTGCAAAGGTGGCGAATCGTCTTACGTTTGTTGGAGCACTCTTCCTTTCGATTATTGCGGTATTGCCGATTGTTATTGCTCAATTCTTTCCAATTGGAGCAACAGCATCAGTAGCTATTGGGGGAACAGGTATTCTTATTGTGGTATCAGTGGTTCTTGATCTTATCAAGAAGCTTGATGCACAAATTGCAATGCGCCAATACTAAGACTCAATAAAAAGCTTTCTATGTGAAGGTTTTTTTTATTTGAAGGCACGGTATAATTAGAGCATGAAATATAGAGGGTTTACCTTAATTGAATTATTAGTCGTCATCGCTATTATTGGAATTCTTTCAGCGATTGTTGTATCTGCACTAGGAAGTGCCAGAACAAACGCACGTATTGCAGCAACTGAAACAGAACTTGATCAGCTAGAAAAACTGATAGTATCAGCACAATACAACACCAACACAAGAGTTATTGACTTAACAAACCCAGGAGGAAACGGAACCTTTGATAGTTGTCCTAATGATGTTTCTGGTTTATCAGGCTCAAGCTTGTGCGTTACTGATTGGCAAACCGCAATTGATACATTAACCAGTTCAAGTTTAAGCAATGCTTCAGATGGTTCAGGCTTTTATGAAGACCCATGGGGTTCTCCGTACCTTCTTGATGAAAATGAAGGCGAGGTTCCAGCAAACCCATGTAGAAATGATGTTGTTTTTTCCGCAGGTCCTGATCAGCTAATAGGAACAACTTCAGATAATATTGAAATAACGATTCCATTTGAAAGTTGTAATTAATATATATATGGCATTAAAAAAAAGAGAAAAGAAAATGTTAATAGGGTTAGGGGTAGTTGCAGCAATTGCTGCAGTGTATTTTTTAACACAAGGAAGCGGAGGTACTAGCGCACCGGTTGTCGTTTCAGAGTCAACGCAAATTGCTGAAACAGAGGAAGCTGCTGAAACAAGTTCTTCACCCACATCAAGTCGTGGCGGCGGAGGTGGTAGTCGTGGCGGCGGAGGTTCATCGGGTACTGCTGGTGCTGTTGCACCGATTACACCCCAAGAGCTTGCTAGACACTCAACACCAAATAATTGCTGGGTAGTAATCGATGATGATGTGTATGATGTTTCGATTTATATAGCTTCAACAGGCGATAGTGCTATTGCAGCCTATTGTGGTACTTTTGGATTTGAGTCTGGGTACCTCGAAGGAGATCAATTAAATTCTGCTGAGATTATTATTAAAGAATCTCAAAAAGTTGGAACATTCAGAGAATAAGTAATTGCAAACGATGCTATTTTAAGTAGTATATACAGTATATGAAGACCCTTTGGTCTTTTTATTTTAGATCATTTACTTATTATTTAACGATTAATTATTATTTTATATGGAACGAGATTACCCACTAAATAAAGTACGAAACTTTGGTATCGTTGCGCACGTAGATGCGGGAAAAACAACAACAACTGAGCGAATTTTGTACTATACCGGACGGTCACATAAAATTGGTGAGGTGCACGATGGTGCAGCAACCATGGACTGGATGGAGCAAGAACAAGAGCGAGGAATTACCATTACTTCTGCTGCGACAACATGTTTTTGGACACCAACGTATCAAGAAAAAGGTTCAAATGAACATCGATTTAATATTATTGATACCCCAGGTCACGTTGACTTCACCGCTGAAGTAGAGCGTTCTTTGAAGGTGCTTGATGGAGCTGTTGTTGTTTTTGACGGGCAAGCTGGAGTAGAACCTCAATCAGAAACCGTATGGCGACAAGCTGATAAATACAAAGTTCCACGAATGTGTTTTATTAATAAACTTGATAAAACAGGAGCAGATTTTGAAAAAGCATTTGCTTCAATCACTAATCGATTGACACCGAACGCTGTTATTGCTCAACTGCCAATTGGTTTTGAATCAGAACTTTCAGGAGTTATTGATCTTTTGAAAATGAAAGCCTACAAATTCGAGGGAACAATGGGTAACGAAATCATCGAATTTGATATTCCTGCAGATATGCTTGATAAAGCTACAGAATTGCGTAATGCCTTTGTGGAAAAAATTGTTGAAAATAATGAAGAAATGATGAATAAGTATTTCGAAGGTGAAGATCTTGCGGTAGATGATCTTCGGGCTGAACTTCGAAAACAGGTAATTGCAAACAACATCGTACCTGTGTACGGAGGTTCTGCCTTCAAAAACATTGGTGTACAGCTTATGCTTGACGCCGTCGTTGAAATCATGCCGGCACCAGTTGATATTCCAGCTGTTCAAGGTAAAGATCCCAAAACTGATGAAGTAATTGAACGCGAACCATCAGATGACGCACCATTTTCTGCGCTTGCCTTTAAACTTGCGGTTGATCCGTTTGTAGGGCAAATTACCTTCTTCCGTGTGTACTCAGGTACTCTCGAAGCAGGTTCATATATTCTTAACACACGTACAGGAAATAAAGAGCGTATTGGACGAATTCTTCGGATGCACGCAAACGACCGAGAGGAAGTAAAAAAAGTATACGCTGGAGAAATTGCTGCAGCAGTAGGGCTAAAAGACGTACGAACGTCAGATACCCTGTGTTCACTGGATGATCCAATTATTTTGGATGAAATTACCTTCCCAGAACCAGTAGTATCATTGAAAATCGAACCAAAGACCAAAGCTGACCAAGAAAAAATGGGTATCGCATTATCACGACTATCTGCTGAAGATCCAACATTTAGAGTTTCAACTGATGCTGAAACACTTGATACGGTAATCTCAGGTATGGGAGAATTGCATCTTGATATTATTGTTGACCGAATGAAACGCGAATTTAACGTTGAGGCTAATGTTGGAGCACCACAAGTAGCGTATCGAGAAACTATTCAAGGAACAGCCTCTGCGGAAGAAAAATACATTAAGCAATCAGGGGGACGTGGTCAATATGGACACGTTAAGATTAATATCAAGCCTCTTGAAGAACTTCCGGAAGGAGAAGAGCTTCCAAAAAATACTAAACGTGACGAAGAAGGATTTGAGTTTGTTAACAGTATTAAAGGAGGAGTTATTCCAAATGAATACATTCCAGCCTGTGAAAAAGGATTCAAGGAAGCTATGCAACGTGGTATTGTTGCTGGATTCCAGATGAATAATGTTTCTGTTGAGTTATATGACGGTACGTATCACGATGTCGATTCGTCTGAAGTAGCCTTCAAAATCGCATCATCAAAGGCATTCCAAGACGCTGCTAAAATGGCACAGCCAGTTATTCTCGAGCCTATGATGAAGGTTGAGGTAGTTGTTCCAGAAGAGTACATTGGAGATGTTACTGGAGATATTTCTTCAAAACGTGGTCTTGTAGAAGGAGTGGAGGAAAAAGGAATGGTTCAAGCTGTTTCAGCAACCGTACCTCTTTCAGAAATGTTTGGATATATTAACAACTTGCGGTCTATGACATCAGGACGAGGAAACTTCACGATGGAGTTTGCCCGATATGATGTAGTTCCTAGAAACGTAGCTGACGAAATTGTTAAAGCTCGAACATAATTTAACAATAAAAACGAGTATTCTCGTTTTTTTTGTTTTGGTATAATAATGACTATGAAATGGCACAAAGATAATAATCACAATGGAATAGGAGATAAGATTGAATGGATTGATGAAACCTTGATTGGGTTTTTCTGGAGGAATAGTAATTTAACAGCACGATGGGCATTATTTATTATTTTCTTTTGGTTTGGTATTTTAAAAGTTTTTGGTGTGAGTCCTGCAGGTCCGCTGGTGGTTGCATTGGTAGAAGTGATGTTTGGCTCAGCGGTTACCCCAGATTCATTTCTGATTTGGTTCGGGGCGCTTGAGGCAATTACGGGTATATTAATTCTTTTTCCGCGATATGAACGTATTACTTTTCTTATTCTTGCTTTTCACTTTATAGCCACCGCATTTCCTCTTTTAGTACTCCCAGATATTGCTTGGTACGGTTTTGCTCAACCAACACTTACTGGTCAATATATTTTGAAAAACTTAGCTCTTCTTGCAATCGGTATGTTCTTGTATGGAAGGCTTCGTCCTATGAGTAAAACCCACTCTATGTGGGGAGAAGATAAAGTCATTAATTAATAAAAATAGGTGTAGCACAACTAAAATATGCTACACTTTTTGTATGAATGAAATTTTAATGACTAATATATTTTTTGCGATTACTGGAGTCGCGACCATTATTATCACTATAGTAATGGTGATTCTTCTTATTTTTATTATTAAGTTAGTAAGAAAAGTTAACAGTATCTCAGAGTCAGTACAAGAAGAAACGGTAAAAATTATTGCTGATGTTGAAGATGCACGCCTTTCAGTTAAAGAAAATATTCACACCTTTAAAAAATTTGGAGCAGGAATTGTTGTGAGTAAACTCATTGAGAAAATTTTCAAGAGGTAGTATGATGATGGTGTTATGGCAAAGAAAAAAACAACAAAAAAGAACGACAGTAATTTAGGAGAAAGTATTGCGGTAGGTGCCGCAGCTGCTCTTGCGGGATTTGCTGGATATTATTTATTTGGACCAAAAGGAAAGCAGAATAGAAAAAAGGTTCGAGGATGGACGCTAAAAGCAAAGGGTGAAGTACTTGAGAAAATAGAAAAACTAGAAGAAGTAACAGAGGAAAAATATCACGATATTGTTGATGTAGTGATGGCAAAATATAAAAAACTTAAAACAGTAGCAGATGATGAGACTGATAAATTAGAAGCTGAACTTAAGAAACGGTTTAACGATGTGGCACGGGATGTAGAGAAAGCTGCAAAAGAACGAGCAAAGAAAGCACGAGCCCGAGCAGCAAAAAAAATTGCTCCAGAAAAAAAATCTACTAAGAAAAAAGCAGCAAAAAAAGCTACTACTAAGAAATCAAAAAGTTCAAAAAAAACAACGTCAAAAAAGAAAAGCAGCACTAAAAAATCTGCAAAAAAATAAAACCCTGCAGGGTTTTATTTTTTTGCTAATACTACAAAGGCATGAATAAGACCCGGAATGTAGAAAATAAGCGTCAGTATTAGGTTAATCCAAAATACTTTGGTTACTCCATATTTTAATGCAACAGGGAGTGGTGGAAAAATAATGGCTAAAATAATATGTATGATGTTCATAGTGCATACATTATATCATAGACTTATTCATACTCGCTATGGTGTATACTGTAATCATGAAAGAAGCATTCTACGATTCACTTCAAAAATCACCAAAATTTAACTCTCATGAAGAAGAAATTAAGTTTCTTAAGAGTGAGCTGGAAAAACATACACAAAACAGAGAGCATTTAGAAAATTTTGAGAGTCATAAGGAGTCAGTAGCTGATACTATTATCAAAGAGTACACACGATCCCCTATTGAAGAGGTGGTTCATGAAAAATCCCACCTCCCTGAAAACGTTCAAGAAGGAATCACTCTTCGTCTCTCTGCTGAAGAGCATGATGCAGTTATTACTGATTTATATACTCATCTGGTAGAACGGGGGATAAAAAATACTCTCGCACTAGTAAAGCGCATGAATAATCCACACATAGAAGACGATTTTCATCGATTTCTTGTTCAATACCTTGCTTCGTATTATGAGGTTCCTGGATTACGTCCAGCATCAGACCTGGCAAAGTCTTTAGGCCTCAGGATGTTTGAAATTGTTCTGCCGAACAAAAAAACTGGAGACGATCGTGATTTTAAACATACCGTAACCTTGATGGAACAGTTTATGGCAGGAATGCAATCAATAGCTCGCGATTCTAAAAATAAAAGTAAGAATTTCTACACCCTTGAGATGGCACTTCCTGAAGGTTCAGATGATATGGCATTGTTTGTAACCGTACCTAAAGATCGAGGAGATCTTTTAGAAAAGCAGCTTCTGGGTCTTTTTGAGGGTGTGCGAATTACTGAAGTATATGATGATTATAATATTTTTGATTATAGCGGGATAACGGCTGCATCGTACGGTGTTGCTTCTAGTCATGAGGTGTTGCAGACAAAGGTATATACTGACTTTGATCATGATCCAATGAGTGTTGTGGTAAATGCATTTTCAAAACTAGCTAAAAGCGGGGAAGGGGCGGCTATCCAATTTATGATTATGCCAAGCGGCGATAAGCATATTAAAGATTATGGTTCAGTTCTAGACAAGCTTAAAAAAGGGGAAAAGTTAAAAGATGCTACAGACACCAGTCTCAGCAGCCATTTCACTAAAGGGCTTACTGAAGTATTTAGTACTCAAAGTGATAAAGAAAAACAAGAAAAAGAGTCGGACAAAAAACTTGATGAAGATGCGATTGCTTCGGTTACTGAAAAATTAAATAGCACCATCGTGCAAACAAATATTCGTATCGTAACATCAGCCCAAACAAAAAATCGTGCAGATGAAATACTTCATGATATGGAATCCACATTCCAGCAATTTAATAACACCAAAGGAAATGGTATTCATTTTAAACGTGCAACAGGATCCGCATTGCATACTACGGTACATGAATTTATTTTCAGATTATTTAATGAACCCCATGTCTTTCGTTTGAATCTGAAAGAGCTCTCAACGATGTATCATTTTCCGCTTGAGATTTCAGAAACCTCACAAATTAAACAAGAGTCTAACAAAGTGGCACCAGCACCATCAAATACTCCAACAGAAGGTATCGTTATTGGTAAAAATGTCTTTAGACACAAGCAAACACTTGCTGCAATGACACCAGCTGATAGATTGCGACATTTTTATGCTATTGGTCAGACAGGTACCGGTAAATCACACCTTTTTAAACAAATGGTGGTCCAAGATATCAAAAATGGTGATGGGGTTTGTTTTATCGACCCTCATGGTTCAGATATAGAAGATATTATGCAGTATATTCCACCTGAACGTATTGATGATGTTGTATACTTTGACCCTGCCTATACCGAGCGCCCAATGGGGTTAAATATGCTTGAATATGATACGCGCTATCCTGAACAAAAATCATTTGTCATCAACGAATTGATGAGTATTTTTGGAAAACTCTTTGATATGCAAAAAGGAGGGGGAGCTATGTTCGAGCAGTACTTCCGAAATTCCGCCGGACTTGTGATGGAACACCCCGAATCAGGAAATACCTTACTTGAAATTGGTCGGGTACTGGGTGATAAAGCATTTCGAGATATGAAACTTCGCTATTGTACGAATCCAATCATTAAGCAATTTTGGGAGAATGCTGAAAAGACCACTGGAGAGCAAGGGCTTGAAAACTTTATTCCATATATTACCTCGAAATTTGATGTCTTTATTTCAAACGAGATTATGCGCCCAGTGGTAGCGCAGCAAAAATCATCATTTAATTTTAGAGAGATTATGGATAATAAAAAAATCCTCTTAGTGAATCTTTCAAAAGGACGGCTTGGTGAAATCAACGCTAATCTTATTGGTTTAGTACTTGTCGGAAAAATTCTTATGGCGGCCTTGTCGCGTGTTGATTCGCTTGATAAAAGCTTACCACCGTTTTATCTCTATATTGATGAGTTCCAGAATGTATCGACTGATTCTATTTCCCAGATTTTGTCCGAGGCACGTAAATATGGACTTGGTCTTCATATGGCGCATCAATTTATCGCACAGCTCGATGAAGGAATTAAAGATGCCGTGTTTGGTAACGTGGGAACTATGGTAACGTTTAGAATTTCATTTGAAGATGCTCAGTACCTTGAAAAACGCTTCCTGCCTCAATTTACTGCTGACGATATTATGAAAATACCAAATAGAAATGCCTACCTGCAGATGATTGGAAATGGAAGTCCTCTGGCGCCATTTAATATTGAAACCTTACCGCTTGATGCCTTTGCGGTAAAGAACCCACGTGGAGTATCTGAAAAGATTAAGCAGCTCTCTTACCTTAAATTTGGAAAAGATAGGGCGGAAGTGGAAGCAGATATTATGCGCCGTTACGTCTAAATTTCCATAAAACAAACGAACTTCGTTGTTAAAAAGCACGCTCATGTCATCATTCTAGGTAGACTACGGCTTAAGCACTCGGGTGCTTTTTGCCTCGAATTTCACCTTATTTTATAGAAATTTGTAAATCGAAATCCCCAAGCATATGCTTGGGGATTCTAAATTGTAGTGGATTTCTACCATGCTTCTTCCATATCTTCCCGATATGTTTCTTCAACTTTCTGTCTTATATCAGCAAGGCCGTGCTCGGAATGTTCTTCGACAAGAGCAATAACTCTTTCAGATTGAACTTCATCAAGTTCAATGATTTTAGAATTTGTGCCCCATTTGCATTTAATCCAGCCTTCTTCTTTCTCAACTTCAACACGAACTGGATTTTCACCCATAAACGAATCTAGTGTCCCGTTGAAATAAGCGCCATAGAATTCATGAAAAATGACAAAGTAATTCCCCTTTTGGGTTTTGTAAGCATCAAGTTTAGGTAAAATTTTTACACTGCTCATTGTATAATGGTTTTTAAATTTGTATTTAATATAATATTTTTAATATTTTATGTCAAGCAATGAAATAAGTTTGATTTACAAAGGTTTTTTGTTATGCTGGCAGGGTATGAAAGAAGAAAAAATCTTAGTTATTATTAAACCAGATGCTATTGTGCGTGGTTTAATCGGAGAAGTATTTACTCGATTCGAGAAAAAGGGATTCAAAATTATTGGTACAAAAATGGTAGAGTTAGGTGATATTTTACTTGACGAGCACTACTCACATCTGAAAGATAAGCCATTCTTTGCAGGTATTAAGAAATTTATGACTGCTTCACCTGTTATGCTTATTGCAGCTTCAGGTGCAAATGCATCATCTGCAGGACGGCTGATTGCAGGGCAAACCGCAGGACACGAAGCCGATGCGGGAACAATTCGTGGAGACCTCTCAATGTCAATTCAATCAAACATTGTTCATGTATCAGATACTACAGAAAATGGTGAAATTGAAGTTAAACGATTCTTCAGTGAAGGAGAACTTCACAGCTATAAACGAGCTGACGAAGTAATGATTTACTCTGACGTTCACGAAGATTTCTAATACATAACCTTCCGCTTAGGGAGGTTTTTGTTATGATGAATGTATGACATCACGTATAAAAGAACAGTCCTTGGTATTGATCAAGCCTGACGGAGTCCAGCGATCACT
Organism: Candidatus Campbelliibacteriota bacterium; assembly: GCA_002698305.1. Lineage (GTDB taxonomy): Bacteria > Patescibacteriota > Minisyncoccia > Phycocordibacterales > UBA1006 > UBA1006. The sequence continues at coordinate 112,814 of NZWR01000004.1, read as the reverse complement.
CGTTGGCGATATTGTTGCTAGATTTGAACAACGAGGATTGAAAATTATCGGTATAAAATTTCTCGTACCCTCAGAAGAGCAGTGTCGGAAGCACTATAATAAGGATGAGAATTGGTTTCTAGAAAAGGGACAAGAAATTGTTAATGAGATGAAGAAAGACAATCTCGAAATTACAAGAGAACCAATCGAATATGGAAAAGATATTATTAGAAATATTATTCAATACATGACCGGAGGTCCAGTAGTGGCCCTTGCCTTAGAAGGTCATGCAGCGTCTGAAATTGTAGGCCAAATGGTTGGAAGTACTGAACCAAAAAATGCTGATATTGGGACTATCCGAGGAGATTTTACTATTGATTCGTATTATCTTTCAACAACACAAAAACGTGCGGTACGGAATTTAATTCATGCATCTGAAAACGGGAAAGAAGCGCAAAGAGAGATAAGCATTTGGTTCCATAACGATGAACTTATTGATTATTCAACAGCACATGAGCGGATTCTTTATGATGTGAGTGCTGATGGGCACTGGGAATCCTAATATTACCTATTTAATTTTTATATATCAGTTAAGAAGGTCAATATTCACAAATTTTTAATATTGGTATAATTAGAGAGTAGTTCATTGCTCAAAAAAGAACTTTGAAACACTTTGAACGAGGGAATCTTGATAGTCATATGCCTTGACATATTACTTCTGAATCCCACTTGACCTTTTGTCAACTGTTCTTGTGCGCAACGGCTACATAAAAGATTACATCTCTTATATGACACACCTATCTACAATTTGTCGAGGTGTTTTTTTATATCTCATTTTTTAATACAAGGGTGGTATAATTATACTATGACGACAGATAAACAGATTAAAGTGACATTTTATGGCGGTGTTGGTTGGGTAACAGGAGCTAATTTTCTTTTAGAAAATGTAGTAGCAGAACATGAAAAAACTACCAAAATTCTCGTTGATTGCGGGATGTTTCAAGGAGGAGAGCATGCTGATGAAATGAACCGAGAATCATTTCATTATGACCCTTCAGAGATAGATTATTTAATTATTACTCATGCTCATGCAGATCATATTGGACGAGTTCCAAAACTCGTTCGTGATGGTTTTCGTGGAAAGATTTATTCAACAGAAGCAACATATGATCTAGCAAAAGTTATGCTTGCTGACAGTTTGAAGATTGTTTCATATGAGGCAAAGAAAAAAGATCTCGACCCTCTGTATGAAGAAAAAGATGTCGAACAATCTTTGAGGTTGTGGAAACATATCCCATTTCACTCACCACTTGAATTACCTGGAGGTTTTACGATGACTTTCTATATGGCTGGGCATATCCTTGGGTCGGCAATGGCAAAATTTAATTATGGGTCTAAAAATATCCTCTTTACGGGTGATATTGGAAACTCACCCGACCCTCTTTTGAAAGATACGGAAGAAATCACTGATGCGGATTATATGATTATCGAATCGGTATATGGTGACCGAAATCATGAAAATCGGGAGGAACGGGTAGAAAAATTAAAAAATGCAGTACTTGATACAATTGCTAAAAAGGGAATTTTGATGATTCCATCATTTGCCTTAGAGCGTACCCAAAACTTATTGTTTATTTTAAACGACCTCGTTGAGTCTGGTGAACTACCAAGTATTCCAGTCTTCCTGGACTCACCGCTTGCTATTGAAATAACAAATGTATTTAGACGTCACACTTCCTTGCTTAACGATGACGTGCAAGAAATGCTCCGCAGTGATGAAGATGTTTTTGCTTTTAAGGGATTAAAGGAAACACGTACAATTGACGATTCAAAGGCGATTATGCGTGTTCCAAATCCTAAAATTATCATTTCTTCAGCAGGAATGAGTCACGCAGGAAGAATTATTCATCATGAGAAACAGTATCTTGATGACCCTGAAAATACCTTGTTATTTGTTGGATATCAGGCGGTAGGAACGTTAGGGCGGATTATTCAAGATGGTGCTAAAAAAGTTAAGCTTCTTGGTAAAGAAATTACGGTGAGAGCAAAAATCCAGACGATTTCTGGATACTCAGCACATAAAGACTCTGATCATTTAGTTGAATTTGTTTCAGGATCACAAGATAGATTGCAAAAAGTGTTTGTGTGTATGGGGGAAACAAAATCTTCACTATTTTTGGTTCAGCGCATACGTGATTATCTTGGGGTTAAAGCTGTCGCTCCCGATGTAGATGAGAGTGTTATTCTTGATATGGAGTAAGTAAAGAGCGTAAGCTCTTTTTTAATATGCTATAATTTTTCTATGAAAAACTCCTCTCAAAAGATTACGATTGCTGCATACGGTGCTTCGCATGGTACACAAGGGCAATCTCTTGATGTTCTTGAGCAAGCAGAGAATTTGGGTAGTATCATTGCGCAACACAACTGTATTCTCGCTATACCAGCATCAACAGGGTTTCCATTTTGGGTAGCGAAAGGAGCACATAATAATGATGGGCAGGTGGTTACTTTTTCTCCGGCTGCGAGTGAAAGTGAGCATATTAACACCTATGATTTACCACATAAATATACTGATATAACTATTTATTCAGGTTTTGGCTATGCAGGCTCAGATCTCCTGCTATCACGGTCGTCTGACGCTATTATTTTTGGTTACGGCGGACTTGAAACAGCTCATGAGTTTTGGGTAGCGTTTCAAGAAAATAAGCCAATTGGTATTCTTAAGGGGGAATGGGATACTGACGAAATTCTTTTTGGTTTGCTCCGAGGTAGAGAAGAATCTTTTGATCACCATCGAATTATTTTTGATGATGACCCGCAACGATTAGTTGAACAGTTAATTAAAAAAGCAAAAGAAGATAAGACACAAAATTATCACCTATAAAAAATCCCCACAATGGGGACTTTTATATGGATTATTGTTTCACTGGCTATTGTTTTACTAATTTTTGAGTGAATGTTTCTCCTGATTTTTGCTCTATGCTCACAATATACACGCCAGTGCTTAGTTCTGAAATATCTATACTCCAAACACAATTTTCTTTATCATAAGATTTTGAAATCGATTCCTGTACATTTTTGCCTAGAACATTGTAAAGAGAAATTTTAGAAATTTCAGTATTTTTTGCGCCGCGTATTTGAAAAAGATGAGACGCAGGGTTTGGAAAGATAGATATACCTTCCAAATTCTGTTTTTTGTAATCACTTTCTTGAGCGTCCATAGGAATTCCTATAAAAATAAAGAAGAGGAAAATAAGAATAGTTTTTTTCATGGCTATATAATTTAAAGGTTCCTTATTATTATATCAAAAAATGACACGTATTGGTTCCATATTAAAAAAATATCACTAGTAGTGATATTTTTTTAATATAGATTCTTACCTATTTAACAGCATCGACCACTCGTTTGAATGATTCTGGTGCATTTTCAGCAAGATCTGCAAGCATTTTTCGGTTTAACTTGATTCCTTTTTTGTTTACAGCGTCCATAAAAGTACTGTAAGTAAGGCCATGTTTTCGAACTTCAGCGTTAATCTTAATATTCCATAGCCGTCTGAAGTTAGATTTTTTGTCACGTCTATGTGCAAATGCATGTTGTCCAGCGTGAGCAATAGCTTCTGTTGCTTGTCGTTTTTTCTTTGATCGTCCAAATCGATATCCTTTAACTTGTGCTAAGGTATTTTTTCGTGATTTGTTTTTAATCGTTCCTCGTTTTACTCGTGGCATAATTCTCTAATGATTATTTGTGAGGTAAAAAGCGTGCAAGCTTTTTAGCGCTGATAATAAAGTTTTCTTTGGTCCCACGTTTGTCACGTGTTTTTGATGAACTTTCTTTGGCATTAAAGTGGTTTTGCCCTTTTTTTCGAACTTTCACTTTACCATTTTTAGTCACCTTCATACGTTTTGCGTATGACTTGTTTGTTTTGGTACTCATAATTATTTTTTCTTAACCGGTTCAATAAGAATCGCGATTCCTTTTGGACTCTGTTTGAAACTTTCAACAACCTTATATTCACATCCAATATGGTCGAGAACGTTTTGAAGCCGTGCATGGAGAAATTTCTTGTCCATGTATTTAGCACGACCACGAAGGTAGAGTTCTGCTTTTACGCGGTGACCTTCTTCAAGCCACTCGTTTGCGCGATCAGCCTTAAGCTGTAAATCAGCATCACCTGTTCCTACACGGATCTGAATGTTTTTTACTTCGACGGTATTTTGTTTAGCCCGAATCTCTTTTTGCTTCTTTTTTTGGTCATACACAAACTTTCCATAGTCAGTAATTTTTGCTACTGGAGGTCGTGCTTTCGCGGTGATTTCGATGAGATCAAGTCCTTGTTCTTGTGCAAGTTCAAGGGCTTCTTTTTTACTCATTACTTTTGACTCACCATCTTCGAAAAGAACACGCAGTTCATGGGCTCTGATACCTTCGTTTATTTTTAGTCTATCGTTGTTGTTTTTGTTACTCAATGTGGTTCTTATTGGTTAGGTTTATTCTTAGTGAATAGTAATAAAATATATGCAGTTTTTCTCACGTGATGTGGAAAAAGGACATATAGATGTCGCTCATATATATCCAAATACTAATAAATAACGGCTATAAGTCAATAAATATAATTACTTCTGATAAATAAATGATATAATTATATATATGAGTGATCATGAGCAAAGAAGAAAAATATGCAATTCCTGGTACCACCAAAGGTGGTTTAGAATCATTCTCATTATTGTGGGGGTGGACATGATTTTACTTGGACTTGCTTTTGTATTTAATATGGATGTTATTGGGATTCTTACGGTTATTCCAGACTGGCTTCGTATAGTCGGAGGTGTGTTGTATGTCGTATGTGCAAGTTTCATGGTTCATTATGCTATTTCTTATCGCATAGTAAGAAAAGACATTAATCTTGTATGCCAACACTGTGGTCATGAAATAACAGAAGATACTAAAAATGGTGAATAACCATTTTTTTAATAACAATGATTATTTATTTTGAGAAAAAATATACAGAAACACTTTCAGTTATGCTCGATAGGTTTAGGGCGGAGTATCCTGAGTATCAAAACAGCAAGGTGACATACGCAGGGCGCCTTGATCCAATGGCTTCGGGTACGATGATTTTGTTGACTGATAAAGACGTCCATCAAAAAGATCAATATATACAGAAAGATAAAATGTATACTGTTTCTTTCTTGCTTGGGTATAGCACTGATACCTATGATGTCTTAGGAATACCCACACAGGACAATCCACATAAGGTGATTTCTAAAAAAGATATTGAAAATGCAATCGTAGATACACAAAATATACGTACTATGGATTACCCAGCATATTCATCAAAGACCATTAATGGAGTTCCATTGTGGAAACAAGCCCGTGAAGGAAATCCTTTGGTGTCACAGAGCAGGGATGTACATATATACTCATCAATCCTTAATAACATTGAACAAACACCAGCGACTGAAATACTAAAAGATATAACTGATGCCCTACAAGAGGTTGAAGGGGATTTTAGACAGCAAGAAATTATGGACGCCTGGTCTAATCTTCTTCAAAATTCACCTGATACTATTACTATTGTTAATGCACAATTCACGGTCAGTAGTGGGACGTATATCAGATCACTTGTAGATTATATTGGGAAAAAACTAGTTATAGGGGCAACATCAATCCACATACATCGGAACGCTATAGGTATTGACAAATAAAATAATTATTGATATAATATTTATATGAATGATGGATTACAAATTTTAGGGGTACTTCTTTTGGTCTTTATTGGACTGGTATTTTTAAGTGGGAAATCACCTGCAGAATTAATTAATGGGGCCGGGCAGTATGAGCAAGACCTTGTTGCAGAGCGCGGTGAGACCGATGTTTTTACAAGTGATTGGTTTACGCGTCCTTTTATTCAAACTCAATCAGCTGTTGTCGTAGAGGAAGATAATGACGGTGTAGACCAAGTATTTGTAGTACCTGATTCAATTAGAGAATCACAACCAAAATTTGCCAACAGCGCATCACGTGATGATAGGAACGGTGAAATTATCGTGGCATCAAAAAATGCTCCTGTTGTGGTCGCTTCTGCAAGTTCGTCAGGAATTGTTCTAAATAGTGAAGGAATTATTTTGATTATCATATTAATTATTATGATTGGTTTCATTGTATTTCTTATCTCAAAAAATCGTAGGCCTGGTCCGGTACCGCACTACAGTGGGATACCAAAACGATATCACCATCGAGTTCACAAAAACCTTCATCGTTAGGGTTTTTGTTTTTGCATTTTAGGTACGCTATGCTAAGATATTTTTGTGCTGAAAGGCATATACATACCACATTCTCCGGTAGCTCAGTGGTAGAGCACTCGGCTGTTAACCGATTGGTCGTAGGTTCGAATCCTACCCGGAGAGCCAGCTTGCGCTAACACGAAATGCGTGATGTAATATAAAAAGATCCGAGAGGGTCTTTTTTATATTTTTCATAGTATTCTTAGATTAATTCGATAATAGATTTTGCCACCTTAATAATTTTCTTATTCTTCGTTGTGTATATCTGGCGATTGCCATGACGAGAACAATTTACAAATCCTGCACGTTTCAGTTTTGTTAGGTGTTGAGACAGGGCTGATTGTGATAAGTTACATTTCTCCAACAATTGACTTACTGAATGAGGTTTTTCTAAGCATAAAAGTAGACGTAATCTTTTTTCATTTGATAAAACTGATATATCCATGTTACTATATTAGCATATCCTAATATAGATTGAAAATTTATTTTATGATTAAAATATTACCCGCTTAACCTTTAAATAAAAATATGAAAAAAGGATACATTCAAAATATTGAAGAAATTACAAAAAATAATGATAATTTTCGAAAGGTATTGTATACAGGGAAATTTTCGCAACTTGTTGTTATGTCATTAAAACCAGGCGAAGACATCGGCCAAGAAGTACATGAGGTCAATGATCAATTCTTTCGTTTTGAATCAGGGAAAGCGAAAGTATTCATCGATGGGAATGAAACAGAGGTCACTGATGACTGGGCAGTTATCGTTCCTGCTGGCTCAGAGCATAACGTAACAAACATTGGCGACACTGATTTGAAATTCTATACTATCTATTCACCAGCAGAACACAAAGATGGTATTATTCACGAAACAAAAGAGATCGCAGAAGAACGCCATCCACACGAACATTTTGATGGTAATACTACTGAATAATTATGAAATCAGAAATTACACCAAAAGAATTGCACAATAAAATGCAAGATTCTTCTTTTAAGAAGAATAGTATTGTTGTTGATGTTCGAGTTGGGGGTGAACATCGCGCAGAACGGATTCCTTCGACACTAAATATTCCTCTTCATAAACTAGAGGATTTTAAGGACGAGTTGGGACAATATAAAAATGTTTATGTTCATTGCGAGACAGGCGGGAGAAGTACAGATGCTTGTCAAAAGTTAGACAAAATGTCCATGGATAATTGGATAAATATAGATGGCGGAATTAGTGAATGGAAACTTCAAAATTTACCTACTATTAAAGGTAGAGGGATGAGCATGCAACGTCAAGTAATGATAAGTGCAGGAATCTTGGTGGTACTTGGGATAACACTCTCTTATTTTGTAACAATTAATTTTATTTTACTCTCACTTTTTGTCGGACTAGGGCTTATTTTTGCTGGTGTTACAAACAACTGTGGTTTAGCAAGGGTTCTTAGGGCGGCACCGTGGAATAAATAATATTCTTATTTATTAGACCCACCTTGAGCTAGCTCGAGACGCGTTCGAATCCTGTTCGGGGAGCAAATGAAAAATAGCCTAAGCACGAACGTGTTCGAGCTATTTTTATTACATTCCCGTGTCGTGTTTCCGTCAGGTTTATACTGGGAGCGTAGCGAGCAGTGAATCCTACCCGGAGAGCAAATTGACAGCGTAATTTATGTATGATTAAATAGTCTTAAATTAAGGCTATTTAATTTACCTAGATGTTTAACTTATAATTTAAAAAAATGGAAAAAGCATATATATTTAACATAGAAGGAATACTATATATTCTTAGAGAAAACGGCAGGCTTCAACTTACAAGACTTCTATTTGGATTTAAGCGTGAGACAAGAGAAATACAAGAAAAATTACTTATTGAAATGTTTCAAGAAACATTAGAGGAGGAGAAAGACAAATTTGACTTGATTAAAGTAATAGGAAACGAAGAAAAAAAAGGACTCTCTTCTGCTATTGAAAAATATATCATTTACTTAAAAGAAAACTTTTCAAACGATGAATTTAAGTACTGGGAGAAAGATCTAATAGAGCTTAATCATGAATCTTTTGATTTTTACAACAAGAATATTTGGAAAAAATTAAACTATTAAACAAAATTCCTTGTTAAAAAATTAAAATTGAATCAATCCTGAAACCCGCTTCTTTGGCGGGTTTCTTTTATTTCTCATAATACCGTCGAACTTCATCAAAGATTTTGAGCAAACGAAAATACCTTTATTTATAAGGGTATTTTTTGTTCGAATCCTGAGTTGATTTTGGTATAATTGCCATTATGAATATTGCTATTATTACTGGAGGTAGAGGTGCAGAAAAAAAAGTTTCAATAATGTCTGCTAAAAATATTCAAGAACTACTATCTATCCCTGACAAGTATTTTTTTAATTATCCTCAGGATATAGAAAAAGTTGAAAAGTTAAAATCTCAAATAGATATTTGTATCCCAATGATTCACGGTTTAGATGGGGAAGATGGACATATTCAATTGACGTTAGATAAAATGAATATTCCTTATTTATTTTCATCACCATTAGTTCACAGAATTGCACTGGATAAGAGAAAAACTAAGTCTATTCTATCTAATATAGGCATCAAATCACCTCAAGAGTTTGATGATGTAAAGGATATTAAGGGTGCAGTTTTTGTAAAACCAATTAATGGAGGTTCTTCTTTGTTAAATATAAAAACATCTTCAATTAATGAGATTCAAGATTTTTTTAGGAAACATAAAAATAATAATTTTATAATAGAAGAATCTTTGGAGGGAAGAGAATTTTCTGTTGGCGTTATAGAAACAAGCTCGGGAGTTAAGGCTCTACCAGTTGTTGAAATTAAAACCAAGAGAGATTTTTTTGATTATGAAAGTAAATATAATGAAGAAGAATTGGCTCAAGAGATTTGCCCAGCAAATATTTCACAAGAACTTAGAAATAACTTAAAAGGATTAGCCCTTTCTGCCCATAAAGAAATCGGATGTAAACACCTTTCTCGTTCTGATTTTATAGTAACCAATTCTGATATATATTTTTTAGAAATAAATACTATTCCAGGGATGACTAAGACATCATTGATACTAAAGGAGTTAGAGGCAGAGGATATTCCATTGAAAGAGTTATTTTTGTACTGGATACATCAAGATAAATTTAAATAATACCGTCGAACTCATAAAAGATTTTGAGTAGAGACGATTTTCTATGCATTGACAAGGTAAAACATGCCATCGGTATTTTTTTTATTCCTAGGAGAATAAAAGACTTGTCAGTGTTAATACAGTAAATTATCCACAAGCCCTCAAAACTCATATGGTATGGTGAATATATATGAAGAAAATAACTATACCTTTATTAATAGTATTACTAATAGGTGCAGTTTACTTGCTATTTAGAGCAGCTTCTCCGGAAGATCTTAATGCACCTAACAAAACAAATCAGGGTGGTTCTGAGGTCATAGATGATCAAGAAAATATTGAAATAAGAGATTTTGAGTCTGTCATGCTGAGTCTAGATGTACCAGATTCATATCGAAGTGTTTACCAAGAAGTAAATAAACGTGAATCAGTACTTAATATCTATTCATCAGAATTCGAAACTGAATTTGATTTACCACTTGACCCTCATAGTGATGCCCGCATTAGCCATGTGTCAGTTTTCAGCGATGGTTTTGCAAGTGAGCTGCCAAGCGGAGACCGCGTGTCATGGGCTGATTACCAAGGAGACCTTCCGTCTATGAATTTTTCATTAAATGAAATGGAGTCTCGCGTTTATCTTTTCCAAGATGGACGTCCATGGGCGTATTTTATCGTTCCTCAAAATTTACCCGATTCATGGAACCAGTACGGCTTTATATGGGCAGCATTCTCAAGTGATGACATGAGTTTACGTTGCTATGATGATAGTGGTGAAGTAATTAACCTTCAGAGTTGTGATCCTTTAGGAGGAGATAGGGTAAGTAGATCAGGGTCTGTTGATAACCAAGACAAAGAAACGATAACCCGTATTCTAGAATCTATTCAATTTTTATCTAATAAAGACTTTGAACAAGATATTTCTAGCCTTATTACCGTAGATCGCCCATTACCGAATATTGATATCAACTCTCCACTTGAAATTCAGGGTGAAGCCGTTGGTTATTGGTATTTTGAAGGTTCATTCCCAGTTGAGCTCCAAGATGCAGAAGGTAATGTGATTGCTGGATCACTTGTGCAAGCGCAAGGTGATTGGATGACCGAATCCTTTGTCCCTTTCTCTGCACAAATTAATTTTGAAAATTCACCAGACGATGAGCGCGGTTCACTTGTACTCAAGCGAGCCAACCCATCGGGATTAGAAGAGAATGATCAGTTGTATTCATTACCAATTATTTTCCCGCCTAATAAATAAGTCACACTAAAAGCCAGTATGAGCTGGCTTTTAGTCTGTGATAAATTTATCATTGTACGATTCTGGAAGATCAAAAACTTGATAAATATTATATGATTTTTCCAGTACGCGATTATCAAGAGTATTTACTTCATCGCTCGGATCTTCCCATTGCTGATGATCAGATTCAATATCAAGCGGTCTGTTTGCTGCATACAGTTGAACACTTTTTCCATATTTTATATAGACGTAATCAAATACTTCTTTAAGGGTATTGTACAATATCTGGTTATAACGCTCATTCCCATTTCCTCCGCGTATTGCCCACAGAGCATAGACTCCGTCTTCTTCCAATTGTCTTTTTACATGCTGAGTGTATTCAACAGTATAGATGGGTGATGATTGAATAACACTTGGTTCTTCGATGTCGATAACAATAGTGTCATATTTTTTTGAATAATTACTTCTGATGACCTCGGTACCGTTTTCATGGAAAACATCAACCTTTGGATTAATTATTATATTATTATTATAGCTACCAAAAAATTCTAAATTAGCTTCGATAACTTGTTTATTTATTTCTATAATAGAAACACTTTCAACGCGGTCCGAAGCAGCAAGTGCCTCAGCTGTAAATCCACATCCAAGACCAATGTTCATTGTTGTTAAATTATTACCTAATGTATTATCAAGAGCAATTCTAGCTAACTCACTCTCGGTCTTGTGGTAATTGGTGTGACACATATCACGATAATTGATATGCAAAACACGATTATTTCCTCCTCGGTCTCCGACCGTCACAACTCCGTAGTTTGAGTTTTCCTGAAACACAATGTCACCAAACCGACTATCGTAGGGAATGAGTTCTGTTTGCGGCAGCTGAGTATTATATGTATCAATCGTATTGTGAGATTTATTTTTCTGAAAGAATACAATCACAAGCGTTAAAACAAGCGCAACTGAGATGATAGTTTTTAGTGAGCGTTTTGTAAGAAGCATAATGGTTACCACAATGCTGAGTAACATCGGAACAATAAGTGAATTTTGTAAACCGAAAAAAGGAATAATAACAAAGCCGGCTGCTAGTGATCCCGAGATGGCACCAATAGTGTCCCAGAAATATACTTTCCCGGTATCAACATATCTATTTTCAAAAGTTTTCTGATAGAGTCCATTTAGAATAGGGAATGCTCCGCCAAGCAAAAATGCTGGAATGAACAGATATATAAAAATAAGAGTAAATTTAAATATTAAAAATAATATTGGACTACCTATAAACAATTCCTTACCGATATCTAGCAAATAAGGAATAATAGTATTATTTCTGAGTATAAGAAGCGCGTATATTGCCGAGAATATTTGAAGACTGATTAACAAATTCTTTTTTTGTTTTGTAGATTTTTTCTGAGCTACATGAGAAAAAAGTAAACTTGAGAATGCAAGTCCGCCTAAAAATGCTGCAAGCGTGATAGAAATAGCATGTGTGCTTTCAGTAAAATAGAAAAAAATAATTTTTAAACTATAAATTTCATACACAAGTGAAATAAATCCAACAAGAAAGGCAATCAAGAGATAGTGAGGTTTCATAATTATTTTCATTAAATAAGTATACCTATTAATCATCTCTTGAGAAAATATTTTCATACATAAAAAGAAAATGTATTATATAAAATATGTTACTTATAAAAAAATGATACTTGTACAAATTTAACATTTATGATATATTAGAGGTAGATGAGGACTGCAACGCGCAGTACACCTAGTCAGTGTACCAGCAGAAATCACAAATACCTTCGTGTATTTAATATCATTATTTAAAAAAGTAGTGATATGGGGTATACGAATTATTCATTCATTAATTTATACTATTTATGTTGTTACAATATTCAATTTATTTTATTATCGCAGCCTTAATCTTTGGAATTTTTGGTTTTGGAAGAATAGCAAGCGGATTTGCTTCTATCGCAAAAATCCTCTTTGTTATCTTCTTAATTCTTGCAGTTCTTTCATTCATTCTTTAGACCATGAAACACTACGTACCTATAACAATTATTATTCTTGCTATCGGGGCGTTTTTTTTCTTTGATGCAATTCAAGAAAAAGCACGCACAGTGGAAACAGAGGTGGAAAGTGCCGCTAATAGTGTAACTATTAACTACCCAAAAGAAATCAATATTTTTAGTGATCTTTTAGAAGAGAACGGAAGAACTGTATTAGGAGACCCGGTCATTTCACGCGACAAGCAGTTTATTATTGTTGAAACAATTTTGAATGGAACATCAGATTATGATAATTCAAAAACATATCTCTATGACGCAAGAAATTCTCGTCTCCATGAATTAAAAGGGCGACTTTCTTCAAACCTACAAACTACTTTTTGGATGACTGATTATGAGACAAATACTGCAAGCTGGTATTCAATTAAAGGTAATGAGCCAGAGCTCATCACAACATATTTTATTGGAACAGAAGGGTTCTTTGATTTTCTAGTATCACCAAACGAGAAACTTACTGCAATTTCAGGTGGAGGGTTAAGTATTATTGATCAGTCTGGTGAGGTTCATTATCTTGATTCAGCTGAAGGAGCTCGAGCTGAAGCATGGGCATCAGACAGTGCTAATATTTATGCACTGGTTCCTGATCCTAATCGTGACCTAACTAATCCCCTAGAAGAGTTCTACGGACCTCAGGATTATCTTATTAAAGAAATTAATATAACAAAAGAAGGGAAGGAGATTGCATCAAAAACGGTACCGTACTCAAGCAGAAGCCCACGTGAGCTAGAGTGGTTTGTTGAAGATTCAGTACTTTTGGTTAATTCAGGCTTTGATGATGGTTCATTTGATGAGATACTTCATCTTAACGACACCAAAACATATACTATTGGAGATACCTCCGGTGCTCTTGTAGGAAGATATATTGACCAACAAAATGAGCTATTTATAGTAGCTGGAGAATTTTATCCTGAGGACTATGTCTTTGAGCAAACAGATGACTTAATTACTCAAGAATTTCGAATATATGATTCACAAGGAAGTGTTATTTATCAATATTTTCTTCAAGATAATGAATATCTTGGAATACAGATCATTGGGTACTCAACCAACGTTATTTATTTCAGCGCTCAAAAAGAGCCAGGTGCTTTCTATATATACGGTGCGCTTGATACTGAGACAAACGAGATTAATCAAATAGGGCAACCGAGTACAAGTTATGTATCGGCTGAGTTTTTGAATGGTAGCGGCTTACTATCGGTAGGTGATGATCGTATTGAATATATCAAAATTAATTAAAAAAAATCCAGTAGATTACTACTGGATTTTTTCTATCGCCTTATTAACTTTTTGAATCGCTTTTTCATCGAGGCTATTCATTGGCTGAACAACTACCCATGGTTTTTTACGTTTCATAATGATAATAGGGTCATGTTTATAATAGACACTGTCAATAACATCTTGAAAGTTTTGACGTGCTTCACTTGCTTTTACTATTCTCATACTCTAATTATATACTATTACAAAATATATGTAAAGTAATATATTAATAATTGTACAAGTTGGTATTTATATGATATTATGAGTATATATTAACCATTAATAACAATAATACTATGATGCAAGCATTCACGGGAGATAAGCAAAAATTTAATAATCAGACACTTCTTGTTGTATCGACAACTCATAGTGGTGACATTTATACTTTTCAGAAAAATAAACTAGAGCACAAAAAATCAGTAGATGTTAATTTACGTCCATACCCCGAAAAACATGGGCAACTCACATCATCATCACCGTCAGGAAATATTCAAAAGGCTGGAATGGTGTATGAACGTGATCACGAAGAAGAAATCAGTGAGTACATCACAGCAATGTCAGAAGCTATCCAAAATTATTTAAAAGAACATGATGAGGATATCTTGCGAATGTTAGTAACGGTACCTTCTCAAATAAAAGGAGATTTTACCGAAGCCATGAAAAATACAATGCATAATGTTCATATTAACGATCTTCATGTTATTGAAGGGAATTACGGTAAATTACCGCATGAGCAGCTTATTTCAATTATTGATAGCAAAGATTTATCAGAATAAAAATCCGCACTGCGGATTTTTATTGTTGTTGATTCCAAAGAGCATAGTAGAGATTTTTGTTTGCCAACAGTTCATTGTGTGATCCAGACTCTATAACACTACCTCCACGAAGAGCGTATATAGTATCTACGTGCTCAATTGTTGAAAGCCTATGAGCAACGATAATCATAATAAGGTCGGGATAGGATTCTTTAATAGTTCGAATAGTGTCAGTAATTTCTTTTTCAGTAAGTGAATCGAGACTTGAAGTTGCCTCATCAAAAATTAAAATTTGGGGTTTACGAAGAAGAGCTCGCGCAATTGCAATGCGCTGACGTTCTCCTCCAGAGAGTTTAATCCCGTTCTCTCCAATAATAGTATCAAGTCCACTACCACTTCGTTCCAATACAGAATGTACTTGAGCCTGCTCTAAGGCCTCTAAGCATTCTATATCAGATGCGTGAGGTGCTACAAATAGTAAATTCTCACGGATAGTTCCGGAAAATACTTGGGTGTCTTGTGGCACATAGCCAATAGTATTCCGTAAGCTGTTTAAATCAAATTGATCAATTGTTTGATTATTAAAGCTAATTGACCCAGATGTCGGCTGATATAACCCCAGGAGTATTTTCAAAAATGAAGATTTCCCAGATCCGCTTGGTCCTACCAAAGCAAGAGTTTCTCCTGATGAAATAGTTAGTGATAGCTTGTGTAGGGCATGAGCTGTACCTTCTTCATATTTAAAGCTAAGATTTTCAAATATTATTTTTTTAACATTCTGTAACAATTCTTTTTCTTTTTGGTTTTTTTGTTCGGGCTGCATGTTGAGAATTTTATGCACCTCGCCAACGCTTGCTTTAGTTTCTTGGTAACTTCTTACCAGTTCAGCAAATTGACCAAGAGGGCCAAACACAAAGAAGCCATAGAACCATAAGGCAAGAAATTGCCCAAGCGTGATGTCTCCTTGATAAATAAGCAGCATTGAGACAAATACAATTAAGGTACTTACAAAATTTACTAGCGTACCTTGAATAAAGCTGAGCTTTCTGAGAATAATGACTTTTCGTAGTTCAAGTTCAAGAATTTCTTCGTGAACATTATTTAAACGGTCTACTTCCTGATCTTCAAGACCAAGTGATTTTACCAAGCCTACGTTTTGTAGAGTTTCCGTTGTTGAGGCAGCAAGATCAGCACTGCGAGTAACGATGTGTTCTTGAGCTTCTTTGATGGTCCTCCCTGTGAAATAAATAATGCTTCCTACGAGAGGGATGGCGAGGGTAAACACAAGACCAATCCAATAGTGCACAGTAAAGGCATAAATAATTACAAATGCCATTCCTATAAAAGAAAAGAATCCAATATTGATGGTGTCGGTAATAAGTTTTTTTGCATAATCACGTGCTTTTTGCAGTTTCTGTAGAAGTGATCCAGATTGTTGATTCTCAAAAACAGCAAAAGGAAGGCCAAAGACATGTGCAACTGAATCATTATACATGCGCGTACCTACTTTTTCAGAAACAACATTTACATAATAATCTTGAAATGCTTTTCCTATGCGAGACACCATGGCAATACCAATATACAGCAGCAAGAGCAGTCCTACTCCTTGGATAAATTCATATTGCGCATAATCCTGAAATGAGCTTGCATAGCGATCAATAATAATGCGAAAGACTTGAGGGTTTAATAAGGAAAATATTTGATTCACAGCAGCAAAGAACAAAGCAAGTCCTAAGGTTTTTTTAAATTTTGAAAGGTATTTGTGTAAGGTTTCCATGATTCGAGTATATAGCAATACATCATATTGTAACGAAAGCCCGTAGAGAATTTAAATCAATAGGGTATACTGCGTATATGAATGGTACTGCACGATTTCTTGATTCGCTCACCACGAGTATTCCCTCTGGTGCATATGCGCTGCTGATACTTATATCGGCAATTGCTACGTTTATTATTATTAGAATATTTCATTTTCACTTGAAAAAGTACACCTTTAATCATACTAAAACATGGCTTACTAAAATTGTTTTTGTTATTGGTGCCTTAATTTTATTTATTATAATGATGGTAAGTCTGGGAATAATTATCTAAACCTCTATGATTCAACTAGAACACAATGAAAAAATAATTGCTGTATTTAGAAAACACTGGTTTGTTGTGTTATCTGAATTTCTTGGTCTTTTTGTTATGGCTGTGATACCTCTTCTTTTGTTTATTGTAGGTCAAAAGACCTTAGGTATGATGAGTAGCGAAGGACTTGCTGGTCTTGTTTTACTCTACGCTCTTTATTTGCTTGTACTGTGGGTCGTTGCTTTCATTCTTTGGCTTGATTTTTATCTTGATAAACTCGTCCTGACTACCGAGCGTTTGATTGAGATTGAGCAGTATGGATTATTTTCTCGTGAAGTTTCAAGTCTTCATCTGAGTAATGTCCAAGACGTTACTATTAATGTGCATGGCATTATTCAGACACTCTTTAAGATGGGAGATCTTCATGTACAAACATCAGCAGCTCAGGTTGAGGTAAAATTGGCCTATCTTGCCCATCCCGAACTCGCAAAACATCTTGTTATGAAAGAACATACCAAGGTAATTAACCGACCTCAGGCAGTGCGTATGCACTCATAAAATTAAGTATGGGTAACCAACAATCTTGGAATCAAGAATACAAACGGTCACAGCTTGTCACTCAATCTCATAAACCACAAAAAGATTTTCTTCGTTTTATTAAATGGATCAAAAACAACAAACATATTGATCTCTATTCTGGTGTCACGGTGCTTGATCTTGGTTGTGGGGTAGGGCGTAACAGCTACTACATGGCTGATCATTATGACGCTTCTGTTTACGGGTGGGATTTTTCAGAAGATGCTGTTGAAAAAGCGCAAAAGTTCCACGGGCATGAATTAATTAGTTATCAGGTAAGAAATATTGGCGAGCCCTTTCCACTTGAAGATAACTCAATAGATATGATTCTTGATGTAACGTCTTCTAACGCACTAAATGAAAAGCAACGTGATCTATATATACGAGAATGCGCGCGCGTTTTAAAGCCAGGTGGGTACATGTACGTTAGAACCCTTGCCAAAGAGGGAGATAAAAATGCACAAAAAATGGTAATGGAATTTCCGGGCGGGGAATATAATACATATAAACACCCACAATTAGGTGTGATCGAGCGAATTTTTTCAGGACCAGATTTCAAGAAGCTATACAATCAACACCTTGAAGTCGTGCGAATGGAACGAAAAACAGGATACCAGACCTTTGGAAAACAGGCCTATAAACGTAATTACTGGAATGTGTATATCAAATCAAAAAACGCATAGTGCGTTTTTATTTTGCATCAATAACAAAAATAATATTAGTTGAACCAACGGTTCCAAATTTAGAACCAGCGGTTACTACAATTTGCTCTCCGGCTTCTGCCCACATATTTTTCTTTACAAGTTTTTGAATCTCCTTGGTAAGCTCGGTGATACTTCCAGACATATCAGACAAGACAGGTTTGCATCCATAGAGGAGCTGCAGTTGATTAAAGGTGCGCCGTTTTGGAGTGATAGCAATCACGCCATGATGAGGTTTAAATCGAGCAATCATACGTGCAGTAAGTCCTGATTCAGTAAGACTCACAAGAAGACGAGCTCGAACATTATTTGCAACACGCACTGCTGAGACCGACATTGTATCAACCACATCACGAGACTCATTCATATAGCTGAGCTGCGTGTTTTTTATTGCTGGTTCGGTTCTGCGGGCAATAGCTGTCATCGTTGTAATTGCCTCAACAGGATATGTACCAACAGCAGATTCACCTGAAAGCATAATTGCATCACTACCGTCTAAAATAGCATTTGCCACATCTGATACCTCAGCCCTTGTTGGAACAGGAGAATGCTCCATTGAATCTAACATCTGAGTAGCAGTAATCACTGGTTTGCCGAGTTGGTTACATTTCTCAATGATCATTTTCTGAATAAGAGGAACACGTTCAACGCCAACTTCGACTGCCATATCGCCACGAGCTACCATGGCTCCATCTGCAATCGCTAAAATCTCATCAATATTTTTCACTGCAGGGGTTGTTTCTATTTTCGCAATAATTTTTGCCTTACTGGTATGTTTATCTAGAATCCGTTTAAGATCTTTAACATCTTTTGCGGTCTGTACAAATGAGAGAGCAATATAATCAACATCCTGCTGAATACCAAAAATTACATCCTTTTTATCTTTTGCTGTGAGTGATGAGATTGAAAGCTCAGTGTCTGGAAGATTTACTCCTTTGTTTGATGATAAGGGTCCACCAACAATAACTTTTGTATAAATATTATCATCAGTGACACGGGTAACCCGAAGTTCTTTTTTCCCGTCATCAAGTTTAATAATAGCCCCTTTTTTAATTTCACGGGGTAATTTTTTATAGTTCACAAAAGCACGTTGATTGTCTCCTGTACATTTTTTCGTTGTGAGTATAAATGAAGATCCTTCTGCAAGGACGGTGCCATCTTCTATTTTTCCTACACGAATTTTCGGGCCAGAGAGATCCTGTAATATTGCAATAGGAAGTCCTGTAGATTTTTCTACAGAGCGCAAAAGAGTAAATGTTTTGTGATGATCATCATGGCTTCCATGACTAAAATTCATACGTGCCATATTCATACCGGCCTCTACCATCTGACTGAGGACTTTTTTGTTTTGAGAAGCTGGACCAATAGTCGCAACTATTTTAGTTTTCTTTTGTTGGATAGGTTTCATGTTCTCAGTATAGAATAAAAAAAGCCTGCTATACAGCTTACCAGTCAATTTCTTTTTTCTTATATTTTTTTAAATACATGTTAGCTTGAGAAAAATGTTGAGATCCAATAAAGCCGCGATAGGCACCAAGAGGGGATGGGTGCGAGCTTTCAAGTACCAAGTGTTTTGAGCGGTCGATAATCTGACCTTTGTTCTTTGCATAGTTTCCCCACAACAGAAACACAATATGCTGATGCTCTTCTGAAATTTTTTTTATAACATAATCAGTAAAATCTTCCCAGCCCTGGTTACTGTGCGACCCTGGTTTATCTTTTTGAACAGTGAGCACCGAGTTAAGCAAGAGAACCCCTTGCTGAGCCCATGAAGTTAAATTACCATTACTAAAATCTTTTTTCAGATGTAGGTCAGTTTCAATTTCCTTATAGATATTTTTGAGTGATGGAGGGACGGTAATATCTCCAGGAACAGAAAATGATAAGCCGTGAGCTTGACCAGGATTGTGGTATGGGTCTTGCCCTACGATGACTACCTTAACCGCACTAAATGGTGTGATATTAAATGCATTAAATAGGTTTTCTCGCTGCGGATAAACGCTATTTGTTTGGTATTCATTCTCAATGAAATGAGCTAATTTTTGCCATTTAGGAAGCGTGAAATAATCAGCTAATACAGCACTCCATGTTGGATCAATATCTGCCTTCATAATTTAATCATACCATGAAAAAACCATTATTTTTCAATGCTCTGAGAAGAATCTATGGTATACTTGATATATAATTTTTATTGATATTTATGGCAAAGAAAGATACTAAACAAACGACAAAAAAGAGAGAATACAGTGCATCAGATATCTCAGTCCTTGAGGGATTAGAGCCGGTACGAAAGCGACCAGGGATGTATATTGGTTCAACAGGTCCTGATGGACTTCATCATCTTATTCGTGAGATTTTTGATAACTCACGAGACGAGGCAATGGGGGGGCATGCTGATCATATTGAAATCGCACTCCTTCCGAACAATATGGTGCGAGTAGTGGATAACGGTCGGGGAATTCCTGTTGACAAGCACCCAAAGACAAAACAATCTGCGTTAGAGGTAATTATGACCACCCTGCATGCAGGGGGTAAATTTGACAGCGAGTCATATAAATTCTCAGGAGGGCTTCATGGAGTAGGGGCCTCTGTAGTGAATGCACTCTCGACCTATACACGTGCCGAAGTGCACCGCGAAGGTGATAAATATGTCCAAGAATATTCTATCGGAAAACCAAAAGCTAAAGTTAAAAAAGTTGGGAAAACCGAGCACAATGGAACGATTATTAGTTTCATTCCAGATGATAGTATTTTCTCGGAGGTTAATTTTAATTGGGAGCGAATAGCTAAACACTATCAACAGCAAGCATACCTTGTTAAGAATCTGCGCGTTACGCTTATTGATGCTCGTGAGTATGAAGGAGAGATTGATCTTGATTCGATATATATAGAAGACCTAAAATTACAAACACCTTCTTTGACCTATTATTTTGAAGGGGGAATTGTCTCCATGGTTCGCTATTTAAATGCTCACCAAAAGAAGGTTCATAAGAATATTTTCCATGTTGAAAAAGAAACAGAGGATGAAATACAGGTAGAAGTAGCACTCCAGTATGTTGACGATATTTCACCGCGTATTGTGCCGTTTGCTAACAATATTTCTACTCCTGGTGGAGGGATGCATATCACAGGGTTTAAATCAGCGTTAACGCGTTTAATTAATTCATATAATAAGACAAATAAAATTCTTCCAGAAAAGGATGGGTCATTGTCAGGTGATGATGTGCTCGAAGGAATCTCGGTTGTTGTGTCGGTTAAGATGCGTGAGATTCAATTTGAAGGGCAAACGAAAGATAAGCTTGGTTCTCCTGAAGCACGAGGTGCCGTTGAAACGATATTTGGAGAAGCTTTTGGTGCATTTTTAGAAGAGAATCCAGATGATGCAAGGGCAATCATTAAAAAAGCATCACTTGCTATGAAAGCCCGTAAGGCAGCAAAGGCCGTAAAAGATTCAATTTTACGTAAAGGTGCCCTTGAAGGGTTTACGCTTCCAGGGAAGCTGACTGATTGCCAAACTAAAGATGCAGATGAAGCTGAAATCTTTATTGTAGAGGGAGACTCTGCGGGGGGAACCGCTAAGCAAGGTAGGGATCGAAAAACTCAAGCAATCCTGCCACTTCGTGGTAAACCTCTAAATGTTGAACGGGTTCGTCTTGATCGAATGTTGAATAACAACGAAATTAAATCTATGGTAGTAGCCTTTGGTACCTCAATTGGTGAAACCTTTAATATTGAAAAGGCTCGGTATAAGAAAATTGTTATCGCGACGGATGCGGACGTTGATGGGGCGCATATCAGAATTTTGTTAATGACATTTTTCTTTAGATACTTTAGAGAGTTTATTGATGAGGGGTATATCTATGTTGCTCAACCCCCTTTATATAAAATAAAAAAAGGAAAAGCTCTTCATTATGCGTTTTCTGATGAGGAACGTGACACTATCTTAAAAGATCTGGGTGTTGCTCCTGATATTGCTGAAGATCTTGATGAGGATATGGACGATGAAGATTCTGATGTAGAAGTTTCAGTATCAGCAAAGCGAAGTTCTGGAAAAGTTCATGTGCAGCGGTACAAGGGGCTTGGAGAAATGAATGCAGAAGAGTTATGGGAAACAACTATGAATCCAGAGACTCGAACATTAAAATTGGTAACTGTTGATGATGCAATAGAAGCAGATAATATTTTTGATACCTTAATGGGATCAGATGTTGAACCCCGAAAAGCATTCATTCAAAATAATGCTAAATTGGCAGAAATAGATATATAAAAAAAGAGCTTTGCTCTTTTTTTATTATTTGAATATGTTTTAATTTAACAAAAGCATGTACAAAATGAACGACGTTATTTTTACAGCCAGTCTTATTAAGAATCAGAATAAGAAAAAAGGTATTTCAGATACTTTCAAGGTATCAATGGAAAAGCAGCTACGCCCACTGAGTCAGAAGCTCGATAAGGTTATCAAAAGAATCTATGAGTTAATGAAATTTCCAGTACAACAGATACAACAGGTATTAGTTCTAAAAAAAATTGATGAGGAGTACCAAGCCTTACGAAAAGAGTGGAATACATATATCGACAAGATGTTTCTTGTTCTCAAAAAAATAGGAAACGGAAATAAGGTTTTAGATAAGGAGGCGGAAGAATTTTATAATGAAATGTATCTCTAACAAATTAAAAATCACCTCTTGTAAAGAGGTGATTTAATCTGATGCAGATAGGTCAAAATATCTGTGAATGAAGTGATTACAGACATTTTTTAGCCATCTCACTAAGTTTTGAGATGGTATCTTTTTTATGCTCTCGAATAGTTTCCCAGTGCGTACGCTCATCCTCATTGCGTGCTTCTGATATATAGTGATTTTCAATGCGCCACAGTGATTTTTGTTCCTGGACAAGCTGGTTAATAATATTAAAATCGTGATTGTTCATAGTAATAAAAGATTAATCGTATACCTCTTATAAGTATATCATCCTGTGGTACCATGTTGAACATGAAAGCTTTGAAAAAGAGAATATGTAGATGCCTATGTCCTAAAAAACCTCTTCGAGAGGTAGTACTTATTTTTCCATACAACACGGAAACTGATGAGTTATTTATTATTCAAGAATATATTCATCATTATAAAAAATCATTCTGGAAGTTTGTAAGTGGGGGTGTAGATAAAGCTGGCAAAGATTTGTTTACTCATGCTCAAGAAGAATTAGCAGAGGAGGTAAGCATGGAGTCCGACAATCTCTATCATTTTTACAGTTTTGAAAAAATATTTGGAAACCGTGGTATTCATTGCTATATTGCTGAAAACCCAAAGTTGATGAAAAAACCGATTGATAATCCAGATTTAGATATTATTGAAAAAGGAACATGGATCACAGAGGCCATGTTTCAAGAGATGGTAAATGATCATAAGCTTATTTGGAATGAAGGGGCAATGGTGGCTCAACAAGTGTTTAACCGGCATAAGAAATAATAAAACAAAAGAGCAGAATCTGCTCTTTTGTTTTATTTACCTGCGTAGTGTCGTGAATTACGACGAGTTTTTGCTACCTCAAGCATTTCTTTTTTTGCTTCTAATCGTTTCTTTGTTTTATGAGACTTTGATGTCTTCATATTTCCAACTGAGTTAATTCGTTTTCCCATATGTGAACAGTATACATATATTTCAGAAAAATAAAGGATGTTATCTTGATTTTAGTTGGTATAGTGTAATAGATATGAAACTAATAACCTTAAATGCCTGGTGTGGACGTGCTGGGTCAAGTGTCCATGATTTTTTTGAAAAATACAAAGATATAGATATTTTTTGCTTACAAGAAGTAGATCTTGATGGGTCGAAATTTGATACTGATGTGACAGGGTCTAATCCACCAGCAGGTGATCCGTTCCTCTTCCGATCAATTCAAGACATCCTACCTAACCATCACGGTTTCTTTGCACCCATTCTCTCAAGCTGGTGGGGTAATGCTATTTTCATTAAAAATGATATTTATCGAAATATGACAGCATACGGTGAGGTGCTTATTTCAGATGAGCAACAAAAATATATGCCGTATGATACCTGGTTCAGGCGTTCGTTGCAGTGGCTCGATTTCTCTATTCAGGATGAGTTATACACGTTGGTAAATTATCATGGGCTATGGGAAAAGGATAAAGGGAAAGGTGACAGCAATGATAGAATCAAACAGTCTCAAAACATAATTAATTTTCTCTCAACAAAAAAAGATCGAAAAATAATTCTTACTGGTGATTTTAATCTAAGCCCTCAGACCGAGAGTCTGCAGCTATTTGAGGATTTTGGATTAGAAAATCTTATTACTCGATTTGCTATTACTGATACACGGACATCGTTATATGAAAAGGAGAATCGTTTCGCAGATTACACCTTTGTATCAAAAGATATTACCGTCAATGAATTCACGGTATTACCTGATGAAGTATCTGACCATGCACCATTGTATTTGGAAATTAATGAAAAATAAAAAACCTTTAGGTTTTTTATTTTAATTTATCTTGGATGGATGCAACAAATTCTTCCATAGATATATTTTTCTGCTGCCCGTTTTTTGATTCAATCGTGAGTGTTTTCGAGTCCGTTTCTTCATCACCGATGATTATCCAATAGGGAATTTTCTCATTTTTAGCACGACGAACTTTTTTACCGAATCCATCATGGTCATCATCCCAAAGTTCTACGCGGGCTCCGGCCTCTTGTAAGGCTTGGCGAATTGTTTCAGCATAATCTCCATGAATATCGGGTTTAATAGGGATAATAGCTATCTGCAGGGGAGCTAGCCACAGTGGGAAGTATCCCGCAAAATGTTCAATAGATAATGCCATGAACCGCTCTAATGAACCAGCAACAGCGCGATGAATCATAACTGGTGTTTGTTTATTTCCTTCGTTGTCGGTATATTCAAGTTCGAATCGAGCGGGTTGCACAAAATCAAGCTGTGCTGTTCCAAGCTGCCATTCACGCCCCAAGGCGTCTTTAAATTGGAAATCAAGTTTCGGTCCATAAAATGCTGCTTCACCTTCAACTCGTTTGTAATGTAAATTGTTCTCTTTGGCGATATCTTCGAGAATTATTTCTGCTTTATCCCATAATTCATCATCACCAATGTATTTATCAAGATCTTGTGAGTCACGAACAGATAGTGACACCCAATAGTCACCGTCATTAAACATATCCATCGCGGTATAAAATTCTTTAATAATTGAAACAATGTTATTCACTTCTTGTTTAATGTGATCAGGGGTACAAAAGATATGACCATCATCTTGAGAGATTGAACGAACTCTAGAAAGACCCATCAATTCTCCAGCTTGTTCATCACGATAGACCATCGTCGTCTCTGCGTAGCGCAATGGAAGATCTCGATACGAACGCGGCTCTGCATCATAGACTTGGGTATGATGAGGGCAGTTCATGGGTTTCATTACGAATTCCGCGTCTGATTTTCCTTTAACATGGAAGAGGTCGTCCTTGTATTTATCCCAGTGACCTGAAGTTTTATATAAATCTGATTTTGTAATATGAGGTATACACACTTTCTCATATCCAAACTGTGACTGTATTCGATCAATTTTATCTACGACTAAATCACGAATTTTGGTTCCCTTTGGGGTAAAGAGCGGGAGTCCGGGCCCGACTTTTTCTGAGAAGGTAAAGAGGCCAAGCTCTTTACCTATTTTTCTGTGATCACGTTTTTTAGCTTCGTCTCTTTGCTGCAGATACTCATCAAGTTCTTCTTTGGTATCAAAAGCGAGTCCATATATGCGGGTAAGCATTGGGTTGTTTTCGTCTCCTCGCCAATAAGCTCCGGCTACTCGATCAAGTTTAAAAGCATTCATATCAATTTCTTCTTTGAAGTTTTCTACATGTCCACCACGACATAGATCAGTAAAATCTCCAGATGTATAGAGGGTAATAGGCTCACCTTTTTTTTCAATCTCATCAATAAGCTCAAGTTTGTATTCGTTGCCTGCAAAAAATTCACGTGCTTCATTAGGAGAAACTTCCTTGCTTTCAAAAGTAGACCATGAGTTCGCCATTTTTTTCATAGTTTTCTGAATTTTTTTCAGATCACTGTCACTAATGGTATTGCTAAACTCCATATCATAATAAAAGCCATGTTCTATTGCTGGACCCAGAGTAATTTTTGTATCTGGGTAGAGTTTAAGAGTAGCTGCTGCTAAAAGGTGAGCTATTGAGTGCCGTTTTTTTTCTATGTGAGTCATGGTAAATGTTTAAACTATAGATGAATAAAATTGATGGATATAAAAATCGTCTTAGCAAGAAAACACAGTACGTTTTCTTGCTAGGACGATTCACATTTTTTGTGCCCGCGGTTCCACCTAGCTTCTGGAAATAATTTCCAGCGCTTGTTAGTTCAGATTAGGCTCAAATAAGAGCTTGAGTGTAGGTCAATTATGGGTGGTAGCCATAACAATCTCTGATACTTGTATCGTATCACAGGGTAATGATACGGCAAATACTTTGGTATACTAGAGGAATGAAACATCATCCTACAGGCTTTTCAGTTAGAGGCCTTGTTCAAAGTTTTAAAAATGCAGCACGAGGATTTAGAGTTCTTTTGTGGAATGAGTATAATCTCTATTTACAAATACTAGCCGCAGTTGGAATAACTATTCTTGGTTTTGCTGTTGAGTTAACCTGGTACGAGTGGGCACTGCAGTCAGCAGTTATTGGGCTTGTCATCTTTTCAGAGTTGATTAACACAGCGATTGAGAAAACGATGGATCTTGTTCATCCTGAATATGATGATCGTGTTCGCGATATCAAAGACCTGGCAGCCGGGTCAGTCTTATTTATTGTTCTTGTTTCTCTCACTACTGGAGCATTTATTTATTTACCAAAATTTTTTTAAAAAAGACCTCGTAATGAGGTCTTTTAATTATTCTGTAATTTTATGTACATCAAGAGGAACAAGGTTATTTTTTATTTCTAAAAAACTATTCCAGGGTATATCAACATCAAAGTTATTTTCTTCTTGTTCTGAAATAATACGTGCCCTGTTGTTACCTATCTTTGCAAATAGTGCTGTACCGATATTTAAACAGTAGTGCTCTTTATCCTTCCACCCGCCATTAGGGAATCCTAGGATATTGATAGGTTGAAGTATCTGCAGTTTCAAGGGTCTTTTACCTAATTTCACTGAAGATAAATATTCTATTTGAGCAGGTTTAAGTTCAATAGGAGGATGCTGTTCCATATATTTTATTTCTAGGTTTAATTCAACTATACACCTTTTTATAAATGTATCAATGTACTAGTACATTGATACATTTTTCTATTGCTGTTACAATTCTAGTATCGTGATATATTTCAAAAATTTTAAAAATGCCCTAAGAGCATCAGCCAAGAAACAATCTCACATGGACACCATGCTTCATGCTGTGTTAACAGCGTCGGAACGTAATGATATTGCTTTACGATTTGAGATATTAAAACGCCTTCACAGAGGAGAAACTCAGCGTGAGATAGCTGATGTCTTGGGTGTTGGGATTGCTACAGTATCTCGAGGCTCTACTCAACTGAAAGAATTGGGTGACACTCTTGATAATTATTTTGAATAAAAATACATATCTACTATATGTATTTTTGGAGGAATGATTCCTATCTTCAAAACTTTTTGTGCGTATTATACTCGATAGTTTCTTTTATTAGTTTAGGTAAGAAAATATCTCCAAACCATTTGATAAAACTTGCCAATCCTATCATTGAAGTGCTAATTATAAAGAGGACCAGTGCAATCGTTTTTATATACAGTGAATACCATATATATAAAGGAAAAAGGATAAAACTCAGAACATAAAACTCTTTGTTTAATATTTGGCTTCTTTGTTTTTTTCTTTCAAAAAAAGCTACCACACTACCTAATAGAGGTAAAATAATAAACATATCCGCAGATCCGTTAAGACCTAGAAGTAAAAAAGCATCAACAATTCCTCCATCTATGGAGATATCTTGGGTCTCATTTAAGGAAAATTGTAAAATACTCTCAAACAGCTGTAATTCAACAACTTCAGGAATGGTTGTAGCAATGAGAAATGTAAAAACAAAGACTCCAATAATTACATTGTTTGCTAGTGCCTTAGATACAAAGCTAATTATATTTTGATATTTCATTTTTCTAATTTTCTAATTCCATTAATCAAAATTGATTTTGCGCCATCGCGTACCGATACAGTTGCTTGAACAGCAACAACAGAGTCGGGTTGAATAATCTCACGGTATTTTTCAAATATTTTTGGAAAGACAACGGCTTCGATACTTCCTGTGAAATCAGAGAGGGTAATAAAGGCCATTTTTTTTCCTTTCTTTGTTAAAATTTCCTTATATTCATCTACAATTCCTCCTACAATTATTTTTTGCTCATCTTTCACATCATCGTTGTGAAGAACGCCTATAGTGTGACGTGATTTTTCAAAGCGTTCCTTGAATGGATCAAGTGGATGACCAGAAACATAAACCCCCAGAATTTCTTTTTCAATCGCAAGCTTAGTATCAATATCCATTACTTCACAAGGCCTTAATGTGATATGTGATGCTGTACCACCAAACAAAGAACTTTGATCAGCATGCATAGACTTTTGCCCCTTATTGTATTCAAGAAGTGATTCAAGGTTATAAAGCAATTGCCCGCGTTCACCAAAACTATCAAGAGCTCCAGCCATAATCAGTGCCTCAAGTGACTTTTTATTAAAATTTTTGTGCCGAACTCTATTTAAAAGCCCTTCAAGTGATTCAAATTTCCCCGCGCGTTTTCGCTCTTCGATAATCGCGTCCGCAATTGCCTCTCCAAAATTTTTAATAGTGTAGAAACCAAAACGAATTGCCTGCTTGCCTTTGAATTCAACAACGGTAAAGCCTCCAAAACATTCATTAATATCAGGTGGTAATACTTCGATGCCTAGTTTCTCACACTCATGAATAATTAACGCAATTTTGTCAGTGTCACCAGATTCGGCAGAGAGCATAGCTGCCATATACTCAACTGGATAGTTTGCCTTCATGTACGCTGTTTCGTACGTGATGCGTCCATAACTTGCAGCATGAGATTTGTTAAAGGCGTACGCCGCAAAGACTTCTATTTGCCTCCATAGTTCTTTGGCAACAGCTGGTTTCATACCGTTTTCGATACATCCATTTACTAACTTTTCTTTTTGCTCTGCCATCATTTCAGGAATCTTTTTCCCAATGGCTTTACGCAATTTATCAGCATCACCCCAGGTATATCCAGCAAGGTCTACCGCAATTTGCATGACGTCTTCTTGGTACACTAAAATTCCGTATGTCGGTTCAAGAATCTCCTTCATTCGATCATCAAGATACTCAACAAGCTCTGGGTTTCGTTTTCGTTTGATGTATTCAGGAATAAATTCCATTGGACCAGGACGATACAAAGCAATCATGGCTGAAATTTCATAAATGTTTGACGGTTTCAGTTCCATAATATATTTGGTCATTCCAGCACTTGCCATCTGAAAGACGCCAAGAGTCGAGCCTTCGGAAAGAATTTCATATGTCTTAGCATCGTCGAGTCCTACCGTGTTTAAATCAATCTCGATACCGTGCAAGTCTTTTACCAGCTTCACAGCATTTGCAAGAATCGTTAGGTTTCGAATACCCAATAAGTCAAACTTTGGCATGTTAACCACGCCGTCACGGTCACCTGTATACATATCATACTGAGTGATAATTTTTCCACCTTTTGGGTCCATTTGCACTGGACAAAAATCATCTACGCGAGAAGGGGAGATAACAACTCCCGCTGCGTGTACAGAAATATGACGTGCACACCCTTCAATTTTCATTGCAAGATCAATGATACGTTTAGTATCTGATTCTTTATCATATGCCTCTTTTAAATCGGGCTCTTCTTCAAGTGCACGTTCAATCGTCATTGGAAATCCTTGTGATCCCATCGGAATCATTTTTGAAATTCGATCACCAACTTCATAAGGATAATCAAGAGATCGTGCTACATCACGAACTGATCCACGAGCAGCCATAGTACCAAAGGTACCAATCTGTGCGACAGCTTTGTTTCCGTATTTTTCACGTGTGTAATCAATTAATCGGTCACGATGAATATCAGAAATATCCAGGTCAACGTCAGGAATTCCCTTACGCCCAGGATTCATAAATCGTTCAAACGGTAGTCCCATCTCCATCGGGTCAACTTTTGTAATGAAATTTAAATATGACACTAATGATCCAGCAGCCGACCCTCTGGTGTTGGTATAAATTCCCATTTCTTTTGCGGCACGAACAAGGTCAGCCATAATGAGGAAATAAGATGAGTATCCTTTGGATTGAATAATACCAAGCTCATATTCAATACGCTCTTCAATTTCTTGAGTCTGCTCCATTCCACGTTTGGCAATACCTTCGTATGTAACTTTTCTTAGGTAGTCATTATAATTTGTTCCTTCTGGAATAGGGAATTCAGGAAAGTACCAACTATCGATATCAATTTCCACGTCACAGCGATCTGCAATCGCTACTGTATTTTCTACTGCTTCAGGATAGTCTTTAAATTTTTCTGTTATTTCTTCTGATGAGGCAAAGTGAAAATCACCACGCATAAAGCCAGAACCAATTTTGTTACCTGTGGTTGATACTCCTAAGAGCGTATCAAAAGCTTCTCGGTCATCAGGATATAGATAGTGTGAATTATGAGTTGCTACTAAAGATGCGTTTGTTTTCAGGGAAAGCTCTTTAATGTCTTTGTTAATCTCAGCAAGTCCATCAATATGATTGTTAAACATTATTTCAAGATAATAGTTTTCTTCACCAAAGATCTCTTGATACTCTTTAATAATTGATTCAGCCTTATCAAGCTGTTTGGTAATCACTGCCTGCCCAACTTCACCAAAAATAGGTCCTGACATACAAATTAGACCTTCTGAGTATTTTTTTAAAAGCCCTTTGTCCATGCGCGGCCGGTAATAGAATCCTTTGATATAGGATTGGGTGACCAGCTTCATTAAGTTTTTATATCCTGTGTTGTTATAGGCAAGAAGGGTAAAGGGATAGCGTTTATTATCAATACCGTGATCCTTTTGCTCCATGCTGCGGAATGCCATATAGGCATCAACACCGATGATAGGTTTAATATCGTTTTTTCTACATTCCTTGTAAAATTCGATAGCTCCGTACATTGAACCATAGTCAGTCAAAGCAAGCGCTGGCATATTATATTCTTTAGCTTTTGCTACAATATCTGGGATTTTAGAGAGTCCTTGCAGGAGAGAATAGTGACTGTGAGTATGTAGATGAACAAAGGTATGTGACATAATTTCTAGTATAGCAAATCTTAGGTACATAAATGATTGACGGGTGATGCAGTTCATTTATGAATATAGACTTGGTGTAAAAAAAGTGCCCTATATTGTATAGGGCACTGACTTATTTACTCACAGGCTATTGATAGGAGCACTATTCCAAATGGAATAACGAAATTATCTAAACAGTATTTATGAGCTTTTTTATGAACAAGCAGAAACTCAATAATCATACCTATAGTGACATACATAAGTATTCTAAAGGTGTTCAACTCCATTTCAAACATAATAAGGAAACATCCAGATACGATCAGTGAGAGAATAATACCCACAATCATTCCTGAGTATGACTTTGCATATCCAAAAGGTCTACAGACTCCTAGGTGACTTTTCCCAACAATTGTTGCAATACCATCACCAATAGCAAGCGTAATTATTGCATACACAACTACATCTTTTGGTATGCCAAAAAAATAGTGAAAACTGCAGGCAATAAACATACCTCCGAAATACATAGGAACACCGATCCCTTTAATAGGATTGCCTTCTCGAATCATACTTCTGAAAACCTGGTGCCACCAGGGTACATAACGAACAAGAAAGATGCCGAGGATACTAGCACACACAACTATGCAGGATCCCCACACAAAAACCTTACTATATCCAAGGTATAAAAATGCTGCTAAGTAAATGATTCCGGTTATCATGTGTGGAATTTTTCTAAAAAGCTCTAGTTCTTTGCTTTTTTCCATAAGATTATGAATTTAAATATTTTATATACTATATAATATTTAAATAAACAGTCAATTTTTCGCAATACTTATTTTAGGTATATACTTTGCTGAGGATAATGAATGATACTAACTATATAATTGGCATAGATGAGGTTGGGAGGGGGCCTCTTGCGGGTCCGGTAACCGTATGTGCTTTTTGTATCTCTTGTGAATATGAGGAAGAGGTATTTAAAGCTCTTGGCGGGATCACTGATTCAAAAAAATTAAGTAGCCAGCGTCGCGAGAAGTATTATGAAAAAATAACAATCTTGGAAAAGCAGAAGTATGTACAGTATGCGATAAGCCATATTTCTGCTCAGGTCATCGATATGAAGGGAATTACATGGTCCTTGGAGACAGCTATAAAAAGATCACTAAAAAAATTGAATCTCCCACTAAAAAAATGTTTTATTTTTCTTGATGGTGGATTGGCTGCACCTGATATATATGTACAAGAAACTGTCATCAAGGGAGATCAAAAGATATGGCATATTGGGGCTGCATCAGTTGTGGCAAAGGTTTTGCGAGACCGAAAAATGGTTAAGTATAGCCAAAAATTTCCAGAGTATGGGTTTGATAAACATAAAGGGTATGGAACAGCTCTCCATAAAGAGGCTATTAAAAAGTATGGTGTACTTCCTATTCACCGAAGCACCTGGATACAATAACTTGCTTTATTTTTAATTTTAATGCAAAATTAATTCAAAATTTGTAACACTATGAAATTTACAAATACGCCTTTTCCGGATAAGTATCCGGATAGGATACGAATTTGTGGAGTGATACCAAAAATAAAATACGATTCCTATAACCAAGAGTTTGTTTTATTACAAGATGCTGAAAATAATCTTTATAAACCCTGTGGTATAACCCTACGTCTTTCGCATAAAAATCAAGATTTCTTATTTGAAAAAGAGACTGAGAAATACATCCTTGAGTTAAAAAATAGACTATGGATGATAAAAAACCTGCAAAATAATCTCATTTTTAATGAAGGACAAATGGCAAAAATACTTGCCCACGAGTTTGAAATGGATAAATCCAGAGGCTCGGTTGCACCATATTTCAGGGCTGTCGTGTGGGCATTCCTCACTAAAATGCATATTTTTCCAGCTCGGATGAATGTGCGAGGAAGAGTTGTTGATGAATTGTCTAATGATCAGATACTTATGTTTAATGTAACAGTTGCATGGTCCCCTCAGTTTAAAGGAGATGAATTTTACCTAGTAACTAAAAAATCATACGATAATTATATCGGCAGACATAGCATGAGACATACTGACAAGATTGGAATTTTTTCTATAAAAAATAAAAATTTTTATCCAGGAGAAAAAGATCAATATCGGATGCTCTTACAAAATAAAAAATAGAAGAGCGGTGGTAAACACCGCTCTTTACAATGCATACAATATATTGACAAATAAAAAATAGTATGCAATAATTATATTAAAGATTTGAAGAGTTCAAATTTAAAAAACCTTTAATTTAGTTCCTATGAATAATTTAATAAAAGAATTTCCAAATATTTATGCTTGCAAAAGACAAAAAATTGGAAATGGGTATTTACTTGCATTTCAATATAATGAGGCAGGTATAATATACTGTACTAGCATTGGTGGATCACTTTCCGATAAAGAAAGTATGGCCGCAAGAGGTGAGGAAAAGAATTGGTATAATGTTCTTTCTGACGAGGCGGTACGCGAAAAATTATATGATGCTTTTGAAGAAGCATATGGTAAGTTTATGAATGCAACTGCTCGAAAAAAAGTTCCTGAGCTGATTGAACGTATTTTCAATCAGACAAGACACGAGAATCAGGAAATACAAGCGGCTAAAATTCATATGGTTGTTGAATCCATTGAAGAAGATGGTTCAATTCCATATAACATATCTTACGATCCATTTATTACACCTCACAGTGTCGATGATCACGTGAAATATGTTTTCGACGTAACGCAGTCTGTAGTCCTTGATAAAGAAAAGGGTAAGTTTGTTCCGTTTCTATCGGAAGCTGACATCCCTGTTGATGAAGATAATTATGAATGCGTTGATTCTCAGATTAATAGAATAGTTGTCAGAACTGAGGTTCAGCTTCGGGAATTGGAAAAAAGTGAAGGTGAGCAAAATGTTGATTTATTACATCCAGACGATCGACCAAGTCTTAAATGGACAACCGTCGAAGCAAAAAGTGGTGAATCTTGCGATAATCCTGACGGAACCAATAATGTACAAGTCTTAAGGTATAAGACAATGACATTTGGCAGAGGATTTCATCAGAAGATTCGTAGGGAAAACTTACGAATTGAAAATGAAGAATTTTTATCGCAAAAACCAGTTCTATCTAAAGAAGAAGAACTAAAAGCTCACTACGCTGATGTGGCATCAGGCTATGCACAAAAGAGTTAACCGTAACTCTCACATATTAATTAGAAGACCGAACGTTTTGTTTGGTCTTTTTTCTTGCAAAATTTATCAATATATCTATAGTGGTAGCATTATGGTAATACGAATGCGACACACGCGTGCACATACAGGGAACCGACGTTCTCACCACGCGCTACAAAAAAATACCATCGTTACTGATTCAGAAACGAATACCCCTCATCTGCGTCACCGCGCAAGTTTGAAGACAGGAATGTACCGAGGGCGACAAGTACTCGATGTTACAAAAAAAGCTATTAAAAATGCTAAAAAATCATCATAATTGTGATGGTTTTTTTGTTTAGAAAATAAATGAAAAGTGGTATACTGATATCCACTATGGCAAACAGACAGCTTTACCGATCGATTGTTCTTCAAACATTATATGAATGGGATATCAGAGGATATCAAAACGAGGCGTTAGCTCACTACGGAAAATACGTGGCGGGTTCATTTAATGATGCTCCAGTTGCTGAATACAAAGATGCTATTGAATTAGCTGAGAATATTGCGAAAAAACGTGTCGTGATTGATGACATCATTGATAAGGCAGCCCCATCTTGGAAAATTGAAAAAATTTCACCAGTTGATAGAAATGTTTTACGTATTGGTCTATACGAACTTCTTTTTGGTGATCATGAATCGGTACCACCAAAGGTAGCTATCAACGAAGCTGTTGAATTAGCTAAAAAATTCAGCGGTCCAAAAAGTAATAAATTCGTTAACGGGGTTATTGGAGCCGTCTATCGAGAAATAGGTGAGCCAGGAAAAGATCAAGAAACAAAACCAAAAATCCCTGAGGTTCCGTATGAAAAAATGCCTATTGATGAAAAAGGTTCAGCGGTGGTATTTAGTCAGGATGAATCAGGAGCAATACGACTGGGTATGGTACATGATATTTTTGGATACTGGACCTTACCTAAAGGAAGTATCGAAGAAGGGGAAACCCGAGAAGAAGGAACCATCCGTGAAGTAAAAGAAGAAACAGATTGGAGTATAGAGATTATTGCAGAGCTTGGGGATAATGAATATATCGCGTATCACCCAGAGCGAGGTCCAGTGCGAAAACATGTGACTTATTATCTTGGCGAGTCAGCCTATACACCACCAACTCTTGAGGTCGGTTCAGGGGGGTTAGATGATGTCAGGTGGTTTGAGCTTTCTGAGATTTCAGATTTAAATTTGTACGAAGATGTATCACAAATGTTGATTGCCTCTATTGAGATTATTAGTAAAAGAAATGGAGGAGATCAACAGGAAGAAGAGGTAAAAGAGGGAGCTGAAGAATAATAGTTATGTCAGATAAATATATACAATTTCAAAAGGCACTTGGCCTCTCTTTTAATAACCATGAACTGCTTGAGCAAGCATTCACACATCGTTCATATATTAATGAAAATAAAGGAGAAGAGCTTTCACATAACGAGCGGCTTGAATTTCTTGGTGATGCGGTCTTGGAATTAGTCGTAACGGATTTTCTCTTTAAAAAATATCCGACTATTCCTGAAGGACGACTAACAGCCTATCGCTCGGCGCTTGTGAGAACCGAAAGTATTTCTGCAGCGGCCCGAAGTATGGGGATGAATGACCTATTAAAACTTTCAAAGGGGGAAGCACGTGATGAAGGGAAGGCGCGCGACTATATTCTCGCTAACACCTTTGAGGCATTTATCGGAGCGGTATACCTCGACCAAGGATATGATGCAGCTAACAAGGTGATCACACATAATCTTACAGAAACAATTGAAATGATTGTTAAAGAAGGTCTCTGGCGTGATGCAAAGTCATATGTTCAAGAAAAGGCTCAAGAAATGTATAGCGAGACACCGCGGTACGAGCTTGTGTCATCTGAAGGACCTGATCATGATAAAAATTTTGTAATGGCAATTTTTTTTGGGGATAAAAAAATTGCAGAAGGAACTGGTAACAGCAAACAAAAAGCTCAGCAAATGGCAGCAGATGCAGCAATCATAAAAGAAGGTTGGGATGATTAAAAGAGTAGTGGTATACCACTACTCTTTTTTGTTATTAAGTTCTTTCAGGCACAAATTAAAACAGCGCTCAGTCATCGGTCTTCTTTTTTGAAACCAATGCACTACATCAAGTAATTCTGGATGAGGCTCTTGTTTTGTATATTGAACTTCTTTTTCAATCAAAAATTCATATGCTGTTTTTTCACTTTCATATATAAATTCGTGAACCAAAACCTCAGCAAAGGTAACTGAAACAGATGGAATCATAGAGTGTTTTATTTTTCATGCTACGCGGGTCCTGTGATATAATCAAGTCAGATAATTTCTATGCACCTGAAACGATTAGAACTCAACGGATTTAAGTCATTCGCTAAAAAGAGCGAATTTGTTTTTGATGTCCCTATTATTGCAATTGTAGGTCCTAATGGATCAGGAAAATCCAATGTTGTTGAATCAATCCGTTTTGTGCTTGGAGAGCAATCAGTTAAATCAATGCGTGGTAAAACAGGATCAGACCTGATTTTTAAAGGATCAAAAGATATAGCAAAAATGTCACGGGCATCAGTATCTATTACCTTTGATAATACCGACCGTGTTTTTTATATTCATGAATCAAACAACGACAAAATATCAGTTGACTTTGATGAGGTTACTATTTCACGTGAGGTATTTACTGATGGCTCAAATACTTACAGAATCAATGGAACGGAGGTACGAATGAAAGATGTCCATGAATTGATCGGATCTATTAATATAGGATCATCAGGGCATCATATTATTTCGCAAGGGGAAGCTGATCGCTATTTGAATGCAAATATCAAAGATCGCCGCGTTCTTATCGAAGAAGCATTAGGATTAAAGGTGTATCAATATCGCATTAAAGAGTCAGAGCGAAAACTTGCGAAGGCACTTGAAAACAAACGTGAATCAGAATTATTGCGTCGTGAAATAGCTCCGCATCTACGATTTCTTAAAAAGCAGGTAGACAAAATTGAACGGACTAAAGAGCTGCGCAAGGAATTAGCTATTCAGTACCACAGCTATTTTGCCCAAGAAGATTTTCTTATTCACAGTCTTTCAAAAAAACTTGATGAAGAGCGAGCAGGCCTCCAAGAAAAATTTACAAAGGTTAATTCTTTCTTGGAACAGTATGGTAACTCACAACGTACCCGAGACGAATATCCTGAAGAACGAGAAAAGAAAGGGTATCAATCTGACCTTGATACCTGTAATCAAAAAATACGAAGTCAGGAACAACTGCTTGGGCGTATTCAAGGAAGTATTGATGTGTTAGAACGACAGCAAAGAGCATCTAAAAAGAATCAAGACGTCTCTGAACCTCAATACCTTTCATTTACATCAGTATCTAATGAAATTAAAAAAGTAATAGCCCTTCTTGGTGATTATCGAAATGGTAATACCGAGGTGTATGATGAAATTGTTTCATCTCTACATTCAATTATTGATGGTCATACAGCATCAAGTAAACAACCAGAACTAGTTAACAATCAGCAGGAAATTCAAAAACTCATGACAGAGCTTGGTGATGTACAAGCAAGCCTGAAAGAATTGCAAGAGCAGCGAGTACATATTCAAGCAAGCATCGATAAGCTTGATGCTGCTATTGCTGAGAAAGAACAAAAGCAGCGAGAGCAAGAGCGTGAATATTACGAAAAGTTAGCTGTTAAAAAAGAACTTGATGGAAAACGTAATTTATTAGTCGAACGAGATGAAGCGCTTGGTCACCGAGTGCATGCCTTTAAAGAGGAGCGAGAGGAGGCTACTGTTCTTCTTGGAAAAGATGTACTTAATTACCAAAAAC
This sequence comes from Candidatus Campbelliibacteriota bacterium, assembly GCA_002698305.1. GTDB lineage: Bacteria > Patescibacteriota > Minisyncoccia > Phycocordibacterales > UBA1006 > UBA1006. The sequence goes on along the minus strand of NZWR01000004.1, from coordinate 74,485 downwards.
TCGCTGTGGGTGATCATCCAGAGATAACCCAAGTTCTTCAGGAAAAACTACGCCGCGAAATAGAGCGCGTAAAAATAAGAATCGAAGATATGGGTGGAGGTTCTGGTGCTGACGTTATTAAAGAATACGAAGAAACTAAAGAAAGAGATGAGTTTCTGGAAAATGAAATTAGTGATGTGGTGCGTTCTGTCGAACAGCTTGAATCAGTCATTCAGGATCTTAAGGAAAAATTAAATACTGAGTTCGACAAAGGGATGCAGAAAATTAATGATCAGTTTAATAGATTCTTTCGGCTTATGTTTGGAGGAGGGAGCGCACGTCTTGAAGAGGCTGTTGTTGTAAGGCGTCGGCGAAAATCAGATGATGACACTCTTCCACTTGAAGAAGAAGATGACAAGGAGCTTGGAGTAGATATCAAAGTAAAATTACCTCGTAAAAAAGTTTCAGATCTCGATATGCTCTCAGGAGGAGAACGTTCTTTGACATCTATTGCACTACTCTTTGCCTTATCACAGGTGAATCCACCGCCATTTCTGGTCCTGGATGAAACAGATGCTGCACTTGATGAAGCGAACTCTCAAAAATATGGGGACATGGTTGAGCAGTTATCAAAATTCTCACAACTTATTGTTGTTACTCATAACCGAGAGACCATGAGTCGTGCTCAAACCTTGTTTGGGGTAACACTTGGGCGTGATGATTCATCAGCAACTATTTCTTTACGATTAGAAGATGCAGCAAAATATGCAAAATAAAAAAGCAGTTATTAAAAACTGCTTTTAAGTTGGTATCTAAAGATTAATATTGTAATTGTCCCAGAGCTAGAAATAATTTAGCTACTAGATTTGGACATATTTCTTCATGAAGAGAAACATCAACTTCTTTAAAAATTCCCCTTTCCCCATTTGCATCTTCAATAATTGCTCTATAAACAAGAGCTGGATGATAGGGTGAGTTAGATATTTCGATTGATTTTAGAGGGAGTGCCAGTGAATTAAACTTCTCTTCTTCGCGTTTTAATCGGTCATATTCTTCGTTACGGAAAGCTTCGTCAGATTTTTTTACCCACAAGATTATTTTTCTAACTAGAAAAAAGCTTAAAATAATAACAAGGATAATATATTCAGTTTTCATAATTTTTCTTTTTGAATTAGTTTATTTTCTATATTAAATTAATTAATAATTCAGTCAAATTAAAAAACCAATTAATAAGAATTGGTTTTTTAAAGGTACGCCACATATCGTTTCAAATAATCAAGAAGATTTCGCGTATCTTGCTGCCTGGTGTTTGATTGAAGAATGACCACTCCAATGTTTTTAATTTCATCATTGGCTAATTGTATTTGATAGTAGCCAATACTCGTTTGCCTGGCTGCGTTAGTGTATCCAGTTTTTCCACCGCGGAACTCTGGAAAGCTTGCTGCGCGATTAATATTTCGCCAGAGATAGTCACCGTTTTCTTTAAAAGAAAGCCTAGAAATATCTACAATTTGAGGGTAATCATTTTGTACGGTCCTCATCATAGTGAAAAGATCACGAGCAGTAGAAACATTATTTTGTGATAATCCTGTTGGGTCTTCGAAATTAGTATTGGTCATTCCAACCCCATCAGCCGTAGCATTCATAAAATCAATAAAAACCTCACGTTGTCTGTGCTGTGCGATAATTTCTCCGGCATCATTAGATGAAACAAGTAAAAGAGGGTAGAGCAGGTCACGAATAGTGAGGAAATCACCAGGTTCAAATCGCCCTCGGTTTCCCTCAACTTGCAGTCGTGATGAGGTTATTTCAACAAGTTCGTTTGGCATCAGGCGCTCTGCTGCCGTGTAGGCAGTCATGTATTTAGTAATTGATGCAATGGGATAGATTTCATTTGGTTTTCTCTCAAAAATTATTTCTCCAGTGTCAAGATCTCCAACTAAAAAGCTACGTGCATTAATAACCCCTAAACGCTCTAACTGATTGAGTACGTACCGAGCTTCTGGATTCTCTGGTACGTCTGCGCGTGCAAGAGCTGCACGTTCTTCATCGGTTAAATCTCTGTATTCACGAACATTTTCTATCTCTGGGATGCTCGCTCCCAGGATAGGAACAGGTTTCTGAACTTCAGCAGCCAGTTCTGTTGGTTTTTCTTCATATACTTTTTTTAAACCAAAGGTTAGTGAGAACAAAGAAAAACACCCAACAAGAAGGGCCAAGGCAAGTGCCATGTTGGCATATTGTGATTTTCTATGTTCAGTCATAATTATAATAAATATTACTTCTTTGGTTTTTTGTGGTGATTACTTCGTCGTCGTTGGCGTGGAGCTCGTTTGCTTTCTTGAGATACACCATCAATAACAAGAACATAATCAATAAGATGTTTTTCAGTATCTACGCGTTTGATTTTCATGTGAATATGGTCTCCAATTTTAAAAGTTTTTTGCGTGTTTTTTCCACGGACAATACCTGATTGTTCTATATATTCCCAGTGATCATCACCAAGATCAGGAAGTCTAATCATTCCTTCTGATAATGATTCTTGTTCAGCTACAAATACACCAAATTTTCCAGCACCTGTGACCACTCCATCAAAAATAGTTTCTGGGTCTTTGGTCTTCATATACTCAACTTGTTTTACTTTAATTGAGTTTCGCTCGGCGGTTACTGCACGAGATTCTTGTTCTGATGAATGGTGGCACATTTTTTCATACCAGGCTTGGTCTTTATCTGGGTCACTACCTGCAAGTTTTGCTGCAACCAATCGATGAGCTAGTACATCGGGGTAACGTCTAATAGGTGAGGTAAAGTGACTATAGCTATCAAATGCTAATCCAAAGTGCCCAATGTTGTTGGTGGTATAGATAGCTTTTTGCATAGATCGAACGATTACTGTTTGTAGGGTTCCGTATTCTGCTTTACCCTCAGCATCTTTCAAGATTTCTTGAAGCCGTTGTACAGGAATAATCCCATCTTTTAGTTCTGTGGTGTATCCAAGAAGTTTCAAGAAAGCTTGAAGCTTTTCCATTCGTTCGGTCTCAGGTTTGTCATGAATCCTGTAAACAAAGAATTGATAATCCTCCATAAATTGCGCTACACCATTATTAGCAAGAAGCATAAATTCTTCGATTAGGCTGTGAGTATCAATGTGTTCTTTCACCTTTACGCTGACTGGCATACCTTCTTCGTTGAGGATAAATTTCACCTCATCAGTTTCAAAATTGAGTGCTCCATTATTGTAGCGTTTTTGTGAATACAGCTTAGCGAGACGGTTGAACTCAGAAAGCTCATCAAAGTACAGTCCAGATTTGTTATCTAGAATCTCTTGTGCTTCTTCATAGGTAAAACGTTTATTTGAATTAATTACCGTTCTTCCAAACCAGCTAGTAACGACAGTACCGTCCTTTGGCTCAATTTCAAATACAGCTGAGAAAGCAAGCTTCTCTTCGTCTTGACGTAGTGAACATAACCCATTAGAAAGAGCTTCAGGGAGCATGGGGATTGTCCGGTCAACGAGATATACAGATGTTGTTCTTTTTTGTGCTTCTTGATCTAAGGCACTTCCTGGGCGGACATAGTGGGCAACATCAGCAATATGAATTCCAATTTCATAATTCCCGTTATCTAATTTTTCAAATGACAGAGCATCATCAAAATCTTTTGCATCTTGGGGGTCAATCGTAAAAGTAAGCGTTTCGCGCATATCGCGACGTGTTGCGATCTCTTCTTGTGTTATACCACGCTCTTCAAGTTCATCAGCTTCTTTTTCAACAACGTCAGGAAATGAATAATCAAACCCTTGTTCAAGAGCAATACCGCGCATGTGTGCGTCATTACTTCCTGGCTTTCCAAGATCTTTTTCCAGAATTCCAACAAGTCGGGGTTCATAGCTTTCAATGCTTACAAATGCCTTGTTACCTGTAGGAATATTATGAGGATTCTTTGGTATAGTGATTTCTGAGATTTTAAAATTATCAGGTTCTAACACAAAATGATCACCTTTTTTTTGAAGCACCCCCACAAAGCCTTTGTGAGCACGACTTATGATTTCTGCTACTTCTCCTTCATTTTTCTTTGCGTCAGTGATAGTAACGAGCACGATATCTCGATGGAGTGCGCTATTGTGTTGATGTTTAGGTATTTCAATAGTGTCACCGGTTTCTTTGTTTGTAATATAAGCAATTCCATTTTTCCCAAGAGAAAAGCGTCCTTCAAATGCGTTTGTGTGTGTTGTCATTATGGTGACAGTATAACATGAGGCCTGATAAACGAATAAACTCTTGCGTAATTAATAATGTTTGATAGTATCTACTCCATATGTTAATGATGCGACTACAACGAATCGGACGACGAAATGAAGCTCACTTCAAAATTGTCGTGATTGAAAAAACCCAAGGACCAAAATCACAAAAATATGTGGATATTTTAGGTTCATACAATCCGAAACAAGGATCAGTGATTCTTGATGAGGAAAAAGCAAAAATACATCTCTCTAATGGTGTACAACCTTCAGATACGGTATATAACATGCTTGTTGATAAGGGCTTAGTAGAGGGACGAAAGAAAAACGTTCTTCCTCATAAATCACCAGTGGTTGACGAAGAAAAGCTTGCTCGTGAAAAAGAAGAGGCTGAAGCAAAAGCTCAAGCCGAGAAAGAAGCTGCAGAAGCTGCAGCTCAAGAAGAAGAGTCAGCAGATGATGCATCTGAAGAAGCTTCATCAGAGGAAACACCTCTTACTGAAGAACCAGTAGTGGAAACCCCAGAACCTGAAGCAGTAGTAGAAGCTGCGGAAGAAACACCAGAAGGGGCTGAAAATAACAAAACAGACGAATCGTAAGATTCGACTGTTTTTAATTACTCCATATTCAATATAATAATTCCTATAAAAAATGGTAGGCAATAAGATAGCTGGCTTTTTAAAAATTCTTTTTTCACATCTTTGGAGTTTTTGATAGCAAAAATGTTTGCATCGAGCTCCTCAAACCATACAATTATTCCTAAACTAATAATTGTGAATCCAATTATTTTCATAAAGGATTTTACTATTTCTAAACTATAAAAAAGAGATGAGAGCAAAAGAATAAATGGCCAAATAGTACAAAGACTGATAAGACTAATTCTTATTGTCTTGAGCGCAAAAGATATGAAAAAATTCTTTTGAAGGATAATCGCATGTCTCATTTCATGAAAAAAAATAAAATCTGTTCCATTTTCTTTTACGGAAATTATTTTATTCCAAGGATCATAATAAGATTTACTTTTTGAATAGATAAGAGTTGTACCCTTATCTAGTTTATATTTTTCCTTAAGATATTTGAATTTATTTTTATTTACCATGATTATTTATTTTTTAGATTTAATTTCAATATACATTTATAATACAGCAAGTAAATATCTGTTTTTATTTTGAGAAAATTGTTATAATTCAAGGGCACGCGCTATCGTCTCCACAGAGGGCCGACGGCGGCACTCACATAGGATGTTAGTGGAGCTCGCACCCGTCGGCCTTCTGTGCAGATGATAAAAACAGGCAGTTAATGTCTGTTTTTTTGATATCTCTGTGGTAGACTCGTCAGTATGAAACTATTTAAAAAATTATTTGGAGACGAAAGCTCTAAAAAACTTAAAGATGCTCAAAAAGTGGTGGATCTTATTAATGATCTTGAACCAGTGATTGAAAAATTATCAGACGATGAGCTTAAGGCAAAAACGCCATACTTTAAAGAATTATTGGCAGACGGAAAGACACTTGATGATATTCTTCCAGAAGCATTTGCTGTTGTTCGCGAGGTAGCTCGTCGAACATTAGGACAACGTCATTATGACGTTCAGTTGATTGGTGGAATGATTCTTCATCAAGGTCAAATCGCAGAAATGCGAACAGGGGAAGGAAAAACCTTGGTATCAACACTTCCTGTATACCTAAACGCACTTGAAGGGAAAGGAGTTCATGTAGTAACGGTAAATGATTACTTGGCGCGGCGTGATGCTCAATGGATGGGACAGATTTATGCTTTTCTTGGTCTTTCTATTGGTATTATCAATGACCAAAATCAATCATTTGTATATGATCCAGGACACCAAGAAGTCGATGAAGAACGTGACGAACTTGGTTCTTTCAAGGTTTTTTACGAATTTTTAAAGCCTTCATCACGAAAAGAATCATACCAGTGTGATATTACCTATGGTACCAATAATCAATTTGGTTTTGATTATTTGCGTGACCACACAACCCAAAGGCGTGAAAATGTGGTTCAGCGAGATCATCATTATGTCGTTATAGATGAGGTTGATTCGATCCTCATCGACGAAGCCCGAGTACCATTGATTCTTTCTACTGCTGCAGATAATGCTGAGGGCTTATATACAGCCATGAATAATGTTGCCAAAGCTATGAAGAGGGATGTTGATTTCACGGTAGATGAAAAATTGCGAGCTGTTTCAATTACTGATGAGGGGATTAGCAAGGCAGAAAAACTCTTAAAAATTAAAAATATTTATACGCAAGATAATATTAAATTAGTGCATCACCTTGAAACATCTCTGCGTGCTCATGCGGTATTTAAACGTGACAAGGATTACGTTATTCAAAATAATGAGGTGCTTATTGTTGATCAGTTTACTGGGCGCTTGCAAGAGGGGAGACGCTATTCTGACGGATTACACCAGGCACTTGAGGCAAAAGAACGTGTTCCTATTCAACAAGAATCAAAGACCATGGCATCAATTACCTATCAGAATTATTTCAAATTCTATACCAAACTCTCTGGTATGACGGGTACTGGAAAATCTTCAGAAGAAGAATTTCAAAAGGTATATGGGCTTGATGTTGTGGTTATCCCGACGCACCGACCAATCAAACGTATTGATGAAACTGACCTGATTTACCAAAACGAAGAAGCAAAATTCAAAGCAATTGCACAAAAAGTAAAAGAAAAACAGAAAAAGGGTCAACCAGTGTTGATTGGTACCGCTTCTGTTGAAAAGAATGAGCTGTTATCTGCATACCTTAATCAACTTGGTGTTCCTCATCAGGCATTAAATGCAAAAAACCATGAAAGAGAAGGGGAAATTATTGCCCAAGCAGGAAAACCTGGTTCAGTGGTTATTGCTACGAATATGGCAGGGCGTGGGGTAGATATCAAACTCGGAGGAAATCCAGCAACCCCGGAGCAAGAACAAGAAGTAAAAGATCTTGGTGGACTCTTTGTGCTTGGAACCGAGCGTCATGATGCGCGTCGTATTGATGACCAGTTACGTGGTCGTGCTGGACGTCAGGGAGATGCAGGGGAAACCCAGTTTTACGTATCGATGGACGATCCAATCATGAAAATTTTCGGAGGAGATCGCATCAAAAATATTGTGAAAACTCTTGGTTTGAAAGATGATGAGGCTATTCAAAATAAAATGATTTCGCGTCAATTAGAAGGGGCCCAAGAAAAAGTTGAAGGATTCCATTTTGATGGCCGAAAATCAGTGCTTGATTATGATAATGTGTTGTCATATCAACGAGATACTGTCTACGAACGTCGCCAAAAGATATTATTCAGAGATCAGGACATTCTAAAAGAAATTGAGTCTGATGTCATGAACGTCAAAGACGAATGGTCAGAGATGATAACTGCTAAGAAACAAGAGCTTACCAAAGAGCAGTTTGAAAATGTACTGGTGCAAATCAGTTTGTACGTGACCGATATGCTGTGGATGCAGCACTTACAGGTCATGGACTATACGCGGCAATCAGTAAACCTCCGTGCTTATGCGCAACGTGATCCATTAGTTGAATACAAAAAAGAAGGACTTCGTCTTTATCAAGAAATGGGAGATACCTTCACTAATAAAGTTGCAGAACTACTTGCACATGTTGAAGTAAAAAATCAGCGAGAACAAAAACAAGAAAACGACAACAAAGAAGAAAGTCCAGTTTTTGATGCTGATTCAGTTAAAATTATCAAAAAAGGAGAACAACGAATCGTAAAAAAGAAAAAATTGCAAAGTTATCTTGATGCCGGTTGGGAAGTTATCAATTCATAAAAAATAAAACACCTATAGGTGTTTTATTTTTGTATTATTCTGTAGATTCGTGTGATTCAGGTTCTTCTACTGAACACGTTCCACTTGTGCAATTTTTTGAACCACACTTATTACCACAGCATCCACACCCTCCTTTGATAAAAATCCAAGCGCCAAGAAGAAGAACAATTACTGGCATTATTATTGTTCCACCGAAAAGAGTTAAGTGGAAGTAAATTGCACCAATCATGGTGACGATACCAGCTAGCGCTGCAATTTTACGTGTTGGTCTAAAGAATACACCAATGGCTGCGAATAACTGAGTTAGACCTACAAGGATGCGCCCAAATGCTTCACCTTGTTCAAACAAGTTAATTTGTTGAAACATTGCAACAGCAGGTTCTGCCCCTGTTAGTTTTCCAATGGCTCCAATAAAGAGGAGTCCCGCTGCAAATAATACCTGTGGCAAGAATTTTAAATATTTTTTCATATAAATTATTTTAATGTATAAATACCTATTATTTTTTAGGTTGTATTATGTAATACATGTACATTTTAGCATATATGTATCATTAATACAGAAAAAAACAGCATGCATAATGCTATTTTTTACGCGCCAATGTATATGTTGCTAAAACTAATGCTACTCCAGCTGAGATTGCAAGAGGTAAGTTGTTTCCTTCAAATCCAAGTTTTGTAATATGGAAATATAATGCACCACCCATCAAAGTAACAACACCAAGGAGAGAAATCTGACGCAATGGCCTAATAAAGAGGCCAATAGCTACGAGAAGTTCTACGATACCAGATCCAATTCTTCCATATGCTTCAGATTGTCCAAAGAGGGATAGTTCTGTAAATAATGCGACTGATTCAGGGTGAGCAGTAAATTTATACCTCAATGTCTGAAGTAGAATAATTGCAATGATAATATACGGCCAATATTTTTTCAAAAAATTTTTCATATATATAGTATAACTTAAAAAAGAACCATCCGAAGATGGCTCTCCCGATGTGGAGATGGGCGGAATCGAACCGCCGTGTAAAAAGGAAATCCCTTAACGTCTACATATATAGTCTACCTTAATTTATTTAGAGCAAGTTATCTAAAAGATAAACAAAAGCGATAGTTACTCGATTCTTCTGTACTTCGAGTGGATAGAGGAGAAAGCTCTATCTATCTAGTTCAAAGGTTATGATACACCATTACCCCGTATGAACATTAGGGTAGGGTGCACTAGCCGCGAGGTTTGTTACGCGATTGCTAGAGTGTTCACCTTGTAGGGTGAAGCAATTGATTTTCCATTTAAGGAGTGACACTGTTTAACGTGATCGCGTCAATCACGATATGCAATTAAGGAACAACAATCTTCTTAGCGAAGCCTGTCATCCCCGAAAACAATTCTTGAGAATTGTTTGAGCGCGGTTGCCTGTAACTGCCAATCTGAGCGACAGCGAAGCAGGCAGAGCGAGCTATGTAATATATGATACTCAAATAAAAATACCATACAAGAGAATAAAGTATGGCCTGCGGACTGTCTGAGACCTCTTCGAGCGTAGTCGAGGTAGGTTAAGGAGAACTACATATCATCGTGATGCATAAAAAATAGCTGCAAGACTTGTTAATTTTTTGAGAACTGTTTAAAGGAGCTACGCAATCATTCATATAAAATAAAACCATGTTGTGTAGACATGGTTTTAATCCTTAATTCGGGATCTTTTTGATGTTAAATTTTGATCTCAGGTATTTTTTCATTTCCTGATATTTAAGTTATTTTATTTTTTGAGGAATTACCCTCCTTCATAAACAATATGTGAATGAATTAACATAAATATACACTTCAAAATTAATATGTCAAGTATCTTATTAAAATAAAATCAAAAGTTCTTTGCAGCTCGCTCGGCGTCTCTTTTGCTTGTTCTATCCCTCATATCTTTACGCTTATCATACAATTTTTTCCCTCGTGCTACAGCAATTTCTATTTTAATAAGATTTTCTTTTTCATAGATGCGGACAGGTACAACAGTGAGACCTTGTTGTTTTTGCTGTGCATATATTTTTTCAATTTCCTTATTCTTCAGTAACAATTTTCTTTGCTGATATGGATCAAGACCTTCATGGTCTTTGTGTCCAGGTTGGTATATTGGAATAAAACAGTTTTTTAACCAAACCTCAGCATCAACTGAAATATAGGCTTCTTTCAGTGAGCCATGCTTTTGCCGCAAGCTTTTAACCTCCCAGCCAGAGAGTTTTATTCCCGATTCATAGGTATCAAGCACTTCATATTTTTGCCGTAAGGTTTTATTCACGAGTAAATTCATATTCGTAGTATACCTAAACTAATAACATCATCCATATTGATTGCACGTACACAGGGAATAGCTATAATCGAAACTATGAAACTACCATTACAACCAATTGGAAATAATAAAAAAAAGAAGAAATCCAAAGGAAAAAACCAACGACCAAATCTGTCGATGCAGATATTGTTGGGTCTGATTATTTTTTTCGCTTTTAGTTTATTGATTGATTCATTTGCACCGCAAGATGACGATATAAATATCAGTATTTCTGAAACAGCAATGCTTGTTGCAGAAGGGCAGGTTGAAAAAATACTTGTCAAAGGAGAAAATCTTGAAATTACCTTAACAGCAGAAGAAGGGCAAGAGCCAATTATTAAAGAATCTAAAAAAGAAGTAGGCACAGCTTTGTCAGAGTCTTTGGTGAACTATGGGGTTACCAATGAGGCTTTGCAGACAGTAGATATTGAGATTGATGAGCCGTCAGGGTTTGGATATTGGTTTGGTCAACTTGCTCCATTTTTGCTACCACTTGCAGGACTTATCTTTATTATTTGGTTCTTTATGCGCCAGGTAAAAGGTACGAATGGAAAGGCCATGAATTTTGGAAACTCAAAAGCCCGCGTCATTTTACCAAACAACAAGGCAAAACGCGTTACATTTAAGGACGTTGCTGGAAATAGAGAAGCCAAAAAAGAGCTCGAAGAAATGGTTGAGTTTTTGAAAAACCCAAAGAAATTTATTTCAATGGGGGCAAAAATTCCAAAAGGAGTATTAATGACAGGGCGACCAGGAACAGGAAAGACTATGCTGGCCCGAGCAGTTGCTGGTGAAGCAAAAGTCCCATTTTTCTACCTATCTGGTTCAGATTTTGTCGAAATGTTTGTTGGGGTTGGTGCATCACGTGTGCGTGATTTATTCAAGATGGCAAAAAAAATGTCGCCAGCCATTATCTTTATTGACGAAATTGATGCGGTAGGACGATCACGTGGTGTTGGAATCGGAGGGGGAAACGATGAACGTGAACAGACCTTGAATCAAATCCTTGTTGAAATGGATGGATTTGAGGCTAATGAAAAATTAATCGTTATGGCAGCAACCAATCGGTCTGATGTTCTTGATCCAGCACTGCTGCGCCCTGGTCGCTTTGACCGAAGGGTAACGCTTGATTTACCAGACCGGCGCGATAGAAAAAAGATTCTAGAGATCCATGCAGCTAAAAAACCTTTGGCTGATGCAGTTAATTTAACAACGATTGCTGAACGAACCGCTGGATTTTCTGGAGCTGACCTAGAGTCATTAATGAATGAAGGAGCAATTATTGCAGCACTGCATGATAGAAAAACTATTAATCAAGATGACCTTCTTGAAGCGCTTGAAAAAGTAATGATTGGTCCAAAACGCCAGTCACACCTTGCAGGAGAAAAAGAGAAGAAGAAAACAGCCTATCACGAAGCAGGGCACGCCATTGTTGCATCGGTATTACCTGATGCTGATCCGGTGCACAAAGTAACTATTATTCCACGAGCAAAAGCAGGAGGGTTTACCATGAAGCTGCCGCTTGATGAGCGTAAACTCCCAACAAAATCAGCCTATGAGGATGATATTGCTATGGGGCTTGGTGGATACGCGGCAGAAGAAAAAATCTATGGTGATATCTCAACAGGTCCATCTAATGATTTGAAGGTGGTATCAGCAACGGCTCGTGATATGGTGATGAAATTTGGAATGTTATCTGAAATAGGTCCAATCGTTGTTGACGGAAAACCAGCACAAACAATGTTTGGTAATCGCGTAGAAGGTAATCATCGTAGCGAAAAGATGCTTGAAACGATTGATGCAGAAGTTTCAAAGATTATTCAAAGAGGTCTCAATCGAGCTCGAGAAGTGTTGAATGAATACCATGATGCATTTGTAGAGATTGCAGAAACGTTAATCAAAGTAGAAACACTCGAACAAAAAGAATATAACGAAATATTGACCAAGCATGGTATAGCTCTAAAAGAATTACCAAAAATAAAAGAAGAAAAGACCGCGTAGGTCTTTTTTTTGCATAAATAAGGACTCGGTCACAGATAAAACACATACGTGTTTTTCCGCGAAAGCTCTATTTTTGAAGACTCACCTACCACGATGGCTCACGACTAGAATGACATAAAAATAATGAACATAGTGAATATATTTTTAGAAATACTCCTGTGGTGCAAAGATTCGTCTTAGCACTCATCGTCCTAGGCTGGGCGTTCGCGACAAGCACTCGCTTTCGCTCGTCTTGTATACCGCTTCATTCTTTTCGAGTCCCTCTGGGCGTAGAAAATTAAAGAACATAACGCAACGCGTTATGTTCTAAAATTTTTAGTACGCCCAGAGGGACTCGAACCCCCAACATCCGAGGAATAAGCTCGGCGCTCTAGCCAATTGAGCTATAGGCGCATGATGGCACATGGTTGTGCTCGTATATAGAATAGCGGACTTAAAGATTTTTTCAATGTGCTGTTTTTACCCAGATGTTCCTTGACTTAGAACAGCCTTGACGTAGTATACAAGGTATCAAATAGTTTGTAGAAAGAAGTATTTCGTTTTACCTGGTGTTTGAAGTTTATTCGAAATAATTTCTAAAATACAATGCAACAAGGAACAGTCGCACGTTTGATGGACAAAGGGTATGGATTTATCGCTGTAGAAGGACAAGAAAAAGATCTTTTCTTCCACATGAACGAAGTTCAAAACGCTCACTTTGACGATCTACGAGATGGAGACAAAGTTGAATTCGAAACTGAAGAAGGACCAAAAGGACTTTCAGCAGTAAACGTTTCAAAAGTTTAGTCCCACATAAAAAACCCGCTAAAGTGGGTTTTTTGTTACCAAAAATAAAATTCTATGTATACTTTAAACTATAATCATGACTACACTTATTTTACTTGCACTGGCAGTTGTTATCGGTTCAGGACTATTTTCAGGAATTGAGGCGGCACTTTTCTCGGTACCGCATTCACGAGTTCTTCTTTTAAAAGAGCAAAATAAAACAGGAGCAGCAGCACTCGCTGACATAAAAGAAAATCCACAAAAAGCTATTATTGTAATTGTTATTGCTAATAATATTGTAAATATTGTTGGTTCTATTTTTGTTGGGGTAGTTGCAACCAATATCTTAGGTGATGCAATGATTGGTATTGTTTCTGCACTGCTTACTTTCTTCATTATTATTTTTGGTGAAATTTTGCCAAAAACAATTGGTGAAAATAATTCGGAAAAAATAGGGCTCCTTGTGTCGAGACCTCTTACTGTAGCTATTAAAATATTTTCACCCTTGGTATGGCTACTTGAACAATTAACCAAACGATTCAGTGTTATTAGAAAAGTAGTATCAGAAGAGGAGTTACATATGTTATCTGAACTTGGGCACCTTGAGGGAAGTATCGAAGAAGATGAGCGTGATCTTATTCAAAGAGTTTTCACGTTGAATGATATAACGGCACGTGACATTATGACCCCTCGTAGGATGATGGTTGGATTCCAGGTAGACGCAACGCTTACCGATGCTCGTGACGAGATTTTTGAATTAACAAATTCACGGCTTCCTGTGTATGGAGAAGATTATGATGATATTTTAGGGTTGTGTTATCGCCGAGATTTATTGATTGCTTTAGCAAAAGATGAAGATAATCGAACCATTAAATCTTTTATGCATGACGTACTCTATGTTGGTGAAAATATGCGCGTGGATGATTTGTTGCAGCTATTTCTCAAAAGACGTGAACATATCGCCATTGTGAAAGATGAATTTGAGGGAACGAGTGGTTTGGTAACACTTGAAGACGTGCTTGAGCAATTGGTAGGTGAAATTGTCGATGAAACAGATGAAATTGTCGATACTCGAGAAGAAGCAAAGCGCGAAGCCGATGAATCTGATTTAATTGTGGAAGATTCTTTAGAATCAGTTACTACACCTTAAATCCTCAACGAGCACATAATTATCAATTGATGCAGTTTATTTTTTAAAAACCTTTGTAATCAAAAACAAAGGTTTTTTAATTATTTTATTTATCTGCTCAGTTATGTTATAAAAATCTAGTAAATTTCTTAATCACATCAGTTTTGTTATACTGCTGGCATGATTTTTACACCAAAAATGTATGAGGCAGTAAATTTTGCTGCTCGTGCTCATGATAGTCAGCTGCGGAAGAACACGGGAACTCCATATATCTCACACCCTTTTTCTGTAGCATTAATCTGTTCTGAGTTTGCACAGGACGAGGCTACTCTTATAGCAGCTTTGTTTCATGATGTAGTTGAAGATGTATATAAACCTGAGTATTCTGCAGACGTTATCGAAGAAACGTTTGGTGCTGAGGTGATCAAAATAGTACTTGAATGCAGTGAAGATAAATCAATAACAGACAAAAAACGCAGAAAAGAATTATATCTAGGTAAGATGGAGCACGCGTCTCAAAAATCATTAACCGTTATGTGCGCAGATAGGATTCATAACATGATGAGTCTCATTAATGATTCAAATACAGCTGACGTATGGAAAACTTTTGACAGAAAAGGCTATACGCAATATTTTGAAAATTCTCTAGTCAACTTTGAAAGGTATTTTGACAATAAAACAATGATACATGTTTTTAAAGAGAAACTTCACAAACTAAAAGACCTTGTGTAAGGTCTTTTATTCAAAATGAATGTGGTAGATGTCTTGATCAATGATTTGTTTCAACTCGGGATAGCTTTCTAGCGCTTCATCATGTTCAATAATATTTTTTGCTTCGTCTCTGGCATATTCAACCATTTTGATATTTTTAATGGCTTCCATGGCAAGGTCTGACATGCCCCATTGTTTTTGTCCTGCAAGGTCTCCAGCCCCACGCAGAGAGAGGTCAATTTCTGCAAGTTCAAATCCATTTTTTGCTTCCACGATCGCGTTTAATCGATCAATTGTTTTTTCTGATTTAGCATCAGCAAAGAGATAACAATAAGCTTGATGGTTTGATCTAATAACACGCCCACGCAATTGATGAAGTTGGGCAAGCCCGAATCGCTCGGCTCCTTCAATAATAATGCTGGTTGCATTAGGAACGTTCACTCCAACCTCGACTACAGAGGTAGAAACAAGCACATCAATTTCATGAGCGTAGAATCGATTCATGACGGCTTCTTTCTCTGCTTTCTTCATTTTGCTGTGCATGATATCTACGCGGTAGTCTTTAAACTCAGTCGTTTGTAGCCGCTTGGCTTCAGCTGTAACTGATTTTAATTGGAGAGCATTTTCTTTCTCTGGATCAGGTTCTGCAATACGCGGACAAATAACATAACATTGGCGTCCTTCCGCAAGTCGTTCCCGCATATCTACGTAGACTTTATCACGCGCCTCGGGTTTGGGTGGGACGATTTCTGTAATAACCTGTTTACGTCCTGACGGCATTTGATCAACGATTGATAAATCAAGATCACCGTAGATAGTTAGAGCAAGGGTACGTGGAATGGGCGTTGCTGTCATTGATAAGTAGTGAGGGAGTCGGTTGTCTTTACTCGATAATTTCATACGTTGTTTGGTCCCAAACCTATGTTGTTCGTCAATAATAACCAGGGCTAAATCTTGGAATTCTACTTTCTTTTGAATAAGAGCATGCGTTCCGATAACAATCGGCACCTCACCATTTTTCACCCATTTAAGTAATTGGTTTTTTGAAATGGTGGTCCATGATTCACCTGGAACTTTTGATGGATATTTCCTGCAGCCACCACCGGTCATAAGCCCAATTTGAATCCCGGTATTTTCAAAATATTCAACAAAATTTTCAAATAATTGTGTCGCTAATACTTCCGTCGGGGCCATATAAGCAACCTGCATACGCCCAAAATCATAGCTCCCACCGGTTTTTTTCTTTGGTCTATTTTGAATAGCAGCGTGAGCGGCGACTGCTGCAACAAAGGTTTTACCAGAACCTACATCCCCTTCAAGGAGCCGTGTCATAGGTATATCACTGGTCATATCAGCAATAATTGATTCAATCGCTGATGCCTGCGCGTCGGTTGGTGTGAATGGAAAAGAATCCATGAACCGCTGCGTCTTATTTTCATCTACTGCCAAATCATATGCATGAACCTTTCTGTGCCGCGCCCGTCTTTGCTGGTTACGTAATTGAATAAAAAATATTTCTTCAAAAGCAAATCGTTTTTTTGCTGCGTCAGCATCGCGTTGTTTTTTTGGTGCGTGAATCCAAACAAGTGCTGTTTGAAGAGAGGGGAGACTGTATTTTTTTAGCAAATATTCAGGCAGTGGATCTTCAAGATGTTCTAACATCCCAGATGACATTATTTTTATAATCGTGTGATACATCCATTTGCTGCTGATGCCTCGCGACTCGCGGTAGATAGGATATCCAAAAGCTACTACTTCTGTGTCATGATTTTTGAAGAGTGAGTCATGAATATCAATCGGCATATTAGGCACCTGTTCAAATTCAGGGTTAACCATTGTCCGCATGCCTTTGGATTCTGTTATTTTTCCAGTTAGTTTTACAGACTCCCCGTTTTGTATTTTTTTTGCAATGAAGGCTTGGTTAAACCATGTAATTTTTATCGTATCACCGTTGATGTCAGTTAAGGTCGCGCTAGCAGTTGGAACCTTGGTTGTGTAGGTTTTTCCAGTTTTTGGATTACTGATAATCCCGTATACAGTAACCAGTTCTCCTGGTGTCGCCATTTCAATCGTAGTGACTTCACTCATATGGCTGTAACGGGTAGGGAAGTAGTACAAAAGATCACGCACCGTTTTAATACCAAGACGTTGTAATGCCTTTTTTTGGGTATCAGTCGTTCTGAAATTTCCAACAATATCTGATTGTAGATTGAGATTTTTCACGTACGTGAAGTATACCAAATAAAAAAACTAGACAGGTATTCTATCTAGAATTTCTTTTACTGACAATTCATTAGTCATGAATTGATGGTCTTCAGGAATATAATCAGCACTCTTTGGGTGATGATTAAGGAGAAAAATATCGAGCGTGGGAGCGTTTAATTCCTTTTTAAGATAATGCAGCGTCTGCTTTCCTTTAAATGATGGACAGCTATTACCAAGAATTATCGTAGAAATTTCATGATTATGACTATTTTGAATCCCGCGTTTGATTGTGTGACCATTTAAAATATACCCACCTTTTTTATGTAGAAGGTTTCCGATGAGTTCTCGCAAAAAATCATCATGTTCAATAATGAGAATTTTATTTTGATATGCCATTTACTCAGTATAAACTATTTTTACTTTCTATTCTTATTTTTAAAATAAAAAAGATGATTACTCATCTTTACTAGCCATGTCTGACAATTCTTCTTCTGTCATTGAGTCATACATTTCTTTTGAGGCTCCTTTGAGGTCTGATACGCGGGTGTCATCACGTTTTGCTGATAATGCTGCACCGGCTGCACGGCGCTGTTGTTCTGAATCTGCTGGCATATAGCTTAGTATAGCAAACTTTAAACAGTTGAAATGCCAAGTGAGCATGGTAGGATGACTGGTAATGGAGAGTTGGCTGAGTGGCTGAAAGGATACCTGCGTATCGTTTCAGGTGGTCGCGAAGTGATTGATCGTTGTGAATGTACATGATCAGATCAAAACAGGCGAACTGGTTCGACCACTCTTCATTATATTTAAAAAACACGGAGAGTTGGCTGAGTGGTCGAAAGCGCTTCACTGCTAACGAAGTAAACTGTCAAAGGTTTCAAGGGTTCGAATCCCTTACTCTCCGCAACTGCAAACCGAAACGCAAGGCGTTTCGGTTTTTATATTTTTGAGACCTTGGCTACTCCATCAAGTTTATACTGGAAGCGGGCTCAAAAACAAAGAGTAGTAGCGATTATGTTTTACAAGTACTCTTGAGGTGTAGTAAGCAGTAAACCTCTTGTAATTAAGTAACCACACTCATTTCACATGGTATACTAAAAGTGTGAAATGCCTTGTTAAAAAAGCATTGTATAGTATAGGAATAATTACTGTTTTCTTCGCTGCTAATACAGCTTTAGCTTTTACTCTGGATGATGAGCGCGTTGATTTTTCTAACCAAACAGCTGGTGGTGAATCTATCCAAACAATTTCTTTTACAACCACAGATGCAATTACAAGTGGTGATACCTTAGAGATTATTTACCCAGCGGGATATAATCTTAGTACTATTACATCATCGGATGTTAGCGTAGCTAAAAACGGAACATTGTTGCCCTTAGGTGATTACAGTAGTTCTGTAATTGGTCAAACGGTATCGATAAATTTCTTTACGACCCACAGTGTAGGCGATACCTTTATTGTTGAAATAGGAACGAGTACTAACAAGGTTCAAAATATATCAAACGTTGGTCAAACAGAAATTGATCTCGAAGACCCGTTTGGTACCTATAGTGGGGTCGCTCGGTCAATTATTATCCGAGACTCAAGTATCTTTATTGGTGCAGAAGTCCAGGGGCCTCCTGTGGTGAATCCAGGAGGTAATAATGGCGGGGGAGGAGGTTCTAGTAGTTCAAACCGAAGAGGTTTTGGTGCTAATGATGCATGTGCTACCTGCGGTATCCTTATTGCAAACCCAGATGACGTTCAGGGATTCTTGCAGGTAAGAGGCTTTTCTTACCCAGACGGAATTGTAAGAGTTCTTATTGATGGAGTGTTCTATGATTCTGTTCGAAGTAGTGAGAGTGGTGAATTCTTTTTTATAACAACAAATCTTGCTGACGGTGACCATACACTGACATTAATTGGAAATGATGTGCTTGGCACAGCGTCTCCTTCGGTAAATCAAACGTTTACGGTACGAGATGGTGAATATATTTTCCTCGATACAATTATTATCCCTCCTACTTTATATGTGAATTACGAGACGATTAATGAAAATGTTGTTGATGATGTTGTTGCCTTTGGTTACGGTATTCCAAACAGTCAGATTGCTCTGTATCTTGGGGGCATCTTGTATCAGAATGTGGCTACTGACAGAAACGGGCGATTTCAAATTAATCTTCCAGCCGATGTTCTTGAAAACCAAATAACAAGAATATTTATTCAAAATAGATATCAAAATTCGACCAGGCAAAGTCAAACGTTAGCAATAACAAAAATTGATAATCAAGAGGAACAGGCAAGTTTAAGACCTATGAAAAATCCATTATTTGATGTTTTCTTGAGAAATACCCTCACAAGTAATGAGTCAAATAATACCTTCCCATATATTGTTGTTGGGGGAATTGGTCTATTTATTTTCGGTCTTATTCGTCTTATCAAATACTTACATCAAAAAGAAGATAAATATGTTTCTTATTATGAAAAATAAATTACTCTACATTTTTATATGTGCACTAACCTTCATTGTTGCAGGTAATGGGTATGCTCAAACAGAACCAAAAGTCTTCTCGGCTGGTGAATTGCGGATTACAGAAATTGGAAGAGGGGAGGAATTGCCCGTTGAAATACAGTTGGTAAACTTTGGTACCCCAAATGAGCGGGTTGACGCAACCCTTGTATATAGTATTACGTATAAGGAAAATGGAGCTGAATTATTTAGAACGACCGAAACGGTTGCGGTTGAGACAACAGCTTCATTTAATCGGGATATTATTATTCCAAATGATTTTCCTTATGGTGATTACTCTATTTCTGTTGATGTACGCTACCAAGGTCAAATTTTCCCAGCATTGTCTGAAAGCGGTTTTGTTGTGGTGCGGAAGGCTTTTGGATATCCTATTACTCATTGGATTAATGCACTACTTATTCTATTGGTAATAGTGCTTCTTGTGATTTTCTTACAAAAATCTATATTCACACAAAAACATGGGCCAACCACGTACACACATGTTTCTGAAGATGAACGTATCTACTATGAAATTATTCACGGTATTATTCATGAACTTCATTATCATGTTGGTGACGATGCTATCAAGAGAATTAGTAAAAATATACCGGGGCTGCGTATGAGTGATGATGGAGAGCATGTGCTAGAAATTTCTGCACCTATTGTAGATATTATCCCAGTGCTTATGCAAAAGTATCACGAGATATCAGGTAAACATCTTAATGTAATACTTGATCATCATTATTCAGATAAGCGAGTAAGTAGTCACTAATCAACAACTATTATGAAAAAAAATACAATTTTAATAATTGAAGATGAAGCATCATTAAATAACGCTCTTGCGGCCGCGTTTGACGGCCCTCAATGGGAAATTATTCAAGCCTATCATGGCAAGGAAGGGCTTGAACATGCACTTAAGGTGAAGCCCGATATTATTTTACTTGATCTTTTGATGCCGGTTATGAGTGGTGAAGAGTTTCTTGTTGAATTACGTAAAGATGATTGGGGGAAAGATGCTAAGGTGGTTATTCTTACGAACTTTAGTTTGGCTGAAAAGAATGTAGCAAAAACCGTTTTTGAAAATAATCCTGTTTCATTTTTTGTTAAATCATCAACAAAATTAAAAAAAATAGTTGATCATGTGGAGCAGGTTTTAAGGGGGAGCTACGAGTCATAAATTATATTGTTTGATGAAGAAAAAAAAGAAGCACTAGGCTTCTTTTTTTTCTTCATCTTGCTTAAGTTTTTGGACTTTTTTCTCTAGATCTTTCTTTTCTTTTTCAACTTTTTTTAACGCTGACTCAACCGCACGCTTTTTTGAATAAATATTCATAAGCGAAAACATAACCATCGCTGCTAAGATAATACCAATAGCATTGAGAATAAACAGTGATAAGGCTCCAGAAATAATAGTAAGGTTCCAAAAGGCGATACCTATTCCAATAGTGGCAATAGGCGGAACCAAGGCAACAGCAATAGCTGTTCCCGGAAGTGCTTCGTTTAATTCCGGCTTTACCCGTGCATATGCTGTAGCAAGACCAGCCACAATAGCAATAAAGAGATATACAATATTTGGCTCAATTCTTGAAAGAATCTCAGGATTAAGGACATCACGTAATTCCCCAGCACCAATCACACTCCATAAAAGCCAGGTGGTAAGGGCTGAGAGACTTATCGAATAGAAAAGAGATTTCAAGATGGTATAACCAGAAGCGGAAATAAGCTTATTATCACCAAGAGTTATCCCAAGAGCTATAGAAAGAATAGGGGAGAGAATCGGAGCAATCAGCATTGATCCAATAATCACCGATGCATTGTTAATCAAAAGCCCGAAACTTGCCATCAAAACTGACATGATGACCAAAAAGAAAAAAGATGGTTTAGGTGCAGAGTCATGTATAAGCGAATCTATTGCTTTTGTTTTATCCGACTCGGTAATGTCGTGAAAAAGTATGTACATATGAATAACTATAACGGTTATCGTATAGCGTGTGAAGGGTCTATGGTACGATAGAGATATATGGAACAAGAAACGGTACAGACATATTATGACCAAGCAATAGCATTTCTCTTTGATTACGGTCCACGAGTTATAGGTGCTATTGTTTTGATTGTTGGGGGGTTGTGGTTGATTAGGCAAATTATTAAACTGCTAAAAAAAGCAGTACGAGCGCGACATTTAGATCGAATTGTTGAAACTTTTATTCTCAGATTGGTTGCATGGGCACTGCGGATTCTGCTGTTTGTTACAGTACTGTCTCAGCTAGGAATCGTAACAACATCAATGGCAGCTATTTTGGGTGCCGTTGGTCTTGCTATTGGTCTTTCACTACAGGGATCACTTTCAAATTTTGCTGGAGGCGTTATTATCTTTTTATTCAAACCATTTAAGAGCGGTGATCTTATTGAAGCTCAGGGCGTGACTGGTTTTGTTCAAGATATTCAAATTTTCCAGACTTGTCTTCTTGGTGTTCAAAATAAAATCCACATTATTCCAAATGGAAAACTTTCTAATGATGTAATAACCAATTATTCCAAAGAAGGAAAAATTCGAAGCGATGTATCCATTGGAATTGGATATGCTGCACCTATCGATGTAGCTCGAGATATTCTTATAGAGGTTATGGAAAAACACGATAAGGTTATGAGTGATCCGAAACCTCAAGTTCGGGTTACTGAGCTTGGAGATAGTGCTGTTGTTATTAGAATGGAGCCATGGACAACCGCAGAGAGCTATTATGCTGTTCGTTTTGATTTGTATGAAGCTGCAAAACGTAGGTTGGATGAAGCAGGGATTGATATTCCATTTCCTCAGCGTGTGGTTCATATGCAAAAAGATGACTAAGGTCATCTTTTTTATATAATTGAAATAATATGGCACTACACATCATAACCGTTGGCTCACCAGAACTTCCTTTCGCAAGACAGGGTATAGGTGAATATATCAAGCGACTATCTCGATTTTCTAAGATTAGTATTCATGAGATTACCCAAAAAAAAGCATCAGCAGTAGATGCGTTAATAAGAAAGAAAGTTTCCGGTGGTGTTATGGTATTACTTGATGAAGCTGGAGATCTTTTGTCATCACGTGAATTATCTAATAAAATTACTCATTTAGAATCAGTATATGGCGATATATTTTTTATTATTGGTGGACCAGATGGTCACACTGAAGATCTTAAAAAAGATGCTCACCTTATGATTTCACTTTCTCGCTTAACCTATCCGCATGACATAGCAACGCTAATACTCACCGAAGCACTCTACCGTTCAAAAACCATACAAAACAATCACCCATATCATAGAGATTAGTGCGCAATAGATACGCCTATTATTTCTCGTGCTCCTGCACTTTTAAGAACTCTTCGTATTTCTTCCATGGTTGCACCACTTGTAATAATATCATCAAGAATAAGCACATCTTTATAAGCAATGTGTTCTATGTACTTTTGTTTAATTTCAAAAGCTTTATATACATTTTTATACCTCTCTTTTTTACTAAGAAGTGCTTGCTTTTGAACAGCTCTAGTTGTATTTACAGCTTTGTGTATGTACATGGCATCAATAATGTTCGCACAATATCGAGCAAGTATCTTGACTTGATGGAAACCACGTTCCTTACGAGACATTTTCGACAAAGGTACGGTGATAATTATTGGATGTAGAAAATATCCATACTGCTGTTTTTCTGACAAGATCTCCTTCAATGAATCTGCTAATTCAATAGCCAAATTGTAGTCGCGAACAAGATCCTTTCTTCTTTTAAAATCGTATAATAATTTTCTTCCCATAGTAGAATGATAGCTGTACAAACTATAGAGCCAATCAAGATTTGGCTGAGGCGCGAGGGGGATAGTTTTAAGAGTTGTCGCTGTATACGGACTTGGAAAAAGAAAACGATACATATATATGAATACTTTTTTCATTACACACTATTTTACCATGGGTTAAGTATGGTATACTTTTTTCATGAGTATATTAGACAGCCTTCAGTCAGCATTTTCCGGCTTAGGCTCAAAAAAAGATAGCTTCGTCGGGATTGATATAGGTTCTTCAGCCATTAAGGTTGTTCAACTAAAAAAAGAAAAGGGGCGAATTCTTCTTGATACCTATGGTGAAGTGGCCTTGGGTCCATATCAAAAAGAAGATGGGGTAGCAGGTGAATTGACCAACCTTGAAATTGAACCACTAACCAAGGCGATTAAAAATTTACTAAGTCAGGCTAACGTAACAGCTACGAACGCCTTGATCTCTATTTCTTCAGCAACCAGTCTTATTTTTATTCTCAAGGTTCCACAAATAAGCCAACGTGAATTATCAGGAGTCATTCAAAACGAAGCTCGTAAATATATTCCTGTACCACTGACAGAAGTTTCGCTTGATTATTGGATGATTCCGAAAAATGAATCATATAGTGATGACCACTCTGGTTCATCAAAAGATAGTACCATTGATGTTTTGGTTGCAGCGGTTCGAAATGAGGTAGTAACCCGATACAATACCGTTTCTAAATCTCTTTCTTTTAATGATATTCAATATGAAATTGAAACCTTTAGTGCACTTCGTGGCTCACTAAAGCATGAATTATCACCTGTCATGATTATTGATTTAGGAGCTTCAGGAACACGTATGAGCATTGTTGAGCATGGGGTTGTTAGAAAATTTAGAGCAATCAGTAGAGGTTCAGCATATATTTCTTCATCACTTCAGAAATCTTTTGAGATACCTTTTAAAGAAGCGGAGGCAATGAAGAGAGAAATAGGGCTTGATAAAAGTGCAACAAACTCAGAAGCTTATAATGTTATTGAGGTCGGAACAGAGTATATTTTCTCTGAACTTAAAAATGTTATCTTTGATTTTGAAAAAGAATACAAAAAGCCAATTAGTAAAATTATTTTGACCGGAGGAGGTGCTCTCTTAAAAAACATTCAACCTACTATAGAGGCACGATTTAATATTAATACCGTACATGCAAACCCTTTCAGTAAGGCATTATCTCCAGAGTTTCTGGAAGACGTCTTGCGGCAGGCGGGACCAGAATTTGCAGTGGCGACGGGATTAGCATTACAGGGACTTGAGTAGTTATTAGTAAGTATTATTTAATATGGATAAAGAATTTAAAACAACGTTTATACCAAAAAAGAACCTTTCCAGTGTTCCAAAAACTGAAAGTGTAAAATCAAAATCACGAAGAAGTCTCTTTAGTCTTTTGTCTATTCTTCTTTTTATCGTAGCTATTATTTCAACAGCTGTTGTGTATGTATATAAATTTAGTGTTGCAGAATCAATCAAGGCAGATATTGAAGATATTAATTCGGTAGAACGTGAATTTGAACCACAAGCAATATTGAAACTCAAAGAGCTCGATATCCGTTTACAAGCGGGAACTGAACTTTTGGAAAGGCATATCGCCGTCTCAGGATTTCTAGAATCATTTGCTGCATCTACACTGCCTGATGTAAGCTTCAATGATTTATCTTTTGAATATGATCCAGAAGGATCCACTGTGTCTCTTTCAGGTGAAGCACGTGGATATCTTCAAATTGCCCAGCAATCTGATATTTACGAAGACAACCGATATATTCAAAATCATATCTTCCAAGATTTTGCAAAAACTGATATAGGAAGAATATCATTCAGCTTAGATTTCACCGTAAATCCAGAACTCCTTATCTTTGGTCAGTCAAATGATAGAGATGAATCAGATATTATCGTACCTGATTCAGCTATTATTGAAATTGATAATAACGGTGATCAGTTTCAAGAAGGAGAAGACATTAACTTCGGAGCATTTACTAATTAATCGATTGTTATTATGAAAAATATTATTCCAATAATTGTAACCCTGGTGTCAATAGCGACCTTCGTTCTCGTTGTTCAACCTCAGTATGCTGAAGTACAAGAGCTTCAGACAAAAGGTTCAGAGCTTGATGATGTTCTTGATAATGCACGAACGTTGCGGGCATTACGAGATGATCTTCTTGAAAAAGAGCAAGCTCTACAAGCAGTTGATATAGCTCGTCTTGAAAAACTTATCCCTGACTCAGCAGATAATGTTCGGTTAATTTTAGAATTTGAGCAAATTGCAGGGCGGAGAAACCTTGAAATTGCTGCAGCTGCTGCAGACAAAGAGGAGGAAGATGATTCACAAAATACAAGCTTCGACGTAGAGACTAATGACTACGGGGTGGTAACACTTGATTTTACTATCGAAGGTGATTATCAAGATTTTATTTTATTCTTAAAAGATATAGAAAAAAATCTTCGCATAACTGATATCAAAGCTATCAATATTTCACCTAATGGAGATTCAACAACATCATTTAGCTTTGATATCACCGTTGATACTTACTGGTTAAAAGATAACATTTAAAAGAGCCACTACTATGAAAAATAAGAAAACAATAAGAAATATTATTATCGGACTTTTTGTGGCAATAGTGCTTGTAGCTGGGTATGCGTTTGTAAATGGTAACCCTGATGTTCCAACAGATAGTGGTACATTGAGTTCTATCGTAAATTCAGATACCTACGGACAAATTAAAGAAACAGACACACAGCTTGCAAATGCTGATATTCTCCGCATTCTCGGTAATATCAGAACTATTGCTTTGGATGATGAAATTTTTTCAAATCCAGTCTTTGCTATGCTCGAAGACAGTCGGTTTAGGATTCCAGCTCCAGGCCCTGCTGGACGGCCAAACCCGTTTCTCCCTATTGGCTTTGACTTTGCGGCAAATAGTCAATTCCAAAATGAAACGCTTCCTGATTCAAGTCTATCGGGAGGTGCTGGTAGCTCTGGAAGCGCCGGGACAACAGATACCGGAGGGCAGAGTGATATTCCTCAAGTATAATAGAGCTAAGTACGTTTCAACACGTGCTTTTTTTGTTACAATGTAAATGATTATGAATTTCCTTGAAAGTCTGGTGGAACGTGGGCTCATCAATAGATATCAAATTGATGAAATCGTAGAACGCACAACAAAAGAAAATTTAACGATTGAGAAGATTCTTAAAGAAATGGGAATTAATGACCAGGCTCTTTTAGATGCAAAAAGTAGTTACTTCGGTCTCAAGAAATATCAAATTGATTACAACGAAGTAGATGATGATATTGTAAAACTAATTCCGGAAGACAGCGCACGCACGTATCAAATGGTTGCTTTTGGTAAGACGGAAGATGGTATTCTGCAGGTTGGAATGCTTAACCCTCGAAATATCGAGGCTCAAAATGTTCTGCAGTTTATTACTGCTGAAACAGGAATACCCTATGAGATGTATGCGATTACTGAGCATGGGTATGAAACCATTATGGAAAGCTACTCTGGGCTTTCAGGTCAGGTAAGTGATGTGGTTCACGAATATGTTGACATAGATATCCCTCAGACTCCAGAAGAAGACCAGCAAGCAGATCCTTCAAAAGGTGAGACTATTAAAGAAGATGCCCCGATTACTAAAATGGTTGCAGCTATTATCAAGCATGCAGTAGCTGAAAATGCTTCAGATATTCACATTGAACACACTGGTGAAGATGTGAAGGTTCGATTTAGAATCGATGGACAGCTGTCAGTATTTCTTGAGGTGCCGAAGGCTACTCATGCAGCGGTGGTAGCTCGCATCAAGATTATGACGAAATCGATGAAACTTGATGAGCGAAGAAAGCCTCAGGATGGACGTTTTCAGGCAATTATTGAAGGAAGAAAAATCTCATTTCGTGTCTCTATTATGCCTACCTATCACGGTGAAAAAGTAGTAATTCGTGTTTTGGATTCTCAAAAAGGAATTAGAAAATTAGATAAGCTTGGCCTTTCAGAAGAACAGGAGCGAATGATTCGGTACGCAATTGATCGACCGCATGGACTGATTCTTATTACTGGACCTACTGGATCAGGTAAGACCACCACGCTGTATTCGATGCTTGGAGAGGTGGATAGGGATACAAAGAATGTGGTATCTCTTGAAGACCCAATTGAATATCAATTCCCGGGGGTAAACCAATCTCAGGTGCGTGCTGATATTGGGTATACCTTTGCTGAAGGATTGCGAAGTATCGTGCGTCAGGATCCAGATGTAATTATGGTGGGGGAGATTCGTGATAAAGAAACCGCAAATCTTGCTATTCAGGCAGCGCTGACTGGTCACTTGGTATTCGCGACACTCCACACCAATAGTTCCTTCGGTATTATTCCGCGTCTGGTGGATATGGGGGTTGATCCATACCTTATTGCTCCTACTCTTATTTTAGGTGTTGCTCAGCGATTACTTCGTAGAATTGCACCAGGAGCAGCAGTACCTGTTAAAGAAGAGGCGAGTGTTAAGAAAATGATTGAAGAACAATTTGCAGATATGCCTGAAGAACATAAAGTAAAATATGATCTTGATAGAAATCTGTACACCGTTCAACCAACTAAAGATGCACCGAACGGGATGTCTGGTCGAGCTGCGATTCTTGAAATGTATGAGGTTGATAAAGAAATGGAGAATATCATTTTAAATGACCCAACAGAACAAAATATTTATCAGGCAGCGCGAAGAAAAGGAATGATCACCCTAAAAGAAGCTGCTATTCTGAAAGGTTTAGATAAAGAAGTTCCGTTTAGTGAAATTAACGAATTATAATATATGAACTATAAACAATTACTTGAAAATTTATTACTAACTGTTGAACGAGAGAATGCCTCTGATCTTCATTTATCACCTAATAGAAAACCTATTATGCGTGTTGAAGGTGAATTAATTACTCTTGAAGCCAGGGAAGTATTAAGTAAAGAAGATACCTTTGGTATTCTTAAGGAGATTGTAAATGAGGAGAAACTCACTAAGGTTATGAATCTTGAGGAAATTGATTTTTCATATTCATTCCATGACGAGCTGCGCCTTCGTTCAACAGCGTATGTTCAGAGTGGGGGAATTAACTTAACATTTAGGGTTATTCAAGAAGTTCGTGAAATGAGTGAACTGAATCTACCTGAAATTCTTAATCAGTTTACCCAAAAAGAACAAGGGCTCTTCTTGGTGGTAGGTCCTGTTGGACAAGGAAAATCAACGACTATGGCGGCTATGCTTTCGATGATTAATCAAACCCGCAAAGAACATATTGTTACTATTGAAAACCCTATTGAATATATTTTCAAAGATGATCAATCAATTATTGATCAACGAGAGGTTGGTATTGACACCTTGTCATTTGAAACGGGATTAAAAGCAGTCTTTAGGCAAGATGTAAACGTTATCATGGTAGGAGAGATGAGAAACTCAGAAACCATCAACACGGTAGTAACGGCTGCCGAGACAGGACACCTTGTGTTCTCAACACTCCACACCAATAGCGCGGCACAAACAATTGATAGAATCATTGATTCGTTTCCAGCAAATCAACAAAATCAGGTTCGAGCACAACTAGCTGGTTCATTAATTGGAATTTTCTCACAACGATTACTTAAATCACAGCGTGGTGGAATGGTTCCAGCATACGAGCTTATGATTAACACTAAAGCAGTTGCAAATCTTATTCGGGAAGGACGAACCCATGAAATTAACACCGTGATTGAAACAGGAAGTGAAAAGGGAATGATTGATATGAATAAATCACTTATTGATCTTGTTGAACGAGGTCATATTACTGTTGATCAGGCCTATCAGCATTCACTTAATCCTAAATTACTCGATTCAATGATATAATTGTCATATGTTATTTAACTACAAAGTTGTCACCAAAGAGGGGCAAGAAAAAAAAGGGCAAATTGAAGCAGCCTCAAGTGAGATTGCTGTTGCAACACTCCAACGTCGTGAATATGTTGTCGTATCAGTCGTTCCTGATAAACAAGGAGGTATTTTCGGGGGAGATATTCCATTTTTAGGGGGGGTAAAGATGAAAGACATTGTGTTAATGTCAAAACAAGCTTCAACATTATTTGAAGCGCAAGTTTCAGCGGTGAAAACCTTTGAGCTATTGGGGCAAAACTCTGAAAGTAAAGGTATTCAAAAAGCACTCGCCCAAGTGACGGATGATATTAGAGGAGGAACATCAATTTCTGGAGCCATGGCAAAACAGCCAAAGGTCTTTTCTAACTTCTATGTAAATATGGTTCGAGCAGGAGAAGAGTCAGGGCAGTTAACCGAGACCTTTATCTTCTTGGCTGATTACCTTGAGCGGAGTTACGCGCTCACCTCTAAAACAAAAAATGCCTTGGTGTATCCATCATTTATTATTACTACCTTCATTGGAGTCATGATTCTTATGTTGGTAAAGGTAATTCCTCAGATTGCAGGAATCCTCGAAGGGCAAGGAAGTGAAATTCCAGCCTATACTAAGGTTACCCTCGGTATTTCTGATTTTTTTGTTAACTACGGATGGGTACTTCTTATTTTGGTGGTAGTGGCCGGAGCTGCTATTGGGCGTGTTCTTGCTACTGAATCAGGGCGTGCGTGGTTTGATAGATTAAAGATCAGTCTTCCTGGTTTTGGTAATCTGTACCGAAAAATTTATCTTGCACGTATTTCAGATAACATCAATACGATGTTGACCTCAGGTATCCCAGTCGTACGAACGCTTGAAATTGCGGGGGACGTTGTTGGGAATAAAGTATTCCAAGAGGTGCTTGAAGACGCTGTTGAGCAGGTAAAAGGAGGTAATAGTCTTTCAAGTGCTTTTGATAGGCACGAAGAGATTCCTCAGATTATGGTGCAAATGATTAAGGTTGGAGAAGAGACTGGGTCAGTTGGTAAAATTCTTAAGACCCTTGCGAACTTTTATAACAAAGAAGTAACAGGTGCGGTTGACACTTTGATTGGATTAATTGAGCCTGCTATGATTATTCTGCTTGGACTTGGAGTTGGAGGTCTCCTCATGTCAGTGATGATTCCAATTTACAGTGTTGCGGGAAATATTTAAATTATAAACAAGTCATGTTGACTTGTTTTATTTTTTTAAATGATCATCCTCAGGCGCTGTGTTTTGATAAGACCATCTATTGTACATAATTGAATCACAACTAATAATTAACTATGTCAATACACTAAAATTGTGAATCTATATAGGTCTTTGCTATAATAAAGTTAACCAATTCTGAGAAGAAGGAATTTCGGTTATTTATTATTATTTATTTAACTTTTTACAGAAATGAAAAAACGAGGATTTACTCTTATTGAACTTCTTGTTGTGATTGCGATTATCGGAATTCTATCAGCAATTGTTCTTACATCACTAGGTTCAGCTCGAGATTCAGCTCGAGATTCATCAATCTCAGCATCAATCTCAGCGTCACGAGCGCAAGCAGAACTTGTTGCAGTTAATGATGGAAACTACGACGCAGTTTGTACAGATTCACAAATTGTTGCTATCGTAGCATCTGCTACAGCAGATTCACCAGGAACAGCTACTTGTACAGACGATGCTAATGGATTCATGATCCAATCTCAAATGAACAAAGCTGGTACTAACACAGTATTCTTCTGTGCTGACTCAACAGGGTTTGCAGGAGAACTAGATCAAGCAGCAGCACCAACAGGAACATCTTGTTAAGCTTAAATTAAACTCATCTATATGAGTTTTTTTTATGCAGAAATTTAATGATCTATCTGGTATAATCAAGCCATGAGAAATAATAAACAAGGATTTACTATTGTTGAGCTTATGGTGGTAATAGCTGGAATTGCAATATTGCTGACGATGGTTTTAGCAAGCCTCGGAGATACTAAAAAGAATTCACGTGAAAATCTACGGGTAGCAGGAATTGATGAAGTGCGACTTGCATTAGAAGAATATCGTCGCATCTGTAATGCCTATCCAAATGAGCTAGATCTCAGTGCTAACAATGCAAAATTTGGTACCTGTACCCTCAATGGTCAACCCTTTAGTTTAGGTGACGTAATAGCCGAACTACCAACACTACCTGAGTTACCGGATGGTTTTGAAACAGTATCGGCTGGACTTGTCGACTCGGGATCAATTACTCCTGAAGGATTTTTCTATGCGGCACTCTCAGATAGCCTTGGCGGACCATGTTATGAATACCATATAGGTACTGAGCTTGAGCATGCAATTGAAAAAGGAGAAGATAGGTCGATATATCTTAATGATGATCATGATTTTGAAGATAGGCAGGCACTACGGCCAGGAGGAACCGATGCCCAAAGATGTCAGGGGTCGAATAATGATTTTGGCTCAGCCAATCCTGAAGATGATGATGACTGGGGACTATACGATTTTAGAAGTACGAACAATCAATAACAGTGTATGCTAGTTCCTTTTACAATTATTTGGGGTGTCCTTGGTTTTTTAATAGGAAGTTTTTTAAACGTTGTTGCGCTGCGTTTTAATACTGGTAAAAGTCTTGAGGGTCGTTCCGGGTGCTATTCCTGTGGGCATCAGCTGCGATGGTATGAATTATTTCCAGTTTTTTCTTGGCTTTTTCAAAAAGGAAGATGTCGGTCATGTAAAAGTAAAATTAGTCCAATGTATGTTTTTGGAGAACTTACGACAGGATTGCTTTTTGCAGGTATTGCGTTCAGAGCATTCTTTTATGATATAGCTAATGTTCTATCATTTTCTTATCTTATAGGAACGATTTTCCTCTCTCTGTTATTTAGTATCCTTGTTATTATTTTGCTCTACGATCTAAGACATAAAATAATTCCTGACAGTCTTTCGCTTGCTTTCGGGTTCCTCTCCTTCCTAAGTATTTTCTTTTTCGATGCTGGTTTTGTTCTTTCAACAGCTTTAGCGATTGACTGGATGCATGTACTTGCTGGGATTATCGTCCCGCTTCCATTTGCATTAATTTGGCTTTTTTCAAAAGGAAAGCTTATTGGGCTGGGTGACCCAAAACTTATGGTAGGTATTGGTTTGTTGTTAGGTGTCTCCGCAGGCTTTAGTGCTGTTATCTTTTCATTTTGGGCAGGGGCAGCCTACGCTGTAATAATTATGATAGTGAATAAAATATCAAGCAAACGATTGCTGCTCGGTTCTAATACCCGTATAATGAAGGCAGAGGTTCCATTTGCTCCATTTCTTATTTTGGGCACATGGCTTGTGGTAATAACTACACTTAATTTATTTACACTATGAAACAATTACTAAGATCTAAGATAAAAAATAATAAAGGATTCTCACTTATCGAATTCGTCGTAGTGCTCACTATTTTTTCGATTATGTCTGGTGTTTCAATTTTTAACTATAACCAGTACCGAGATGAAATTAAAAAAACAAATGTGGCTCAAGATGTTGCGCTAACGATACGACAAGCTCAGGTGTACGGAATCGCGTCGTCAGATAGAAATATTGGTAACGAGGAACTCGACACAGGAACAAACGCTGATGACTTATTTGGATTTAATGATGAGATTTCAAATATCGCCGATGACCGAGCGGTACGAGGGGTATATATAGAACCAGCATCAAATAGCATGATTATTTTTGAGGATATTAACAGAAACTTTGTGTATCAAAGCGGAGGAGATAGGGTGATTGATGAGCGATCAGTTATTGCTTCAGGCATATCTATTTCTGGTATTGATTTGTGTGATAATGCACCAAACTGCGGGAATATTGTTACTGACCCAGTACTCATAGCTTTTCAGAGACCTTATTCAGAAGCCTTTATAAGTATTAATGGAAACCCTTCAACAACTTTTGATTTTGCTTCTATACTCGTCAATGATGGATCAGTTTCTTTCTATGTAGAGGTAACCGCAGCAGGGAGGATAATTGCAAAAAGAGAGTATGAATAAAAAGAAAAACACAACAAAAGGATTTACTTTGGTTGAAATCATTGTATCTGTTGCTATTTTTGCAATTATTATTACTTCTGGGATTGGTGCACTTGTCACTATTCTTGATTCATATCAAAAAACCCAACAACAGAAAAATCTTAATCAAGCTCTCAATTATGCCCTTGATACAATGGTGCGTGAAATTAGACTTGGTAAGAATTATGGCTATGACGGAATTGGCTCAGGGGATGGTACAAATAATGAGATCACCTTTGATGCAACAGATAATAGGGGGGAAGTTCGCTATTCACTCAGTGGCGGGGCCGTGGTTCTTGATAGGTCAGGGGCAAGTATTCCTCGATTAAACGGAACATTTTCTTTAACTGATAGTACTTCAGTACAAATTGACGAATTATCATTTACTATAAGCGGTAATAGCCAAACCCCGAGCGGAAACAATAGA
Source organism: Candidatus Campbelliibacteriota bacterium (assembly GCA_002698305.1). Classification (GTDB taxonomy): domain Bacteria; phylum Patescibacteriota; class Minisyncoccia; order Phycocordibacterales; family UBA1006; genus UBA1006. The sequence goes on along the minus strand of NZWR01000004.1, from coordinate 40,676 downwards.
CAACCAAGAGTTTGGATAACCTTAGCAGGTCATGATGTCCGTGATACCGACCAAGTTTCAACGGTAGTACAGACACTTGTTTCCCAGAGAACATTAAATATATGATGTATAATTTTAATACAACTAAACAAGGTTTTACGATGATTGAGATGATGGTGGCTGTATTTATTTTTACACTTGCACTGGTGGCCCTTATGAATATTGCTGCTGGCGGGCTGAAGTCGTCACGAGAGTCACAGAATCAGGTTATTGCTGAGTATTTGGCTCTAGAAGCAGTAGAGGGTGCTCGGAATATTCGTGACACTCAACTTGTTCTAGTGAATGAAAGTACTACTTGGGATGATATTTTTGATCAAGATAATTGCCTTTCTTCAGGTGGGAATTGCTCACTTATTCTCTCAGGAAGTGACATTACCTTAAGGCCATGTAATTCATGTGAAGTCTTTTACCACCCTAATTTTAGAGATTATAAACAATTTGTGAATGATAACCCTGGAACGGGATATGAGGATACAGCGTTCACGCGCAGAATAACTCTTAATCAACTCGGCTCTAATCCAGATGAAATTATTATGGAGGTCTTTGTTGAGTGGTCAGGAGGTTCAGTATCCTACGCCCAAGATTTATATTTATGGCTATAACATATCAAAAATTGAATAGCGACAAAAAAGGCTTTGTTATTCTTTTTGCAGTGCTTATTTCTTCACTTATCTTGCTAATGGCAGTAGGAATTTTTAATGTTACGCAGAAATCATCAATTCTATCATCGTCATCAAGGGAATCACAGCTTGCCTTCTATGCTGCTGATGCCACACTTGAATGTGCTTTGTATGTTGATCTTAAGGGTATTGGTTCACCAAATCCAGTTACTCCCTTTAGTCCAACTCCTGCACCTGGAAGTAGAGAACCACGATCATTTTCATGCGGAAACGGAACGGTCAATTCTTATCATTTATCAGAAAGTGGAGGAACTGATTTGTATACGACACCGTATGTTATGAGATACCTTAATCAAGAAGCAGAAGGTGGGTGTGCGTATGCGTTAATTGAAAAAAACTTAAGATCAAATTTAAATCCAGCACTCGTTCACGTTCGCGTGACTGCTGTTGGTTTTAATGTGTGTGTCGATGATAATGGTACCAACAGTGGGGATATGATTTTCCCTGATTTCAATGATCCACGTCTTGTAGAAAGAAGAATAAGTATCACGTATACTCAAGATAACAGCTAAATTTACCATGAATCAAAAAGATACAAAAAAAGATATGATTCAAAAAATGCGCCAGGAAATAGAGCGACATAACAAGTTGTATCACGATCAGGACGCACCAGAGATAAGCGACACTGCCTATGATAGTTTGGTTGAACGCTATAACCATATGGTGGCAAGTGAGGAAGAGCAATTTTCTAGCATTGGAGCATCTTCGAGTCGTAATTTTGAGAAAGTTGACCACCGCTATCGGCAGTGGTCTTTTGATAATGTTTTTTCATTTCAAGAACTTGTTGCGTGGGATAAAAAATTAAAAAGAAGAGCTGGTATTGATATACGTACAGCTCTTGAGTATGTGTGCGAATTAAAAATAGATGGTCTGAAGGTTATTGTAGATTATGAACATGGAAAGCTTTTGTATGGTGCAACTCGAGGTGATGGTGTTCAAGGTGAGAAAATTACTGATAATATTAAGGCGATTAATGATATTCCTCATACAATATCTGATCCTGAGTATATTTCATGTATTGGAGAAGCTTGGATTTCAAAAGAAGAGTTTATAGTTATCAATAAAAAACAGAAGTTAAAAAATGAGAAAATCTATGCGAATCCACGAAATTTAGCTGCAGGTACCTTAAGGCAAATTGATAGCGATAAAGTCAAAAAAAGAAATCTTACGACATATTTTTATGACTTGAATTCAGATAGTAAATCTTTTGATTACCACATTGATGAACTCAATTTTCTCAAGAAACAAGGTTTCAATGTAAATAACGATTACCTTGTAACATCTTCGCTTGATGAAATTCAGTCATGGTATGAGTCGTGGGTAGAGAAGCGCAGTGATCAACCATATGGAATCGATGGTATGGTCATTAAGCTCAACGATAAAAAAATAGCACAACAGCTTGGATACACAGCAAAGGGGCCACGATATGCTATTGCGTATAAATTCCCAGCTGAAAGTGTAACAACTCGTGTTACTTCAGTAAGGTTCCAGATTGGGCGAACAGGAGTTGTTACCCCAGTTGCAAATGTTGAACCTGTTAGGGTTGATGGTTCTTTGGTTCAAAGAGCTACGCTTCATAATTTTGACGAGATTGAACGCTTAGGTTTACAGGTAGGTGATACGGTTATTCTTGAAAAAGCGGGAGATATTATTCCTAAAATAACGGCAGTGCTTAAGGAATTACGAGATGGTTCTGAGAAACCTATTGATGTAGAGGCATGGGCTTTAGAAAACGACTACACGATCCATACACAGACATCTGAAAACGGAGTCAGTCATGTATATATTAAGGGTGATAATGTCATCCAAAAGAAAAGGCAGTTAATATTCTTTGCTTCAAAAAATGGAATGGATATTGAAGGGCTCGGAAAAAAAATAGTTGAACTTTTTTACGATCAAGGTTTTATTACTGAACCGGCTGATTTTTATACTCTTAAGGCAGAAGAGATTAAAAAACTTCCGGGATTTGAAGAAAAGTCTGTAAATAATATTATCTCTGCAATTAACCGAGCCAAAAGAAGACCCTTTCACGTTATACTTCGCGCGCTTGGTATTCGTCATGTTGGAGGAGAAGCTGCTGTATTAATAGCGCAAGCATTTACTACCGTAGATGAACTAATGAATGCAACCCTAAAAGAAATAGCGGCAATTCATGGAATCGGAGAAAAGACAGCTCGCTCGTTATATGATTATCTTCATAACGATGCGACTCAAAAAATAATAACTCATCTACTCACACATATACAACTAGAACAGAAGGATGAGACCATTGATACTAGCCTTGATGATACTACCGTAGTAATTACGGGAAGTTTTGAAAACTTCTCAAGGGATGAGTTAAAGGAAATTATTTCTAGGAGAGGAGGTAAGGTGACGTCATCCATAAGTAGTAAAACAAGTTTTGTTCTTGCTGGGAACAAGGCAGGATCAAAGCTTGTTAAGGCACGTGAACTTGATATCCCTATTATGGATATTCAAAACTTTACCAATACTTATCTATCGTAGCCATTACGATAGATTTTTGTATACTAAACAGTATGAATAAAGAAGAAATACAACAATTAGCTCATTTATCTAAAATTAAGATAGATGATAGTGATCTTGAGCAGTATGCACAGGATTTTAAGGGTATCTTGGGCTATATTGATTTGATTAATTCTGTTGAGGTTGATGAAGAACATACTGGCAGGAGTCCAAATGACAATACAATGAGAAGTGATGAAGAGGCATATCAATCAGGGGTATTTACTGAAACACTTTTGAGTGAAGCGCCACAGCGTGAAGCCGCATACATACAAGTAAAAAAGGTACTATGAATTTACAACAAACAATTGAGCAATTATATACAGCGCTCTCTAAAAATAAATTTTCGAAAGAGGAGCTATTAGAAACAGCACTAGATGTAATTAATAAAAAAGACAGTGACATTAATGCCTTTGTTGAAGTTTACAAAGATATTGAAACTAATAGTACCAAAGACACGCTTCTTTCAGGGATTCCAATGGGGATAAAGGATAATATTTTATATAAAGGGCGAGGTGCATCAGCAGCATCAAAAATTCTAGAAAACTATACAGCAAGCTATGATTCACATGTTGTTTCAGAGCTTAAAAAACATGGTGCAACTATTGTAGGAAGATTAAACATGGATGACTCAGCAATGGGTACATCGACAGAATCTTCATACTACGGGCCAACAAAAAATCCAATAGATCTAACACGTGTCCCAGGAGGCTCTTCAGGCGGCCCAGCTGCGGCTGTGGCAGCAGGAATGGTTAACTACAGCTTGGGAAGTGATACGGGAGGATCTATCCGCCAACCCGCTGCTATGTGTGGTGTTGTAGGTTTAAAACCAAGTTATGGGTCAGTATCTCGTAATGGGCTCATTGCAATGGCATCTTCTTTGGATGTTATTGGTCCTATTACAAATAATGTGCGCGATGCTGAGATTGTTTTTAATGCTATTAATACCTATGATCCGCTAGATAGTACTTGTATTCCAGAAGAAAAAAGAGCGCCTTTTAAGGTGAAAAATGTTAATAACAAAGTTATCGGAGTACCACGTTCATTTGTAAATGGTGAAGGAGTTAGTGATGAGGTAAAAGCAAACTTTCAAACATCATTGGATGCTTTGAGGGATGCTGGATACACTATGGTTGATATTGAACTTCCCCATATTCAATATGCACTAGCTGTATATTATATTCTTCAACCTGCTGAAGCGTCTTCAAATCTTGCACGGTACGATGGAGTACGTTTTGGTCTGCATAAGGATGGAGCAACGCTGGAAGAAATGTATAAAAATACCAAAGGGGAAGGGTTTGGAAAAGAAGTCCAACGTCGAATTATGCTTGGTACCTATGTACTTTCTTCTGGATATCACGATGAATATTACTATAAAGCACAAAAATTAAGAAAAAAAATTACAGATGAAATCAAAAAAGCTTTTGAAAAAGTAGATATTATCGCTACGCCAACTGCACCAAGCTTACCTTTTAAGTTTGGAGAAAAAAAAGACCCAATAACTTTATATCTCGAAGATATTTTTACTGTTCCATATAATCTTTCTGGGAACCCAGCTATCTCTATTCCAAGTGGATTCAATGATAATGGCTTGCCATTTGCCATGCATTTTACTGCACCGATGTTTTGTGAAGAAAAACTTTTTGAGGTCGGGAAGGACTTTGAACGTGCTATACTATAATCATGGAGGAATTTTTTAGTTCACTAGGGACAACCGTTCAATCACTTTCAATTTTTTTGACAGTGGTTTTTTTGCTCATTGGAATATATCTTCTTTATGAATTAGGTGAAATAACTAAAAAGAATGATACTGATTTTCTTAATCACTTTAAGCGTTTTAACAAGGAACCTCAGGTTAAAAGTGAAAAAATGAAAGTGTGGGAAAATATTGCAAGTCAATTTAATAGTTCTGATCCTGAGTTATGGAAGATTGCTATTATTAATGCAGATGCTTTGTTAGAAGAATTTGTAACAAGCTTAGGGTACCCCGGTGAAACCTTTGGGGAGAAACTCAAGGCGATGCAGCGTCAAGGAGTGAGTTGGGTGGATTCTGCGTGGGACGTTCACTTGACGCGTAATAAAATAGCTCATCAAGGTGCACAATTTAAGCTCAATAATAGGGAGGCATTCCGTGCTTTTAAGATTTATGAAAGTATTTTGCTCGGATCGGGCTTTCTTGCGTAAATGTGATTTTAATGTAATATAACTATCACATCGCGGGGTGGAGTAATGGTATCTCATCAGGCTCATAACCTGAAGACGCTCGTTCGAATCGAGCCCCCGCAACATTTAACAGAAATCTGAAGTTCTCCCTCAGATTTTTGTTTTTATTTCATTTGGGTAATGTATATGTCAAAATTTTATGAAGGATACTTGTCTTTATATAAAATAAAACTGAAAGCAAAGCTTTCAGTTTTATTTTTTTCTGCACTCTAGGAGTACATGTAAGGTATGTTTTACTATGTTGCTGGCGCGCCAGACGGGACTCGAACCCGCAACCTCCCGCGTGACAGGCGGGTGCTCTAACCAGTTGAGCTACCAGCGCAACGAGATAAATATAGCATATTAGAACACCTTTGCAATAGCCGTCTAAAGTTGAAAATCATTGTCAGTATGGTATCTTGGAACTCATGTCGGGGTAGCTCAGTTGGTTAGAGCGTAGGACTCATAAACCTAAGGTCGTGGGTTCAATTCCCACCCTCGACACACTTAAAATCTCATCTCGAGATTTGCCACCTTAGCTCAGTTGGTTAGAGCGTTGCCATGGTAAGGCAGAGGTCCCCGGTTCAATTCCGGGAGGTGGCTCACACTATAGACCTCTTTATTTAGAATATTTTTAAATGACAGGGTGTTAAACTTTGATATAATGGTATTGACATTAGCCGAATAATAAAAAAAATATGGAACCATATAACAATGATAAAAATAACGTCTCTCAAGAAGGAGTCGTACTACAAGAAAAGAATTCAGGTAATAATACACTTTGGTATGTAATTGTTGCTATTCTATTACTAGCTGTTCTTGGATGGCTTGGGTACTCACAAGGATGGTTTGGCAGCGCTCCTAGTGCAGATGACCGTATTCCTGTAGAACAAGATAATGGTATTGGTGATGGGGCCTTGCCTTTGAATATTCCATCTATTGATCAAACTTCAATTGAAAGTTCAGAAGGTTTCCCAGCAAGTCATACTTTGGTGGTAAATGGAACGTTGGCAAATGATTGTGTTTATTTGAACAATTCAGAGCAAACGCGTGATGGTAATGTCTTCAATGTATTACTCACTACTCGTATAGAAGATAGCGGAAGCTGTGGTACTGAACCAATTGCTTTTGAAGAACGAATTGTTCTGGAAACAATTGGCTTACCTGCAGGTGTCTATGTTGTAGATATTAATGGGCAAGAATTGGCATTTGAGCTTGAAACTGATAATCAACTTGATTTCCAAGCTGGTTCAGATAAATAAAAAAAGAAGGTGTTTACACCTTCTTTTGTGTTGCAGCTTTTAATGACGTCATCTCTTTATGAGTAAGAGTTCTAAAATTTCCTGGTAGCATTTTAGGTGCAGTTATTGTGTCTATACGCACTCTTGTTAACGAATTAATCGTCAGTTTGACAGCATTAGCCATGCGTCTGATCTGATGCTTACGACCTTCTTTTAAAACAATTGAAAAAGCATGGGGCCCTCGCTTCTTTGCAACTGCTGGTAAAGTCCATCCATCTTCAATTTTAATACCTTCAGACATTTTTCTCATCATATCGTTAGTAACTTTTTCTCGTACTGTGACATAATATTCTTTTTCAATAAGATGGTCTCTTCCTGTTATTGCTTTGGTTACCATGCCATCATTTGATAAAAGAATAAGTCCATCACTTTCTTTATCAAGTCTTCCTACGGTATTAAGATGAGCATATTGAGGAAAAACATCAAAGATATTTTTCTCACCATCACTATCTTTTGATGATACGACTCCACGAGGTTTGTGAACCAGTACTGTTTCTTTTTTCTCCAAGAATTCCTGTACTTTGTCTGTATACTGTAAAGTATCTTTTTTTGGATTAAGTTTGTCACCTGGTTGAGCTCGCGTATTGTTGAGAAGTATGTTTCCTTCAAGAAGCATTTTCTTCGCCTCTCTTCGCGACATAATCCCGTTTTCTGAGAGGTATTTTTCTATACGAATCATAAGGTTGAATCAGTGAAAAATGGCCACATACGTCTTGTTTTTGTGTACCATGATGCTACATCAGCAAACCTATCTTGCGACTGCTCGACGGTTGCGCTGATTCCCTTAACATGTGGAGCTGTAATATATCTACCAAGAGGGGAGTACAATATGATCGCAGGATGTGCTTGCACAAGGCTTTCAGAGATTTCTGATAATAGTTCTTCTTGGCTACCATCTTTTCGGAGATCCTCTAGGTGTGTATCTAGAGATTTCGACTCAAACATGCTGACGTTAAGACCTGGTTCATTTATTTGAGATGAGTGCCAAAATGCATACAGATCACTTGGTCTGAGTAATTCATAACCATAGAGAATAGCATCATAATCTCGCGGACGCAGTACTTCTTGGACAAAATTTCCCTGATCAAATGTTTCAATAATAACCTCTACTCCAATACTGGTAAGTGAATTTTTAACAAATTCAGCAACCTGGTTCAGTTCTTCGACATTCGGAACTGACAGTTCAAAACTCAACGGGCGGTTATCTTTCTGGTAAATATTATCAGCTCCCAAAGTAAACCCTTCATTACTAATTAACTCTCGTGCGAGCGTTGGATTATAGATATTTTCTGAGCTTGCTTGGTATCGCGTATATTGATTATGTCCGATAGCTTGGTTGTCAAAAATATCGCTTACCAAAGCATCTCGATTGATTGCATGGGAGATAGCTCTCCGTATCTCTTGGGTAAATACAGGGCTTTGGTTTTTGGTATTGAAGAAGATACCAAAAGAGCGAGGAAGCACTGATTTACTTACCTCATACTCTTGATCTTCTGAAGCTGATATTCCATAGGCAGCATCGACATTACCTTTATTTAATGCTTCTTCAAGAGCACCTACATTTTCATAGAATTTTAGATGAATGTGATCTAAATATGCTTTTTCATAAGCTAATTCGTTTCTTGTAAGTGTGTATTCAGCTGAAAGGTTTTTTGTATTGCTATTCAAAGATGATACAGCAAAAGGACCATTACCGATTGGATCGAGATTCAGGTTTTCAAAAATAAAATCAGAACCTAGGGTTTGTGACCATAGGTGTTCGGGAAGAACGCCAATTTCAAAATTGTAAATGAAATCCTGGTATGCAGCTGCTAAATTGAATTCAAGAGTGAGATCATCGATTTTTGTTACTGTGACACCTTGCCATTGCCGGTAAAGAGGGCTGTTTATTTCAGGATTTTGGATTTGACTAATCGTAAAAAATACGTCATTGGCGTCGAGTTTATTCCCATCGCTGAAATACAAATTATCTTTAAGTACTAGCGTGTATTTATTTCCTGAAGAATTTTTTTCAAATGATTCAGCTAATAGGTACTCAGTAGAATTATTGGTTATTTGCAAAATAGGTGTGAATACAAGGCGTGTCACATCCTGGTCGGTGATTGTTTGTGCGAGGATCGGATTAATAAAACGTGGTGCACCTACCAAGCCCTCGGTGTAGGATCCACCTGGAGTTATTACTGGGACAGTAATTTCTTTGTGAAGCTGGTAGAGTAAAGTGAGAATACCGATTATTCCAATAATCAAAAAAGCGCGAAAGAGACGCGAATGATGTTGATTTCGTAGTAATTTCTTCATAGTTACTTGGTAATAACGACAATAATGGAAACAATAGTAAAGAGCACTGCAACAATAATCGCAGTATTAAAAAGTGTTTTTTCACTTCCGCGACGTGTTGTCTTAACGGTATCTACTGAGTCTGATCCTCCAAAAGCACCACCTAATGATTCGTCAGATTTTTGAAGTAAAATAACAATAACAAGAAGTATTGAAAGTACTATCTGAATGTACGGTAAAATATCTATAAGATTCATATACACACAATACTATCAAAAGCTCCCGAAAAACCAAGAGTTTTGAGTGCTACCATTTTTTGGTATACTATCTGCATGAATGAATTTAAATACCAAATTACTCAGTTGATTTTTCTTTTGCTTCTTGGATTTGGAGCGTATTGGGCATTTACTAACCTTGATTCTGGCATGAGCTATGAACGTGAAGATAGGGTTGCAATAATAGATGAAGGAAATCAACTACCTGTTGATGATGTTACTGAACCACCAGTAGTAGATACGAGTGATACTACAGATATTCCTGATGAAAGTAATGATGAGAACAATGACGTTCCTTCAGAAGATGATAATACATTGGATACGTCTGATCTGATTGATCGATTGAATGACTTGGCTGATTCAGAAACAATGCTTAATAACGGATCAAGCGGTGAGGCTGTACGAACAGTTCAAGAATTTTTAGCGATTTATCATGATCAAGACATAACAATTGATGGTGATTTTGGTCCGGGAACAAAAAATCTTGTTCAGGAATTCCAACAAGAAGAGCTTAATGGGGGTGATGGTCGTGTTGGACCTAACACACTTCAGGGAATGGTCACATTTTTAGAAGAAAACTAACCTCGGGTTGGTTTTTTTATTATCAATGATAATCTACACACAAACACTTAAAAAATAAATTATGCAAAGTAAAAATTTATTTACTCAAAAGAAACCAGAAGAGATTGATTATGATCTTAAGAACATACAGACGCTTGATAAGCTCTGTGATTATTTAGATCTAACGACACCAAACAATTCTGATGGGAAAAATTTCGGCAGATTATATTCACAGATACATCCAGCTGCACGTAAAGGAAGAATAAAAGCTGTTGAGCTAAATGCGGCAGGAAATACTCTTAGTGCTTTTCCTGCCCTAGCAGTGATAGAGAAAAATATTATTTCTATGCTCCTTAATCAATTTGGCATGATTGGTGGAGGCACTGTTGTTCCTGGAGGAAGTTATGCAAATGCAATGGCGATTTTTATGGCCTTGACTAAAAGATTTCCAGATTTTTTGACAACAGGGATTCAAACAAAACCCGTAAAAATACTTGTTTCAGAGAACAGTCACTATTCAATAACCAAAAGTGCTCTATTTATGAGCTTGGGAGTTTCGTCAATGGTAAAAATAAAAACAGATCATCAGGGTCAAATGTCCATAAGACATATACAACAAGTTCTTGATGAAAGTGAGGCTGAAAACGTGAATGTAGTTGCTATTTTTTCAACCGCAGGTGCTACTATCGGTGGCCAGTTTGATAATGTTCAAGAAATAAATCAATGCATACAAGGACGTAATATTTACCATCACGTCGATGCCTCATGGGGAGGAGCTGCAGTTTTTGGTAAAAAAAAGAACCTTTTTCAAGGAATGAGTAATGTTGATTCATTAACCTTTGATGCCCATAAGGCTCTTGGAGCCGGTCTTACAAATGCCTATTTCTTGACTACTCGCCCTAAGTTATTACGAAAGGCGAATGATTGTAATGTTTCCTATATAGCCAAAGAGCGTCCTGAATATGATGAGTATAATCTTATTAACACAAATCAATCATGTGGGAGGGATGCCGGTTCATTAGGTTTTTATTTTATGTACAAGGAGCTAGGTGTTGATGGTCTGTCAGGTCTTATGAATCATTTATATGATATTTATGAGACTGCTGAGGATATTTTTTCCAAAGCTGCAGATATTCAGATACTCAAGAAACACTATCTTAATATTTGTATACAGATTGTTTCAGCTAACGAGACGATAACGAGCAGTGAACTAACTGAGCAAATTTTTTATAGAATAGAAAAAGAATCAGATTTTAAAATTGCAAAAGGATATTGGAAGGGTACATTTGTTCTACGCTTTGTTGCTGTTAACCCAAACACGACACAAGGTGACTTGAATGATTTTGTAGATTATCTTTCACAATTAAAGAGCGAAATTTCAAATCGCAGAATACTAAAGCATAAGGTGACTTAGCCTTATGCTTTTTTTATTTGCCTTTAAAATATATACTCAATAGTATGAAGTATATTATCGGATTAGGAAATCCTGGAGAAAAATACGCTTTGAATATTCATAATGTAGCATGGATTATTCTCGATTCGTTGTTTCCTGAAGGGTGGACCTTTCATAAATACATGAATGCCGAAGTAAAAACTGGCCATGATGGGCTCTATATTAAGCCTCAGACATTTATGAACAAATCAGGTGAAGTCATCTCCTTTCTTAAAAAAGAAGAGAAATTAAACCCTGAACAGGTACTTGTTATCTATGATGACGTTGATCTACCTCTTGGTCAGATTCGTATTTCTTATGACAGAGGTGATGGAGGTCATAATGGGGTTAAATCCATTACCGAGCACCTCGGCTCAAAAAAAAGTATTAGAATTCGAATTGGAGTATCGCGATTACTAGAAGACGGAAGAATGATAAAACCGAATGTTCTCAGTAATTTTGCTAGCAAAGAGAGGCAATTTATAGCTGATACAGTCACACCTCAGGTAGAGCGAATTATTAAAAGCCTCACAAGCGATGGCTTAGAGAAGACAATGAATATACATAATACAAAATAATTATATATGTGGAGAGAGAAGAACAATACATTAATACAAGATTTTACCTTTAAAGATTTTAATGAAGCGTGGTCATTTATGGAGCAGGTTGCACAGCTTGCTAAGGAAATGAATCATCATCCGTCATGGTCAAATACGTATAATAAAGTTTCTGTGCAGCTAACAACGCACGATGAAGGAATATGATAACTGATACAGATAAAGTATTAGCTAAACATATTGATGAGATATATACGCAATTTAACAATAATAAAAACACGACATAGTCGTGTTTTTATTATTGAGTGAACGAAAGAGTAAGTTTTTCGTCTTTTGGATCAAAAGTGGTGATGGTAAATTCATATGATTGACCAAGACCAAGTGTTGATTTGAGGTCTTTCTCTGATTCAAATTCTGAAATATGAACCAGTCCAGCAACTCCTTGTTCAATAGAAACAAGAGCTCCGTGTTTATTGTGCTTGATAACTGCACCGTTAACCGTATCACCAACGGTATATTTACCTTCAACAGTGGTCCATGGGTTTTCAGTTAGCGTTTTGATTGAGAATGAAATTTTCCCATCTTTAATTTCAATAATTTTTGCTTTTACTGTGTCTCCAACTTTGTACAATGTTCGAGGGTTATCAACCAGCGACCAGTCCAGCTCAGAAATGTGAACTAATCCTTCAACACCTTCTTCAAGTTTCAAGAAGATTCCAAAATCTACGATACCAGTAACTTCACATTCAAGGACGTCACCAACGCTGTATTTAGATGGGACCGATTTCTCTCGTGATCCAGCTTTTTCACCTTTCTCAGAGAAAATAAGTTTTCCTTCTTTTGGATTCAGTGACAATACGTTAACTGATAGTTTTTGACCAACTAATTTTTTTAATTGGTTAACAATAGCATCTTTATCACCTGACTCTACTCGTGGGTAGTGCTCAGCATTTAATTGAGATGCTGGAAGGAATCCAGAAATACCATTCCAGTCAAGCATAAGCCCTCCTTTGTTAGCTTCTTTAACAATAATTTCAAGTGTTGTTCCTTCTTTGATTGCTTCTTCAGCTTCTCCCCAAGCAAGAGCTTGTTTTGCTTCTTTGAGAGATAATTCGATGTAGCCATCTTCATTTTCAAGTTCTACGATTTTTGCCTTGATGGTGTCGCCAGCATTAAGTGCTCGAATCATATCCCGAGCGGTCAAATACTCTTTTCCGTAGATAATTCCTGTTCCGTGTGGGTGCAGGTCTACAAAAACTTGTGTTCCTTGAATGCTGATAACGTTTCCTTCGATCAGTTCTCCGACTTCAGGTGTAACATGCTCTTCTTGAGAAAGAATTTTCCCTAGAGGAGTGTTTAGATTTTCATTTTCCATAATATAAATTCCGCAACTAAAAAGTCGCGGTGTTCCTAAATAGTTAAACGCTCTTTCCTTTATCTGTCTCTATCATAATGCGAAAGGGAAGGGTTACGTTTAAACCGCTAATAATATTAGGTTGATATTCATATTACGGATATTTACTGTGAATGCAAATAAAATATTTGCTTTATAGGTAATGGATTTTATCTAAGATGTTAATTTCAGGACTTAAAATAAGGCACAAAGCTGTATTTTTTAGATTTTAGGTAAATTTTATACTACTAAACCTCTACAATCGCCTAGAATGGCTCTATTTTGAGCATATTAATGAGTTTTTATTTCAGCGGAAAAAATAAGGGATTCTAGACCCTTTGTGATATACTAGTAGCATGATAATTACATACCACGGAAAGCAATTTTTTAAGATTCAGCAAGGTGATTTAACTATTGCAGTTAATCCACTTGCAAAAGATAATCCTGCAGGATTGCCAACAACAAAATTTGGCGCAGATGTAACCTTATGTAGCGTTCGTCATCCTAACTATGATGGGTTTGATATGACCGAATATAATGGCAATGAGCCATTTAAAATTTATGGTCCAGGAAACTATGAAGTGAAAGATAATACTTACGTCGGGCATGGATCAAAAGCACTGATTGACGGAAAAGAATATTTAAACACTATTTATTTTTTTAAAGCAGAAGGTATCAGTTTTTGTTTTATAGGCGACCTCCATTCCCCAGATATTGATCAAAAAACAAAAGAACATATAGAGTCAGTTGATGTTATTTTTGTACCAATTGGTGGAGAGGGGACATTAAGCCCTCAAGAGGCAGCCAAGGTTTTAAAATTTTTCTCACCAAAAATTATTATACCAATGGATTATGGAAAAGACCGCGATCCAGCTACATTAGAGGTCTTTAAAAAAGAAATGTCTTCGTCACCAGCGCCTATTGAAAAATATGTGTTCAAGAAAAGTGACCTCGATACCTTAACCAGCCATGTGGTGATTCTAGAGGCTCAATAAGATATGAAAAAGATTTTAGATAAGGCTCGTGAAGCTCATCCTGAAAAAAAGAAGCATATGGCAAAGATAATGGCATTTATTGTTATTGGTATTATTGTCGTTGTGTATATTTTGTTAAGGATAGTTTTTGCAGGCGAGCCAGCTACTAATGCAAATAATCCATCCTTAATTGATGGATTGGGTGAAATATTTTCAAAAAGCTCTGAAGAATTTAACAACATTGAATTTCCAAATTATGAAGTTGAAGATTCAGAATTAGCAGAAGCAGAAGCAGAAGCAGAAGCAGAAGCAGAAGCAGAAGCAGAAGCAGAAGCAGAAGCAGAAGCAGATAACGAAGAACAAAATTAATATGGCAGAAAACGATACAAACAACACAAAAAGATCAAATATTGTACCAATGAGTATTACCTCAGAAATGAAAGAGTCCTTCATTGCATATGCAATGAGTGTAATTACTTCGCGTGCACTACCTGATGTTCGCGACGGCTTGAAGCCGGTGCACAGGCGTATTCTCTATGCCATGAATGATTTAAATCTTTCAGCATCATCACGTTTCCGAAAATCAGCAACGGTTGTAGGAGAGGTGCTTGGTAAATATCACCCACACGGAGATACGTCTGTATATGATGCAATGGTAAACCTTGCACAAGATTTTTCAACGCGTTACCCAATGGTATGGGGACAAGGAAACTTTGGGTCAATTGATGGAGATAGTCCTGCGGCAATGCGTTATACCGAAGCTAAAATGCAAAAAATAACAGGGGAAATGCTGCGTGATATTGAAAAGGATACGGTTAATTTTATCCCTAACTACGATGACTCTCAGCAAGAACCAACGGTACTACCAACAGCAATTCCAACCTTGCTTCTTAATGGTGGACTTGGTATTGCAGTCGGAATGGCGACAAATATTCCCCCGCACAACCTAGGAGAAGTTATTGACGCTACTGTTGCTCTTATTGATGATCCAAAGTCGACCGTTGATGATCTTCTTGAGCATGTAAAGGGGCCTGATTTTCCGCTTGGAGGAATTGCTTATAATGTTGAAGATATTAAAAATGCCTACGCAAGTGGTCGTGGCCGGGTTGTAACACGTGGTGAAGCTGAAATTATTGAAACAAAAAAAGGCGGACACCAGATTATCATTAGTTCTATTCCGTTCCGTGTAAATAAACAAAATCTTATTGTTAAAATCGCAGACTTAGTCCGTGACAAAAAAATTAAAGGAATTAAAGGACTTCGAGATGAATCTACTAAAGATATTCGTGTCGTGATTGACTTAAAATCATCAGCACAACCTAGGCGTGTTTTGAACTATATCTACAAGCATACTCAACTACAAGAGAACTTTAACTTTAACGTTGTGTGTCTGGTTGATGGAGTTCCGCAGACCCTCGGTCTTAAAGATATTCTTGAACATTTTATTACTCATAGACAAGAGGTCGTCAGGCGGCGTACCGAATATGATTTAAAAAAAGCAGAGGCGAGAGCACATATCTTAGAAGGATTAAATACTGCTCTTGATCATATTGATGAGGTAATCGCACTGATTAAAAAATCAAAGGATTCAAAGACAGCCAAGACAAACCTTATGAAGAAGTTCAAGTTTTCTGAAATTCAAGCTCAGGCAATTCTAGATATGAAATTACAGAAACTGGCAGGTCTTGAACGCAAGAAAATTGAAGATGAATTAAAGGAGATTCTAAAATATATTAAAGAGTTGAAATCCTTGCTTAAAAGCGTTCCTAAAATGCTTGCGGTTATTAAAGACGAGCTTCTTGAAATCAAAGAGAGGTATGCAGACGAAAGACGTACACGAATTGTTGAAGGTGCTGTTAATTCAATCAAGGATGAGGACCTTATTCCGCAAAAAGAATTTGCAATGGTGTACACAGAAAACGGATACATCAAGCGAACTGACCCAACTGAATACAAATCTCAAAAACGAGGTGGGGTAGGAGTCATTGATCTAGATACTAAAGATGACGATATTGTCACTCATTTTGTAATTGCAAATTCTCACAGTGACATGCTGTTCTTCTCTGACGCTGGAAAAGTATATCAAACAAAAATGTATGACTTGCCAGAAGGGCGACGCTCAACAAAAGGAAAATCAATCAAGAATTTCTTACCACTTGAAGGAGAAGAGAAAATCACCTCAATCCTTTCAATACCAAAAGATAAAGAACTACATGATTTGACTTTGTTGTTTGCAACCAAAAAAGGAGTTGTAAAACGTGTTGAAGCTGAGGCATTCAAAAATGTCCGCTCAAATGGACTGATTGCAATTAATCTGAAAGCAGATGACGAACTATGGTCAGTACGTCTTGTTCATGAAAAAGATGAATCAATATTAGTTACCAGAGATGGCCAATCAATTCGTTCACATGTTTCAGATTTTAGAACGATGGGACGAACTGCTGGAGGGGTAAGAGGAATTAAGCTTAAAAAGGATGACGAGGTTGTTGGATTAGGAATTATTTCCCATACGCTCGAATCAGCTGATTTATTGGTACTTACCGAAAATGGATACGGAAAACGTACAGCAATTAGTGAATACAAAAATCAAAACCGAGGAGGGTCAGGAATTAAAACCTTGAATGTCACCAATAAAACAGGTCGCATTGCCGGGGCAAAAATAGTCGACACTCAAACAGAGATTCTTGCTATGTCACAACAATCACAAGTGATTCGAACATCACTAGACTCAGTTTCGAAACTTGGTAGAGCAACACAAGGAGTCAGGGTTATGAAGTTACGTGATGGTGATTCTGTTGCTTCACTTACGATTATCTAAAACACACTCACGTGTGTTTTTTTGTATAAAGGTTTGATATACTTAGATTAATCTATGAATACATTCTCAGACCCTAAAAAAATTATTGAAAGTCTACCGATTGATGCACACTATCACGTTGCTGATTTTGGAGCGGGTTCAGGTGCCTATACCAAAGCTCTCGTAGAAAGTTTATCGTCTAATAGAAGTGGGCGGGTATATGCAATTGATGTCCAAAAGGAATTATTAGAATCTCTGCACGGAGATCTCCCTGAACAAAAACATGAAGTTGTCCATACGGTATGGTCAGATTTGGAGTCTGACAAAGGTTCTCAGTTGCGAGATGACTCTATTGATATGGTGTGTATCGCGAACATGTTATTTCAAACAGATGATCCAGCGGCAGTTATACATGAAGCGTATCGAGTGCTCAAACCAGAAGCTTTGTGTTTGGTAGTAGATTGGTCAGATTCATTTGGAAACATTGGGCCCAAAGAATCAGAGATTATGAACACTGATCAGGTAAAAGAGATGGCACAAAAAAAAGGATTTGAATTCGTTAAGAATATCGATGCTGGCGAACATCATTTTGGTTTAATTTTTAAGAAAGCGTAAAACATACATTATGAAAGATATAGGAATAAAAAACATCATAATCGGAATTTTTGCCGTTGCGGCAATAATCGCTTTTTTGATTTTCTCTGGGGCGATTAAACTTTCTGAAGATACCTCTGTTGCGCGAGGAAGTGTTGAGATATGGGGAACGGTACCATCATCTGTGATGCTTCCACAAATTGACTCTTTAAGAAATCAAGACCTACGAATTAGTTATGAAGAAAAAGATGAGTCAACCTATGAGTCTGAACTCATCAATGCATTTGCTGCAGGAAGTGGTCCAGATTTATTTTTAATGCCACACGAAAATATTCTGAGGCACAAAGATAAAATTTTTGAGGTACCGTATGCTAATTTCCCCAAAGCTCAATATGAATCTACATATATTAATCAATCAAAGCTATTTTTAACTGACACCGGTATTTTAGCAGTTCCTATGGTGGTTGATCCGATTATTATGTACTACAACAAATCATTGATTAACTCGTCATTTATTTTAGACGTCCCTCAGTATTGGGATGAAATGATTGATTTCGCACCCCAAATAACTGATGCCTCAGGGTCAGGAGATGTTGCTATTAGTGCTGTTGCCATGGGAACCTTTGATAATATTGAAAACGCTAAAGAGATTATTACCGCATTAATATTGCAAAATGATAACCCGATGGTAGGCATTAATCCTATTAATGATACATATCAATCAGTCTTAGCTTTGGATGAAGGACTCACTAATAAAACCGTCCAGGCTATTGATTTCTACACATCGTTTGCAGATTTCAGTAGTAATACTTATTCATGGAACGAGGCTCTTATTGATTCAAAAAATAAATTTATCGCTGGAGAACTTGCTATCTATTTTGGAAAGGCAAGCGAGGTAGAAGAAATCAGGAAGAAAAATCCAAACCTTGATTTTGGTATTGAACTGTTTCCACAAATTAGAGACACAACCATAAAACGAACCCATGGGTCAATGATTGGTATTGCAATGAGTAAGCAGACACAAAATCCTATAGGAGCAGCGACGGTTTCTGCGCTCATTGCTGGTCCTGAGGTAGCTGGGAAAATAGCTGACGCTATGCTGATGGCACCTGCTCATAAATCACTCTTGCGAGTGAAACCTGATGATACTTTCGGAACGCTGGTATACAATTCGGCAATTATATCTGATGGTTGGATTGATCCTGAGCGTAATCAAACTGAATCATTACTACGAACACTAGTGCGAAACGTCAATGCGTCTGCACTTACCACTAATGAAGCGGTACGAAGAACACACACCGCACTTAACGATGTACTAGAAAATTCAATTAACCAGACCTTAAACAACTAATGAGAATTATTTCTCATTTTTTTGATATACTGTTGGTATGAAAAAAAGTATTTCACGTGTCCTTTTGGTACTTGGTCTTTTTGCTATTGCGGTGGCTAGCCAGAGCACGCATGCACAACAAGCTCTCCAATCTACGAATGTCAATAATTATATAGAATCTATCAGCGTTGATAGTGACTCCGTTAATGTTCAGCTTACAGCCAATCTTGAAGAAACCGCGGTGGCAATTATTTTAAGAAACGCAGCGACAGGAAGTCAGTTTGATATCAGTCAAGGAGGTATTCAAGGAGCGCAACAACCAGTTTCAGCTGTTATAGAGCTATCAGAAAATGAATATAATGTAAGTCAATCAGGAATTATTACAAAAATTATTCCTGGTGGTGATGTTGAGTACGATCAAATCATAGCAGAGGCAATCGTTCCTAACGAAATTATCCCAGAAACATACGATATTATCTCGCTCACTCCACCGTATCTAATACAAAATTTATTAGAAGAATTACCTCCGTCTGTTACTGTTACTGATCTTACGTGGGAGAAAAAAGATTTGATCACTCAGTCAAATGGAACCTATACTTATCATCTTAAAAGCCAATCAAATATAGCAAAAAATGCAGGTGATCCGGTCTACCTTGTTCTACAAAAAGTATCGCCAGCAGGGGAAACAACATACCAATTTTTAGGAACCTATGAACCTCAATTATTTAGAGTGTGTCTACCAACACCCGTTCTTGCTGATATAAACGGGGATTGCGATGTTAATAATCTATCAGTTGTTGATTGGGGGATTGAACCAGGGTTCGCATATTCATTATATTTTTCAGATAGGGTAAACGATCCTCGGGCAGTAAGCCCCGTGACGAATCTAGAGACTCCTGTTATTTCTAACCCAGGTGATCCGGCAGATCCTGATCCTTCGGGTGGAAATCAATCTGGTGGAACCGATCCTACCGCCCCAGGAAGCTCTGGCTCAGTCTTTAATACGGATCAGCAACAAACTCTCGCTTCAGGTATTGTATCGACTGATTGCGGATATAATTTGGCAAGCATTTCAGATGCATGCGGGTTTGATGATTTTATTAGGCTTTTAAATAATGTTGTTACATGGATTATTATTTTAATCCTTCCGATTGCTGTTATTGTGTTAGCGTACACAGGATTCTTGTTTCTAACTAGTGGAGGAAATAGCCGAAAGAGGGATCTTGCTAAAAAAGCAATGACCAGCCTTATTATCGGGATTGCGGTGGTCTTGGGTGCATGGCTCTTGGTGCGTACGGTTGTAGCGACGCTCGGTTATGATACTTCATCTGAGAACGATGCATATTACCTAGAACAGATTTAATACTAAATGTCTTGCCGAAAATCGCCACAGGATGGTATAATATATTCAACTTCTTGGGCATCCAATGAAGCAGCTATTATTTATTTACATAATTATATTTAGAACATGCTAAAACATCTATTAAAAGGAACCTTACTTGTATCAGCATCATTACCGATGTTTGCACACGCTCAAGACGCTACGTCTATTTTGGCGACAATTGGAAACCTAATTCAGCTTGCAACACCAATTTTGGTTGGTGCAGCAATGCTCTTCTTTATCTACGGAGTAGTAAAATTCATTACTGCTAAAGATTCAGATGCCAAGGGTGACGCTCGAAGAATTGTTATCAATGGAATTATCGGTTTGATTGTTATCTTTTCAGTTCGCGGACTGATTGGGGTTGTGCAACGAACATTTGGACTTGATGGAGGTACGATTGAAAATCAATACCTACCAGGTATTGAATATACATTTGAAGATACCTTTGAAACAAAAAACCTTTCATAAAAGGTTTTTTTTGTTGTATAGAAAAATACATCACCAGATGGTATAGTTGTGATATGAATATTTCGTCTTTTATTAAAGAATATATCGCGATCCCTGTTGCACACGCACAGGCTCCAGAAGAGGTGGTAACGCTTATGGGAAAGATTAATGAACAGTTATTAAACCCGTTGATTATTTTAATGTTTACGGCTGCAATCATTTTATTCTTGGTTGGTTTGTTTAATTTTTTCCAAGCACAAAGTGGTGATGGTGGCTCAGACGAGGCACTTAAAAAAGGGAAGCGTAATATGGTGTGGGGAATTATCGGTATGGCTATTATGGTATCGGTATTCGGTATTATGAATTTCATTGGAGGAACCTTGGGTCTAGACCGTATTAACCCAGATGAATCCGCTGATTTTTCTGGACTCAGGCCTGGGCAATAGTACTATTAATAAAACAACATCTTGGATGTTGTTTTTTAAATAAAAAAGCCAGTTGCATTGCAACTGGCTTTGTATGATTTAATTAAAATAAATTCAATTAAATATTTGTGATACCTTAAGGTGTATTAATCTTTTGCGCTACTTTCCCGGGCGTTATCGGCCATAATTTGTCCCATGGCATAAGCCTTGGCTGCTGGATCCATGTTTTCACCACCATCAAACGAGTTCTCATTATAACGTTGAGCACTTTTTCCATTGATAATTTTAACATTTTTCAGAGCTTCAGTTCTCCAATGTCTCACGTCTCCTCCAGAAACAGAATATGTTGAACCATCTGGTTTAACATGAACTGCAGTTCTTAACGCAATCTGAATAGCAGTTTTTACCTGCTCTTGTTCAAATTTTTCAAGAGATTTCTCAATACCTGGATACATCTTTTTTTCATCATCATCAGCTATCCCTAAATAAATTTTCATTTTGGGTTCATCCTTGATTTTTTCATATGCTTCGTCTAAGAAATCTTGTGCGTCTTTGATCGAGCTATTTGGTTGATGATTCACTATTTCTTCCAGTACTTGATCATTTGCAAGTTTCCGTAAATTATCTGTCTCAATTGCAACTGACTCTGCCTTTAATTTTTCTCTTTTTGGCTGAGTACGTGCTTTTTTGTAATCTTCCTCTGGATCAAGTCCAACGATATCGATTTTATGTACAACCATCCCTGCATAATTAATCTCGTATTTAAATTCATTAAATTTCGCTACTGTGTCAGTAGTGTCAGAATCTTCATCTTTAAGGAATAAACCTATGAGATTTTTTGATTCTTTTTCAATAAATTTATAATCTCGCTCAACTATATAGTTTTGAGCAGCATCTAGTGCTTCGTTTCGTACAAAATTTATACCATCACTATCACTACTCTTTACTCCCGATTTGTTGGTCGAAAGCATTGAACTACTGGCATTTGAACCCCGATCTTCAAAAAGTAGAGGATTAATATGCTGGACGGTTAAAACCATCTGCCCCTTAGTAATCTCAACTTCATCTTTAGTTATAAAACCAGAGAGCGGAATTTTTACAAAAAATGGTTGAGCAGGATAATTTCCTGACTCAGCAATCGTAAAAAATCTTCTTGGGTGATAACCCTCTTTGGCTACACACACTGCTTTTTGATTTTTATAGTCAAAAATTGTTTTAAGTCGATTCCGTGGAATTGTTTCTGCATCAAGAAAACCAAGGATTAAACCTGGAATTGGCCCAATGAGAAAGCATAACCAGAAACTCTTATCGGATCCTGAAATGATGTAGAGCAACACAACCACAGCAAATGAAGCGGCTGCATATAGCATTACAGAGTTCCAAAAGGATTGTGTGTCATCATGAATTTCATAGACACCTTTACCTTCTTGTTCTTTTTCTTTGGCAAATATTTCTATACATTCTTTTTGGTCTTTTATAAGCCCTTCAACTTTTTTTCTATCTACTGTCATAATTTAGTTATTTTGACTTCTAACATGTACAGTAATGTTTTCATGATCGAAGTGGTTACACATTATTTTATAGTAGACATTACTATCTACATTCGCTGACTGAAACTTATTTGCGCCAGTCCATTTACCTCGGCTACCGTTTCTTACCTTAACGCAGCTTACTGCGTCTCGTGGTGAAAAAGATTGGTAAAATGAGGTATAAAAAACAGGTATTTTTAATATTGAATCAGATGTTAAGTTTTCATTGTATGAAAACTTTATTACTTCTTCTTTATCCTGAATCAGTTTTTTAGGAATTTCTTTTTCAGATGGCTTAAGGAAAAGCCAAATTAAGAAAAAGGTTAATACAATGCTAAAGAAAGCAACTAATATTTTTCTTACCATGGTTCTGAAATTTTTAAGGTTATGTTTAATTATATTATATATTATATATATTTTATGTCAATATTTTTATGAAAGATTACGCGTATTTTATGTTAATATTATGATATGGAAAAAGTAAAAAATTTTTTAGCACCATCTTTAATTTTTTTAGCCCTTTTTAGTGCAGAAAGTTTGTTTGCGCAAGGTGATAATCCTGAACCACAGGGAGGAATAACAAATCCTGAACCACAGGGAGGAATAACAAATCCTAGTTCAGAAAAACTTAACAACCCACTAAACAATGTCGATGACATCCCAACTCTAGTTGAGACCTTTATGGATATTGTATTAACTGTTGCGGTACCGTTAATTGTTATTGCATTAATTTATGCTGGTTTTAAATTTGTTGCTGCGCAAGGAAATTCTGAAAAGCTAAAATCAGCAAAACAAACATTAATCTATATTGTTGTAGGAGCTGCTATTCTTCTTGGGGCGTATGCGATTGCTCAAGGGATCTTTGCAACGGTAACAGCCATAACAGGGTAGTCGTATGATGAAATATCTATTAAACAAAAAAACTATTGCAGTTTCATCTCCCTTCATACCAGCTATAACAAGCGCACAGACCTTTAGAAATGCTGTAGGAGAGGTAGTAAAGATTAGTGATGTTGTAGTACCGCTATTGATGTCTGCAGCTCTTGCGTGGTTTATATTTGGCGTTGTTATGTTTATTCAAGGGTCAGATAACCCAGAACAACGCAAAAAAGGGAAGCAGCGCATGTTGTGGGGAATCATCGCACTGTTTGCAATGATCGCATACCTGAGTCTGACGTCTGTGGTAACTCAAAGCTTCTTTGGAACAAACGTATTCCTACCACAACTGTTCACTAATTAATATGAAGAAATTTTTTACACAAAAGAAGACTGCTGTGATTGGTATATCGACATGGTTTTTTGCAGCACGCAAAGTCTACGCGCAAATTGATTCAAGCAATGTGACGACTGTCGCAAGTTCAGCAACTAAATTTATTAATGATTTGGTGATCCCGATTCTTGTATCACTGGCATTATTCTTCACGATTGTATCAATTACACGCTATATTCTTGAAAGCGATTCACAAACAAAAGAGGGAAGAAAACAACAAATCATTTCTGGACTTCTTGGGTTATTTATCATTTTATCTCTATGGGGAATTATTCAGGTTATTGGGCGAACCTTTAACTTATTTGCAGGCGGAGATTTATCTGTTGGCTAAAAATACTCAATCACGAGTATTTTTTATATGTGTTCTTGCACAAAATGAATGTTGATATATAATCGTTTCTGTTACCGCTTGTAGCTCAGTCGGTAGAGCAGCTGGCTCTTAACCAGACGGTCGAAGGTTCGAGTCCTTCCAGGCGGACAAGAGGTAATACAAACACCTGCCCAGGTGGTGGAATTGGTAGACACGCTGGTCTTAGGAACCAGTGCGGCAACGCGTGGAGGTTCGAGCCCTCTCTTGGGCACACATAAGTAAATCACAAACATATCTATGTTTGTGATTTTTATTTATAAAATAGCGTTACATATTTTTCGTTTTACGATAACTGTGTATAATAATCATCATGCCGAGATGGTGGAATTGGTAGACACGAGGGACTTAAAATCCCTTGCTAATTATTGGCGTGCGGGTTCGACCCCCGCTCTCGGCACCACAAGTATCTCATCGATAGATTTCCAAAAAGAAAATTTATATAAAAAAGTTTAGATTTTGAGCCTTGAAACATTCCCATTTAAAGATAAAGGAAAAACCTTAAAAAGGTTTTTATATGAGGCGTGGGCGGGATTCGAACCCGCGCATGGCGGTTTTGCAGACCGCAGCGTTACCACTTCGCCACCACGCCAATAACGCATGAATATGCTGTTACTACAGTATCATGCAAAAGCTCGGCTCACAAATCAGGGTGTTATAGATTTTCTTTTTTTAGAAGACTATCAATATGACGTCTGTTTTTGTCACCGTAATCAATTTGAAAATCTACAAATGGAATAACTCGCGTAGTGATTCGTGATTTAATATACTCACGGGCATCCCATTTTCTGCGTTCTAGAAATTTAATGACACTATCCTCCTTATCTTCTGGAAATACTGAGATAAATACAATGACGTTTTTTAAGTCCGGGCTAATGTCACAGCGAGTTACGGTGATTAATGACTCCTTGTTTGATTCGCGCTCTACGAAGGCACCAAATGCTTTTTGTAGTTCCTTATTAAGTTTTATCAGTCGGTCTCCTTTCATATAGTTATTTAACTTCAGTTACAAATGTCTGAATACGGTCTTTTTCTAAAATTTCTGAAGCATTCTCTATCATTATTCCACATTCAGTTCCTGCACCTGATATTTTATCAACAGCTGTTTTTCCTTGCTGGATAGCAACGACGGTCCCTGTTCCTACCAGTTCGTTATTGCGAATAATTTTACATGATTCTTTTTTAGAAAGGGTACCTGAGGCAACTGATCCACCAACGAGCGTTTGATTTTTTTGAGATGAAAATACTTTCAGTACCTTAAGTTCACCAAGAGCTGTATCTACTTCTTTTTTAATACGACGTTCTTCGTACAATTCTTCAAACCACTCAGTAAGTTTGTAAATAATATTAAAGGTTTTAATGGTGAGTGTTTCGTAATTGTTCAGATTTTTAATAGCCGCTTCTTCATCAACATGGAATCCTACAATAACAGTGTTCGGATCCGAAAGAGCAAGCTTGGCGTCCGACTCATTAATAGCACCAGTTTCTACCTTCACAACCTTAAAGATAACATCATCTGTCGTCATGGCTTCAATTTGCTCTCGGATTGCTTCTCCGGTACCTGCTACATCTGTTTTAATTATTACTGGGATAAGTGCAACACCTTCTGGAATGTTAAGAAGGGTCTGCTGCTCTTCGATTTCTGCTACTATATCTTTAAATTCTGCTATTGCTTCTTCAGCATCTTTTTTAGTTTCAAAGGTACTAAATCTGCTTCCTACTGCAGGAAGTTTATCAAATCCAACAAGCGTGATTGGTGTTGAAAAATGGGCCTCATCAATAGCTTTACCGGTAAAGTCTTGAAGCATACGTGTTGGTGTAATACTATCTTCAACGACAACAAATTGACCCTTTCCGATGCTTCCGTTTTTGATAACAAGTGTAGCTGACACTCCTTGTTTAGGATCGCGATGGGATTCAACAACATACCCCGTTGCTAATTTCCTGGTGTCACCTGTGAATTCTTCAAGCTCTGACAAAAGAACGAGTGATTCAAGAAGGTCATCAACTCCGTCACCTTTTTTTGCTGAGATAAGATTAAACGGAACATCACCTCCATATCCTTCAACATAAATTCCGTGCTCTAAAAGGTCAGTTTTAACTTTTTCTGGGTTTGCGTTTGGTTTATCAATTTTGTTAATAGCAACAATATATGGAATATTGTTCTTTTTTATTACTTCTATTGCGTGCTCAGTTTGTTTCTTTACGCTGTCTTCTGCTGAAACAATTAAAATAGCGATATCAGCGATAGTTCCACCTCGGTGACGCATAGTATCAAAGGCTGCATGACCTGGTGTGTCTAGAAAGGTAATTCGTTTCCCTGAATCGAGACTGACTTCGTAGGTTGAAATATGCTGGGTGATTCCTCCAGCTTCGCCATCTACAATATTGGTGCTTCTGATGTAGTCTAATAGCGTAGATTTACCATGATCTACGTGACCCATAATCGCAACGACAGGGGAGCGTTCTATAATATTATTTTCTGATGATGACATAGCGTTAGTTTGAGTTAAGTGATTCTGATAATGCTTGCTGTTCTTCATTGCTGAGCGTATATTCGGAACTTCCTCGCACGACAGGTTTTGCAAAAACGTTCAATCGCTCACGAGCGTATAGTGACGAGATAACAACACCATCACCACGTTCATTAGTAAGAGCAAGAGCAAAACTTTGATTTCCACCAGTTTCTTTAAACGGATTAAAGCGAATGATTCCCAAACCCCGCAAGCTTGTTTCAGATTTTTTAGTTAGTGAGCTAATTGCTTGTTGCTGTTTTTTATTATCATTAATAACTTTACTGGTTGTATTGTGAAGCTCTGTGATTACTGTTTCAAGGGATGAGCCGTTGTTTCCGCGAGTAAAAGCTACAAGACGTTTGTGTAGCTTAATAATCATAATAATAAGAATTATCGTGATAAGGCAGAGTGCCAAAAGTGCAATAAGAGTGTAATCCATATATCAGATACTAGCGCAGATACGTTAATTATCAATATCTTGTTGCATTACTTGTTACGTCATCTATCATAATTATATGTTGTCATTATTTTCTACAAGAAAAAAAAGAGTCTTTTTTGACCACGCATCAACCACGCCAATCAATCAAAAGGTAGTAACCGCGATGAAGCCATACTTTAGCAGCTATTTTCATAACCCAAGCGCCTTATACAAAGAAGCTGTAGATGTTAAAAAGGATGTAGAGCAGGCTCGTGGAGCTTTTGCACACCTTATTGACGCGCGCCCAAATACGATTGTTTTTTATGATGGAGCAACCGAAGCAAATAATCTGATAATACTTGGGATTATCGATAGATATATTTCAGAAAATCCAAACACTAAACCACACATTGTTATTGGAGCTGGTGACCATTCGTCTACGATTGAATCTGTAAAGATGCTAGGTGAGAGAGGGGAGATTGAGTATGATTTATTACCTCTTGCTGTATCTGCTGATTATAACTATGAAGAGCTAAAAAAGTTCATTAAAGAAAATACTGTTTTAGTTAGTATTGGATATGCTAATGGTGAGATAGGAACAGTTCATGATGTTCGGCAAGTTGCTAAGTTAATACGAAAAAAGAGAAAAGAATTTAATTCCCGGTATCCACTTTTGCATGTTGATGCGGTGCAAGCGTTTCAGTATGTTGCTGATGTGCGCATGCCATCGCTTGGCTGTGACGTATGTATCGTTAGTGGATCAAAAATGTACGGTCCTAAAAAAACAGCAGCAGCTTTTATTAAAGATAGAGATATGATTAATCCTGTAATCGTAGGGGGAGGACAAGAAAGCGGATTAAGACCAGGAACAGAAAATGTACCAGGAATTATTGGGCTTGTTACTGCAGCAGAAATAGCTCGTGAATCACGAGAAGTTTTTTCAAAAAAACTAGCGCCACTTGTTCAATATATCGAAGAAGAATTGAAAAAGGTAATTCCTAATATGTTTGTTAATTCATCTGCAGCATCGAAACTACCTAATATTCTTAATATAACAGTGCCCGATATTTCACATGAAGAAATGGTAATACGAATGGATGCACGCGGTTTTATGATAAGCGCAAAATCGGCGTGTAAATCTGATACCGAAGGAGATTCTCATGTAATTAAAGCTATGCGAGAAAATAATACTGAATCACTGCGTATTTCACTTGGTAGAGAGAGTACCAAGAAACAGTGCACTGAGTTCATTAAGATATTTGTGGATGAATATAATAAACTGAAAAATACACATGAAAAGTATAGATAAGGTATTTTTTACATAAAATTCATAAACATGAAAAACTTGTCAAAAATAAGCTCATGTATATAATTTAGGTATACAAGCATTATTCACTTATAATAATATTGATATGCCACCATTTCAAAATTTTACAAAAAAAGCAAAAGAAGTAATCCGCCGCTCGCATGAGTTGGCTATTGAGCGTGGTCAAAACCATGTAAATGCCATCCATCTTTTAGCAGCACTCGTCTTGCAAGATGATAGTCTGGTGTACACCCTTATCGACAATATTGATGTTAATGCACAAGAATTCGCAGAAGGAATTGTTGATGAGATTGATGATATGGAAGGTGAGAAGACTGATGATACGCTTGATAGTTCAGTACAGATGTATTTAACTCCTGATCTTGCTCAGATTATCGAACGATCAATGAAAGTTTCAAAAGAAATGAAGGACGAGGTTATTTCAACCGAGCATCTCTTTTTGGCATTGTTTGATGTTGAAAATGCAGCTCAATCGTTTTTAGAGGATGCTAATATTTCCCGCACAAAGGTAGAGAAAGCTCTGAAGGATTTACGCGATATGGAAGAGCAAATGGAGACCAGTTTTACCAAGGCTTTCCGGAATCTTTCAAAATTCTCACGTAACCTAACAGAAATGGCAACGCGAGATAAACTTGACCCAGTTATCGGCCGAGACAAAGAAATCATGCGCTTAATTGAAATTTTGTCGCGTCGAACAAAGAATAATCCAATTCTTATTGGTGAACCGGGGACCGGGAAGACGGCAGTGGTTGAAGGCTTGGCTCAGCGTATGGCAAAAGGAGATGTACCTGATTCGTTAAAAGACAAAGAACTCGTTCTTCTTGATCTTGGCTTATTACTTGCGGGGACCAAGTACAGAGGGGAATTTGAAGAACGTCTGAAGAAAATAATGAAAGAAATTGAGGCGTCTGAAGGAAAGGTAATTCTCTTTATTGATGAAATTCATACTATTATCGGCGCAGGGTCTTCAGAAGGATCAATGGATGCAGCTAACATGTTGAAGCCAGCTCTTGCGCGCGGTGAATTCAGAGCTATTGGGGCGACAACCCTTAACGAATACCAGAAACACTTTGAAAAAGATCCAGCCTTAGTTCGTCGTTTCCAACCAATTACCATTGCAGAACCTTCTATTGATGACGCGGTAGCCATCTTGCGTGGCTTGAAGTCAAAATATGAGCTGTATCACGGTGTTCAAATTACTGATGACGCTATTGTGTCTGCTGTGACATTATCATCACGATATATCACTAACCGCTATCTTCCAGATAAAGCTGTTGATTTGATTGATGAAGCAGGAGCAGCATTAAAAATTTCATTAGAAAATAAACCTCAAGCTCTTGAAGAGTCACACCGAAAGATTATGCGGCTTGAGGTTGAAAAAGAAGCCTTGCAAAAAGATATAGAAAAAGAAAAAAAGTCAGCAATTGATAGGGCGCAAAAAATTGATCAGGAAATTGCCGACCTTCGTGAATCTACACGTGAGCTTGAATTGAAATGGCAGAATGAAAAAACAGTGCTGACAACGATTGCTGAACTTAAAGAGCAGCTTGAAAAATATAAACTTGAAGCAGAGCAAGCAGAGGTTGAAGCAGATCTTGGAAAAGTAGCTGAAATTGTCTACGGTATTATTCCGGTAACAGAAAAACGTCTGGAAAAAGAGATTAAGAAATTATCACGCGTTCAAAAAAATAATCGTATTCTTCGTGAAGAAGTGACCGATGAAGACGTCGCTCATGTTGTTGCAAAATGGACGGGCGTGCCGGTCAATAGAATGCTCGAAGAAGAGACAGAAAAACTTGGGCGTATGGAAGAAGATTTAAAACAGCGTGTTAAGGGGCAGGATGAAGCAATTGAAAAAATAGCACATGCCATTCGTCGCTCTCGCGTCGGGATTGGTGATCCTAATAAACCAATTGGTTCATTCATGTTTCTTGGTCCAACAGGAGTAGGGAAGACCGAGCTTACTAAAGCTCTTACAGAACTTATGTTCGATGATGAAAAGGCATTAGTGCGAGTTGATATGTCTGAGTTTATGGAGAAGCATTCTGTTTCAAAATTGATTGGTTCACCGCCAGGGTATGTTGGACATGAAGATGCTGGACGCTTTACCGAAGCGGTACGTCATAGACCATATTCAGTCGTTCTGTTTGATGAGATTGAAAAAGCTCATCCTGATGTCTTTAATGTGCTCTTGCAAGTGCTTGATGACGGGCGATTGACTGACGGAAAGGGGCGAACAGTTGATTTCAAAAATACGATTATTATTATGACATCAAATATTGGTTCACATCATATTCAAAAAATGCAGTCAATTGGATTCTCTAATAACGAAGCGTCTGATACCTACAGCGATACCAAGAAAAAAGTAAAAGAAACACTGAAAGATTTCTTTAGACCAGAGTTTCTTAATCGATTAGATGAGATTGTGGTCTTTGATACACTTTCAGAAGAAGTAATTGCAGAAATTGTTGAGAAAGAACTGGCTATTGTAGCTGAAAGATTAAAGGAGAAAGAAATTACTGTAAGTTTCAATAAAAAATTAGTGAAACATCTCGCTGAAACTGGTTTTGATCCACAATATGGAGCGCGACCACTTAAGCGTGTCATTCAAAACAAGCTTCTTAACACACTTGCACTGAAGATGATTAAGAAGGAAATTCCTGAAAATAGTAAAATAACTATTGATTATAAGGATGACGAGGTCGTTATTAAAAAGCAGGCAAAACGAAAGAGATCACCCGTGAAGGTGAAAACAAAAAGTAAGAAATAAAAAATACCTCGCATTCGCGAGGTATTTTTATATATGTGCGCCGAGAGGGATTCGAACCCCCGTAGACGATTGTCGCAGGATTTACAGTCCCGTGCATTTGACCGCTCTGCCATCGACGCATATTTGTTAATTAAATTAACAAAAAAGAGTATAGCATAGGATTTAATTTTGACTACTCGTGACTAAGAAATTAGTGATATAATTTTAAGTATGAATAATTTTAGGGTTGGATCTACGTATTTTTTAATATTTATTCTTGGTGCCGCGTTATTTGCCGCGCTGTTACCAACATCGCTACGTATGTATCGCTCTTACAACGAAAGTGCTGTTAAAAGTAGTATTCAACGGATCCAAGCTGAAATTCTTTTTATGAATATTAGAAATGGTCAATTTCAGAATACCTGCACCGAGGCCGAGACAATTGATTTAACAAATGAATTACGAGCCAAAGCCAAGTCTGTAGCATGTAATATTAATCCTCCAGCATATAACAAGATTCTTATTTGTGGTGAGTATTCAAAAGGTCACTATTATTGCGCTGACGCCGCAGGGGTAACCTGCCAAACTAAAATAGTATATCGAGAAGCTTTGAGCTGCAAAGATGTATAATGAATTGATTTTTTTAGAAGTTCAGTTAAAGTAGAACACATTAGCGAGGTAATCGCATAACGAACAATACTATGTCACAAGATAATCTTATAACACTATATTCAAAAAAGGCAGATGAGCATGTAGTTACATCACGTAACAAAAAGAAATTTGCTAATGCTGATAAGCTTTCATTAATGAAGTTTAGTAAAAAACTCCGCAAGCGAGTTGAATTTACTGAAACTAAAAAAATGCACAAAAAGAAATAATATATTTCTTAAAAAGAAAATCCCTCTAGAGGGATTTTCTTTTTATATCATGCGGGCGATGAGAGAATTACCGCTCGCTACGCTCCCAGCATAAACCTGACGGATTACCTTTATAATCTTACAGGCACAGAAAAAAGTAGAGAAGAATCTCTACTTTTTTCATGCAGCGGGCGATGAGAGAATCGAACTCCCAACTAAGGTTTTGGAGACCTCTATTATACCATTTAACTAATCGCCCAGTCGTTAAATAATATACATGAAATTTCAAAAATATCTAATAGGGAAATGGTATGATACTAAGAGTAGTTATATATCTAATACAGTAACGACAGTTACATTCATCAAATATTATTATGAAAGAAATAAAAAAATACGATGTACTTATCATTGGAGGTGGAGCATCAGGAACAGCTCTGCTCTATACCTTAGCGAAGTATTCTAATATTAGTTCATTAGCACTTGTAGAAAAGTATGGTGAACTAGGTTCAGTAAATTCACATGGACGTAATAACAGTCAGTCACTGCATGTTGGAGATATTGAAATGCACTATACCCGAGAAAAAGCTGAGAAGGTAAAGCCTGCAGCCATGATGATTCCAGAGTATCTAAAAACATTAAACACCCAACAGTCAGAAACAATCCTAAAAAAGATTCAAAAAATGGCTTTGGCTGTTGGTAAAAGCGAGGTTGAAGAGATGAAAGAACGCTTTAAGGAGTTTGAAGGACTATTTCCAAATCAGCGAATAATAGAAAGAGATGAAATTCAAAGCTTAGAACCCAATATTACAAAAGATAGGAATCCTAATGTACCAATTTTAGCCTTATATAACCCAGACGGCCATGCGGTTAATTACCAAGCTTTGTCTGAGTCTTTTGTTGAAGAAGCTGTAAATTATAATAGAGATGCTGATGTTTTTCTTAATCATGAGGTGACGAAGATAACAAAAAATAACGAGACATATCATATTCAAATGAATAATAGTCATGTATTTCAAGCACAAGTGGTTATCGTTTGCGCTGATTCATATAGTTTACTATTAGCAAAACAAATGGGATACGGGGAGGAATACTCATTGGTGCCTGTTGGTGCGAATTTTTACTATACCCACGAAGTATTGAAGGGTAAGGTGTATCCAATGCAAGATAGAAAGTTGCCCTTTGCGGGAGTGCATGGCGATCCAGATATTCTCGTTCCCAATACAACAAGATGGGGACCTACAGCAAAATTTTATCCTGTTCTTGAGGATGGTAAATGGTCGACTATGGGTGATTACTTTAAATCAGCAAGTTTAGGGAGATGGAAAGCTATTAAAGCGTTAACAAAAATAATGTTTGATAGAACTCGATTTTTATATTTTCTTAAGAGCGCAAGTTACGATATTCCATGGATAGGGAAGCGATTATTTGTTAAAAATGTAAAAAAGATTGTCCCATCAATCTCCGCTTCTGATTTACGACTTGGAAAAGGTGTTGGTGGTATGAGACTTCAAAGAGTTGATGTTCACAACCAATCACTTGAATTAGGCGAAGGAAAAATTATAGGAGATAATATCATTTTTAATATGACGCCTTCTCCAGGAGCTTCAGTGTGTTTGTATAACGGAATGCGAGATGCAGAGACGGTAACTGAAATGCTAGGAGAAGGATATCGTTTTAATAAGCAAGATATGGAGCGTGATTTTATCTTGTCTCAAAAATAACAGCCTAGAATATAGGCTGTTATTTTTTTATAAATTGTGTGACAAGCTTACGAATATTGTTTTTATCAATTAATGGATTAAACCAGTGAATGTTCCTATTGCGTTTAAACCAGGTTCTCTGTCTCTTTGCAAACTGACGGGTTGCTATGGATAGTTGCTTAACCATATCCTGAAAACTAATATCTCCTTGAAGGTGGCGAGCCATATATCGATACTCAAGACCTAGTTCTTCCATGCGTTGCCACGATACTCCTTGATAGTGAAGGGTTTTAGCTTCTTCGAGCATAGACTGGTTATTAAGTCGCTCAAGAATTCTTTCTTTAATTCTTGTATGCAACAAATCATTTTCAACATCAAGACCAATGAATAGAGGAGAATAAGGTGAATGAGTTTTTTGCTGCGGCACTTTTCCAAGAGCCTCTATTATTTCAAGAGCCCTGATAAGTCTGACCTTATTGTGTTTATCAATTGATTTTGCGCGCCTGGAATCACGTGATAATAGGAGAGTAAAAAGTTCTTCAGTGCTTTTGGTTTCAAGCTTGGCACGGAGTGGTTTATTTTCGGGTACTTCGGGAAAGCTATGGTTAAAAACCAAGGCATCAATATACATACCAGTACCACCACAAATTATTGGTAGCTTCTTGTTGCTAATAATTTCATCAATAATTTTTTGAGCCTCCTCTTTGTATTCTGCAACACTATAGCGGTTACGCGGGTCAGCCACATCAATCATGTGATGGGGAATATTCCGCATTTCTTCTTTTGTAACTTTGGCTGAGCCGATATCAAGTCCTTGGTATACCTGCCGTGAATCTGCTGAGATAATTTCACCATCAAACTGCTGCGCAAGATCAATAGCAAGTGAGGTTTTTCCTGTTGCGGTAGGTCCACAAATCACAATGATTTTAGGTTTTTTCTTGAATAACGAGAGCAATGTCATATCTGTATTTAACCACATTTGCTGCATGAGTATAGAGTTATCCCCAAGAAATAGGTTTCATGTTTGCAGACTATTGTGGGATGAGATAAAATATAAGTGGGATGAAGTGGTAGATAACGGTGAAACACTCAAATGTGTTCATGTAGCAATAAATTCATTTGTTTCACTGTTATCTACCGCTTGATTACCGTAATAGTCATATTCGCGAGATCTGATTGTTAATACCATTATGTTAATTGGAGAACACAAACATACACTTGATAGTAAAAAACGATTATCTCTTCCGTCAAAATTCCGTAAGGAATTAGGGAAGACAGTTGTTATTACAAAAGGGTTAGACTCATGTCTCTTTGTATATTCAGTTAAAGAATGGAAAAAATTCGCAGAATCACTTGATGAATTATCAATGGGAAAAAGTGATACGCGAGCGTTTGCAAGATATTTTCTTGGAGGGGCTGCCGAGGTTGATATTGATTCAGCTGGGCGAATATTAATTCCGGATTTCTTGAAGGACTTAGCACATTTACAAACAAAAGTTATGGTTGTTGGAGTTAACAAACGCGTTGAACTATGGAGTGAAGAGTCATGGGAAGCGTACCAAAAATCACTTGATAAAAAAGCCGATGATGTGGCAGAAAAACTTGGTGATATTGGAATGATATAGGTGTATGTCAAAGCATATTCCAGTTCTTATGAGTGAAGTGATTGAAGGCCTCGATATTCAGCCTCAGCAAATTATTATTGACGGAACAGTCAACGGAGGAGGTCATGCTGAAGAAATCGTTCAGCGTATGGATACTTCAGGGGTCTTTATCGGTATTGATCAAGATAGTTCAGGTTTAGTTATTACAGATACACGCCTTGAAAAGTATCAGGTACCGTACCATTTAATTCACGATAATACTCAGCATATTGAAAAAATCCTCGACGATTTGAAAATAGCATCATTTGATAGGCTTCTTCTTGACCTTGGTTGGAGTAGTAATCAGTTTGAAAACCCAGAAAGAGGATTTTCATTTATGCATGAAGGGCCGCTTGATATGAGGCTTAACGATACTGAACGTGACATGCAGTTCACCGCTGAAGAAATTGTTAACGATTGGTCTGAAGACTCGTTGTACGACATTATCAAGGGTTACGGAGAAGAAAGATTCACAGGGAGAATTGTGAGGGCTATTGTTGAGACACGAGACCAAAAACGCATCACAACAACTACCGAGCTCGCTTCGATTATTAGCTCTGCAGTACCACGGCGCTTTGCTAAAAAAGGTATTCACCCAGCAACACAAACATTTCAGGCACTTCGCATAGCGGTAAATGAAGAAATGCAAGTATTAAGAAAAATACTTGCATCATCGATGAAACGACTGAACTCAAAAGGAAAATTGGTAATTATCAGTTTCCACAGCATAGAGGATCGCATTGTTAAGCATTTCTTTCGTGAGCAAAAAGATCTTGGAGTGGCACATATCATAACTAAAAAACCTATTACGGCACAAGAAGAGGAGATATTGCAGAATCCTCGCGCGCGCAGCGCAAAACTTCGCATATTAGAAAAAATATGAAAACATTACAGCAAAAATTAATCACGTTTCTATGCTCTCCGCGTAAAATGAACGCACTGCTTTTTGCTGGTATCATAATTGGCGTATTCGCTTATGGCATTGGAATTATTTCAACAACCGTTCATATTGCAGATGCAAAAACTGATTCACAATCTGTTGCAGAACTGAGATCAGATATTGCAGAACTAGAAAATGATTACTTTCAAAAAATGAATGCAATAAATCAAAGTGAAGCACAACTCTTTGGATTGCACCAAGTACAGAAAGTCGAGTATGCGTATCTCAATAAAGAAACTCAACTCGCATTAAATCAATAGGATATAATGAACGCTCGCCAGAAGAAAAAGAAAAATAATCGTGTTTTTACAAATCGCCTTCATGGTGTTTTTGTCTTGCTCATTGTTATAGCACTTCTTCTTTTACTGAATTTATTCCATATTCAAGTCTCAAAAGGATACTCTTTTAGAGAGCAAGCAGACAACCAATATGTTGTGGCTACCTATAATGCTTTTGAGCGAGGCTCTATCTTTTTCAAAGAAAAAGATAGCACTCTGCTTACTGCTGCTGGTCTCACTAAGGGATTTAAGATTTCAATTAATCCATCAACATACGATGGCGACATAGATGAGTTATATGCTGCAGTAAAAGAAATCACATATCTTGATAAGGAAGCGTTTTTTAGGACAAGTAACAATACCAGTCGTACATATTTTGAAATCGCACGTCAGGTAGACGAAGAAACAGCGCAGTCATTAAAAGAAACATTTGGCAGAGACATACAATTGCACTCAGAAAAATGGCGTTCATATCCTTTTGCAGGAGCTGCTGCTCACAGCATTGGTATTTTGGGTTACCAGGGCGATGATTTAGAGGGTCGGTATGGACTGGAACGAGAGTTTGAAAAGACCTTGCGCCGAAAAAATACTGATCTATATACAAACTTTTTTGCTCGAATTTTCCACAATGTTAAAACACTTGTAGATCCGAATGAAGAGCCGGAGGGGGATATCATCACTACGATTGACCCACAGGTCCAAATATTCCTTGAAAATGAGTTGAAATCTGTTCAAGAAAAGTTTGATTCAGAATCTGTTGGTGGAATTATCATTGAACCAAAAACAGGGGCTATAAAAGCATTAGGGGCATTTCCAAACTTTGATAATAATGATTTTGGAGATATAAACCTCGGAACACTAAGAAATCCTCTTATTGAGAACGTTTATGAGGTTGGATCTATTATGAAACCTCTTATTGTTGCTTCTGCAATTGATACGAATTCAATCAACCCTAAAACCTTTAGTTACTATGATGCTGGCTCTATTGAAGTCGAGGATTATACTATTAAGAATTTCGATGGAAAAGGGCGTGGGTATGTTGATGTTCAAGAGATACTTACTAATTCTCTTAATACCGGGATGGTTGAAATTATACAATCGATGCCCAAAGAGAAAGTACGAGAAGCCGTCGCAAAGTTTGGCTTTACATCTAAAACAGCTATTGATTTACCTAATGAAGGGAATAATATTACAAGTAACATAGCAAGTAATCGAGATATTGAATTTGCGAATATATCATTTGGACAGGGTATTGCAGTGACGCCTATTTCAATGGTGAATTCACTCAGCGCATTGGCTAATGATGGTGTCAGAATGAAGCCGCATTTAGTCGAAAAAATAAATTACACTAATGGACTGAGCACAACGACTGAACACGCAGAGCTTGGCGAAGCTTTTTCAAAAGAGACATCAGATACGGTAACACAAATGTTGGTGAATACCTTTGATGAATACAGGAATGGGGCTGTAAAGTTTGATAGGCATAGCGTAGCTGCAAAGACGGGAACGGCCCAAATATCAAACCCTGAAGGCGGATATTACGAAGACCGTAACCTCCACTCATTTTTTGGTTATTTCCCTGCTTACGAACCAGAATATTTAGTGTACCTCTATACTGTGTACCCTAAGAATGTTCGTTATGCATCAGAAACTTTGATTGACCCCTTTCGTAACACAACACGATTCCTTCTTAATCACTATGGAGTTGCTCCAGATAGATAAACGAGTTAAATCTCTCTTTCTAAATTAAAAAGACTATTCTTATAGAATAGTCTTTTAATTTACCTGGTGACCCTTCAGCAGGTGCGACCAACCAAATTTATTGCAGGGTAAGTCCTTTTTATCTATATTTTCATATTCTGAAATAACCCTTCTCGTGCCTACTATTTTCAAGAAAAAGTGACAAATGTGACACTGGTCAGTAATTTCTAAAAAGTTACAAAAGTGACACATATACGAGATATTACGTTACAGTGTAACGTAACTTTTTTAGATTGTTACCAGCACACTTTTGCTTAGCAAACAAACTGGTTGCGACATAATAGATATATGGAAAATATATCACACACAACACCAAGAGTTCGATATTGTCTTTACGCCAGAAAATCAACAGAATCAGATGAAAAACAAGCATTATCCATCGATTCTCAGATTAATGAGATGAAACAAATTGTAGAACGATTACGTCTGAATATTGTATGTGTTAAGCAAGAATCTCATTCGGCAAAAGCTTCAGGTAAACGACCCGTATTTGCAGAAATTATCAAAGAAATCACTGAAGAAAAATATGATGGAATACTGACATGGGCACCTGATCGATTAAGTCGTAATGCAGGAGATCTTGGTTCATTAGTTGATCTTATGGACCAAGGAAAACTCATTCATATTCAAACTTACGGACAAACATTCAGTAATTCTCCAAATGAAAAATTTCTATTAATGATTTTGTGTTCGCAGGCGAAACTCGAAAACGATAATAAGAGTATTAATGTAAAACGAGGAATGCGAGCGCGATGCGAAATGGGATTGTGGCCATGCCGTCCTTCAACAGGATATACCAAGTCAAAACTTAAAGAACAAAAGTGTGTATCGGTCATTGATCAAGAACGTGCAGAAGTCATCAAGCAAATGTATGAAAAAATTGGACTTGATGGTTGGAGCGGAAACAAACTTCACAGATGGCTCAAAGAAATTGATTTTAAAACAGAACACGGTAAACATCTTAGTCTCGGCAATCTGTATCGAATATTGAAAAATCATTTCTATTACGGACGATTCGAATACCCAAAGAATTCAGGAGATTGGTACAACGGAGTACATGAACCAATCATCGACAAGAAACTCTTTGATATCGTTCAGGAACAAATACAAAGTCAGATACTTGAACCTGATCAGCTCAAAAAGAATTTGCTTTTACAAAGATCATGAAATGTGGAACTTGTGGATCAGGTATCACCGCCGACGAGAAATTTAAGAAGTTGAAAGACGGAGGTGTGAACCGTCATATCTATTATCGATGTTGCAAATCACGAGATCAGAACTGCAAGAATCCAGCAATCAACGAAACTGATTTAATACTACAACTCAAAAAGCTTATCGATGATCTTTCTATCACGTCACTACCAATGAAAGAAAAGATCACATCTGAGGTTCAGCGAATCAAAAAATTCTACTCAATGATGCTTGATGAGAAAGCTCAGATCTATATTAAAAAAATTGATGTACGAGATTATGGGAAGTTTATCTTGCAAGAAGGGTCTATAGATGAAAAGCGAGAGTTTTTGAGATGTTTGAAGAGTAAAATAATTCTTAATAACAAAATTATTAAACTTAGCTAGATAAAATATATCTAGCTTTTTACATCAACAAGCAATCAACATAATCAGTAAACATATGAAATACTAAACCTACTCCTATTATTTTAATCCATTTATTAGGAATAAAGAGTAATAGAAAATAGACAATGACTGCATAAGGAGTATGTAAAAAATGGAATCCGATACTGCATCGCTCTGGATCAAAAATAGGATTTGCAAAAAGATGATCTAGGTCAACGAACATTGTTGTAATCATAACAAACCAAGCACTCTTCCATATCTTTTTAAAAAGAACAAAAGATAATAATCCAGGTACAAGGAAATGAAAAGAGTAATGAATAATTGTTTGATACTGGCTTAAGAATTCAATCATACAGAACATAATATTCTTTTATTATAGATATTGCAATATAGGGGTACCCCCTATATACTATACTTATGAAACAAGAACAGCAAAAGAAATCAATAAACAGATTGAATCGTATCGAGGGGCAAATTCGTGGTCTTAAAAAAATGATTGAAGACGATATTTATTGCATAGATATTATTAGCCAGACCACTTCTGTTCGATCTG
>NZWR01000003.1 GCA_002698305.1 Candidatus Campbelliibacteriota bacterium | reverse complement strand
CTCCTGCTGGAATAAGAACATCTTCTCCTTCATCATCAGCAGTAATTGCAATGGTGTAAGTTTCTACACGCTCGCTGTTTTCTTCATCGACGAGATAAACTCCTTTATTACTTTTATCTGATTCACTACTTTTTTTAATCTCAAACTCGAACTCCTCTTCATCATTTACCAAAATCGTATAAGTATCTTCATCAAGATCATCTAAATCAATAACGACCTCTTTTTCAAAGAATCTGATATCTGCGGTACACAATACAACTGCTGGGTTTGCAGGATTTGTTTCTAGTAGGGTGATTTCAAATTTATCACCATTTCTTTCTACACTTGGCTCTTGGACGCGTGAACATCCACCGTCTGATCCTGACAGCGTTACTACCAATTCATCATCATCGATATCAAAATCAATATCTTCAATGTTCGCTGGGTCATAGACCACGTCATTTCCTGTTGGTAGTTCGTTGGCATTGTCATCGATATCTGATGCTATATTTTCAAGCAACGACATGACCGTTGGGATAAAGCTACGATATTCTGGATTCGCAACAATAATCGCTACAATTTGGTTAACCAATGATAGTTGGGCCTCTGCTGGTGCGCTGGTTTGTGCATAGGCTGCATTTCCTGATACGGCAAATAATATGGCTGCCGTAATACCAATAAATTTTTTATGTAATGTTTTCATGTTCTTAGTATAACAAATAATTAAATGTCACTAATCTATATGACGTATGAAGATATAAGATATTACAAAACACTCTCGCATAAAATTTTCCAAAAATAAAAAACCGACTTGCGGTTTTTTATTTCAACATAATTGAACTAAATGATTAGTCGTTTGCTGAGTAGTTTACATCATCATCAAGAACTTCTACTGGGAATACCCCTGCTCCATCTTCTGATGTATATTGAATTGCTTCAATAGTAACGTTACCATCGTCTTCTGCTGCTGCGTCAGCTGCAAAGTTGAATCGTACTTCAAACTCTTCAGTTTCACCAGCATCAACTCGGTAGTATGTAACTCCTCCGATAACTTCTTCATCAAGGTCATCATCGTTGTCGATAGTTGCAGATGCAACTGTTCCGTATTCTAGTACGTATACGAATCCAGTCGTTGCGTCTTCTGATCCTTCTTCTTCTACTCCTGCTGGAATAAGAACATCTTCTCCTTCATCATCAGCAGTAATTGCAATGGTGTAAGTTTCTACACGCTCGCTGTTTTCTTCATCTTCAAGTTCTGCATCAATAGCAAAGATTGAAAGTGAGTGTAGTTCTCCGTCTACAACGTCGATATCTACATCAGCTCCGTCAGGACCGTCAGTTTCAAGGTCAACAATGCTCACCATGATTTCTTGCCCTTGTGGGTAATCTTCAGCTTCTTGGAATTCAACCATAACTGAAACTTGTACTTCTTCATCATCAAGCATGAATTCATCATCAAGATCAAAGATTACAGTATAAGTTGCATCGTTGTTATCACCGTCTCCATCTACATCTCCTAGAGTTGCAGCATTGTCACCTGTAAGTGAAGTGTTAACATCGTAATCATCAAATTCTTCGTCTCCGAACATCATTTCAAGATCTGAAATAACTTCGTCAAAGAGTACATCAGCAGCATCATCAAGGTCAGCATCAGCAGATACATCGTAAAGTACGATTTCTACTGTAGCTTCTTCGATTTCAAATTCTGCTCCTTCAGCTTCAAGATCTCCAATAACAAGATCGTACCATTCTGATTCAGTGTCAGCATCAACTGCTAATGTTTCTTCATCAGGATTGTTTGAAGATTCGTTGAAGTCAAGATCTGCATCGTCTCCTTCTTCTTCAATATCAAATGTTACTGTATCGTCTTCATCTCCTGTGTATTGATCAATACCAGCAGTATCAAGACCTCGGATTCCTTCTTCTTCGATGTAAATTGTCCAAGTAGCGTCTCCAGAGTTAACTCCGTCAACACCGTCTTGAGCAGTTACCCAAATTTCAACTTCAACTTGATCTCCGTCTTCGGCGATAAAGTCAATGTCATTGAATCGGAATTCGTATGGTTCGTCATCGTCTAGCCAGTCATCTTCATCATCAACGTCTTCTGAGGCGATTTCGTCTCCGTCAACTTGAAGAGTGATAGTTTCAAATGAATCCCATGGTTCGTCTTCGTCATTTCCAGCGTCAGGTACGAATGTAAGATCGATTCGGTCTAGCCGGAAATCTCCGTCTTCAACATCGAATTCTGCTGTAGCAACGTGCTCCATCATACCTTCTTGCGCATCATCTTCTGATGTGAAGTTGTAATCTTCAAGTGAAGCTTCGTCACCGTCTCCGGTCATTGGGAAGTCGTCTTCATCAGCATCGTTTTCGTCGTCGTCTTCGTCCATGTCATCCATGTCCATATCACAACGTTCTCCTGTTACTGGTGAGTATCCCATAGTTGAAGTACATCCTTCTGGAAGGTTCATGTCTCCACCGTTGTTTCCACCGTTAGCACATGAAGCTTGAGCAACTGCACCTAGAGCGTTAGCTGTTTGTAGTCCAACGATTCCGTCAGCCACAAGTCCTTGTGAAGCTTGGAATGATACTACTGCTGCTCGAGTTCCTGGTCCAAATGCACCATCAACTGCGATTCCAGCGTTGTTAAATGTGTTTAGGTCTGCTTGCAGATCCATAACAGCTTGTCCTCGAGATCCTTGTCGAAGAACTCCACTGTAGGTAAATTCTGCTGCACATTCACCTGATACTACAGTTTCTCCTTGAAGTGCTGCAAGTTGTGCAAGCAGAGCTTCAATTTGTTCCTGCGTAGTTTGTGCTGATGCAGTGTTTACTAGTCCTGTGAAAAGGAAAGCAGCTGCAGCAGCGATAGTTACGAATTTTTTCATAATTTCTATCTGTGTTTGTTAAATAAATTTTTATAAAAATTTATTTAGAAGTCGTGAATAATTTTTACAAAGTAATAAAACGAATAATAAAAATTGTTCACAATGGTTTCTAAATAAGTGGTTTGTGGGTGGCGGGTTTTCGACAGCCCGAGCTCCACCGTTCACCAGGTTCTTTACGCGCATAAAGAACCTGTTGCCATCCATAATTTTCGACAGGATGACGGCACCCGTTATGAGCGTTCGAGTTTTTCAAATATAAAACTCGAAAGAAATATAATGACCCGATTAAATCGGGCATCGGCAGAAGTGTATCACATGATGCAAGCACCGCGCAAATACATTACAACCGAAATATTATACCTGAGCACCCGCGCCATTTCTTAACGGTGTTAAAAAAGGCACAAGAGGTGCTCACTGTATATGACGGGCGAGCGCCCGAAACATTACAGTCTTTCGTTAAAATACCACAAAATATTGTTTTTTGCAAGTTTTGTACAGGTAGCTGAAACAGGTGATTTGTTGTTCTGTGTGCCCATATAAATATGGTCATTATTCTATACAAAAATGTGCCGTAGCTTTGGCACAT
This sequence comes from Candidatus Campbelliibacteriota bacterium, assembly GCA_002698305.1. GTDB lineage: Bacteria > Patescibacteriota > Minisyncoccia > Phycocordibacterales > UBA1006 > UBA1006. The sequence goes on along the minus strand of NZWR01000003.1, from coordinate 107,965 downwards.
TTTTGTATGAGATAGCGTTCCTCTTTTTTAGAAGGTGAGATTATAGGTACTCCATCGTCGTGACCCTTCTTTCTTCACAAGGTTGTCTTTTATTAATTCTTTCAGGTCACGTTGAATTGTCTTTGAAGAATAATTCTTCATCAAGGCGGTAATGTCGTTTATAGATGCATCACTCTTTTGTTTCAGTATCTTAATGATATTTTCCTTACGTTCAATCTTCGCTTCATTAAGTTTTGGCTTCCGCTTAGCTTTCTGTTTCACTCCTTTCTTTCCAGCGTTTTTTCGGGCGCGGTAATTATCAAGTGCTCGGTTAGGATTTCTTTCTACGAACACTGGCTTCTCTTCTTCTGAAGATGTACTTTCGTTTGTCTTTAATGAATCTTCGTGTGATTCTTTACTGTCTTTTACACTCTTCTGGCTTTTCTGCTGTGATACTGGTTTGGGGGCAGGACTATCAGAACGTGTGCCTTGTGACCTTGATGTATTGTTCTCCCTAGTATCATCAAAAAAATCAGATGCAAAACTAAACGATTCTACAGCGCGCGTTCTACTGCGTTTTTTATCATACGGGAGACTCCGTTCAAGGTGTGCATGGATTCGCGTACGTTCTTTTTCAATTTCTCTACTAATAACCTTGTAATTCATCTCTGATACAAAACCATTCTTCTGAATTACCTTCAAATATGAGATAAGCGCATAATAGTCATTGTAAGCCTTGGCCAAAATCTCGGCGCGTTCTTTCTTATCAAGATGCAGCGCTCGGTAAAGACTATCCATAATACCGACAGCGGTGCTGCGAATTGTTGCCTTTAACGGATCAGTATTTTCAAGGAAATCACTAATCATATAAATAGCTGTCGTAATGTTTCCTGATGCATCAGCTGTTACTCGGTAAGCTTCGTGATTAAAGACACCGTGATAATTAGTAATAGCAGCAGATGATTCACCTGTACCAGCCTTATTTTCTAGGCTATTTTTATTGTTGTCTTTTTGAGATTGCATATTGTCTTTTAGTATACGTTTTAAAAACGTTTCTATGTCTTTTATTATATTTATCATATTGAATCTGTCAACATTCTCTATGATATGACCTTGAGATTTGAAAGGGGTGTATTTCTTACTATTTTTACTATATATATGTACAATCGTTTTTTTTGATTATGGTTGCGCGATTGCACCCCGTAGAAGAAAAAGGGCTTATACCTATATATGGTATGATACTAGTATATTTAAGGAGGAAATAACTATGGCAAGAAAGAAATCAACAAAGAAAAAAATAGTGCGCGCAAGCAAAAAGAAACGACCATCGGTAGAGAAAAAGTTCTCATTCCGTGACATGTCGTATGAACCAAAAAACAGATATGTAGCAGGTATCATGTACCTCCTCTTTGCGTTATTCATTGGTATGAGTGCCGCATCATATGCAGGAACGATTGGTGACTTTATTTTCGGTACCGTTATTTGGAGTCTCTTTGGCTTTGGCTATATTGCATTGATTGGACTGTGTCTTTTCTTTTCCTACCGTGGATTTAAGAAAATTGATACTTCATTGAAAGATCGTTTTGCTTTTCTTGGGGTATTCCTCGGCATCTTGGGGATTATTGATATTTTAGGATCTGGAGCTGAACTTGATGCATCGGGAATCATAGGGAAAATGATTGGCTCAAACTTGGTTGCGGGATTTGATGTGTACTTTTCTCTCATTCTTTTGTTTGGATTGATTGGTATTCTTTCATTTATTATTTTTGATCCTAAACTCTCTTCACTGAAGAAAGTTAAAGATACCATCGAGGAACGGATGGAAGAACGAGCAGCTCACCAAGAGGAAGTTGATCGGATTAATGAAGAAGTGAGTAAGGCTCTTGAAAGCGCCCAACACGACACGCACACCGAAGCAATAGAAGAACCTGCGGAAACAAAGAAAGCTACAAAGAAAAAGAAAAAATCTCAATCTGAAGATGACGATATTGCGATTGATTCTCAGGCAGTCTTTGCATCATCGTATACCGTTCCCCCACTTTCACTTCTTGGAAAGAGTTCAGGGAAACCATCAACCGGTGATATCAAAGCAAATGCAAACCTTATCAAGCGAACCCTTTCAAACTTTGGTATTGAAGTAGAAATGGATGAAATCTCAATCGGGCCAACCGTAACGCGGTACGCCATGAAGCCTGCCCAAGGCGTACGTTTATCCAAGATTGCAAGCCTGCAGAACGAGCTTGCTCTAGCACTTGCTGCTAAATCAATTCGAATCGAGGCACCAATCCCAGGACGATCACTGGTCGGGATTGAAGTACCCAATAGTAAGAAATCAACGATTGGTCTTGGTACCCTGCTTGCAGAAGATACCTTTAATGATGCATCAAAACCATTATTGGTATCACTTGGAAAAGGAGTATCTGGAAAATCACATTTCGCAAACATTGGTAAAATGCCGCATGCCCTAATTGCTGGAGCTACCGGTGCTGGTAAATCTGTAACCATTCATAATATTATTATGTCGCTGCTCTACAAAAATGGGCCAGACATGTTGCGGTTTATTATGATTGACCCGAAGCGGGTTGAGATGACCTTGTATAAAAAAATCCCTCACCTGCTAACGCCCGTTATTACTGATCCTAAAAAAGCGGTTCTCTCGTTAAAATGGGCAGTCAAAGAAATGGAAAGGCGCTACGATGTTCTGCAAAAACAAGCCGTACGTGACATCAGTTCGTACCATAAAAGCATTGTTGGCCCTGCCTATAAAGGACTGTCCCCTGAAGAAATTGAAGAACAATCAGGAGAGCTTCCAGAAAAGATGCCATATATTGTTGTCATTATTGATGAGCTATCAGATATTATGAGCTCATACCCGCGTGAACTTGAGGCCTCTATTGTGCGACTTGCACAAATGTCCCGTGCAGTTGGTATTCACCTGATGCTTGCGACCCAGCGTCCATCGGTAAATGTTATTACCGGACTGATTAAGGCAAACGTACCATCACGTCTTGCGCTTAAGGTAGCTTCACAAGTTGATTCGCGAACGATTCTCGATGGCCGCGGAGCTGAAAAACTGCTTGGCTATGGAGACATGCTCTATAAAGGAGAAGGTGCAAATGAACCTATCCGTATTCAGTGTCCGTTTGTATCAGAACAAGAAGTGAAAAGTGTTGTTGATTACATCAAGAAAAACTATAAATACGAACTAGAAGATACGATTAGCATCTCTGATGACAGCGTCGAAGATGGTACTGGAGGTATTACGCTTTCCAGTGATGACGACGAAGACCCGATGGTAGACGAAGCTATCGCTGTTGTTGTTCAAAGTCAGAAGGCTTCTACTTCGTACCTTCAACGTAGATTATCAATTGGCTATAGCCGAGCTGCTCGGATTATTGACCTTCTTGAAGAGCGGGGAATTATCGGTCCACAAAACGGATCAAAACCCCGAGACGTGCACCAAAAGGCCGAGGACCTGGCTGCTGATCCAGAAGATATCGATACTGACGGATCCGTAGAGGTATGATGAGAAAAATTATTATCAGTACCCTCGGTATCCTCCTTGGTCTCGGTATTCTCCTCTTTGCCTATAACAGATTCAGCGGCATCATTGATGGGCCACTCTTAACTGATATAAACATTCAAGACTATGAGTATAGTGACAACATGTCTAAAACTATTGTAGGAAGAGTTAAAAACACCCAGCACATAAGCATTAACGGATACCCGATTGTCATCAAAGATGATTCGCAGTTTAGGCATACCATTGCTCTTGCCCCTGGTCATACTATAATTAGAGTACGACTTGAAGATTCATTCGGCAGTTCACGAGAATATTCGTACACCCTTGTATCGGTAGCCGAAGCTCCTGACTACTTCACAACGCTGGATGAAGCCCAGCAATCCCAAGTCGAAGAATCACCAGACGAAGAACTATTATTACCAAATCTAAATTAACACACATCATGCCAGCAAAGAAAGACGAAAAAGAAACAAAAACGAAAAAAGCTAAAAAGCCAAGCGAAGCTCAAATTAAAAAACAAGAGAAAGAAGATCAGCTTGCTCAAACGGTTGATCTTATCCAAACTAAATTTGGTGAAGGATCAATCATTAAACTAGGAGATGCACCAAAAGTAGATGTTGCTGCCATCTCTACCGGATCAATTGGTCTTGATGATGCGCTTGGTGTTGGAGGAATTCCACGCGGACGAATTATCGAAATTTATGGACCTGAATCATCAGGTAAAACAACGCTGACCTTGCATGTTGTAGCAGAAGCCCAAAAGAAAGGTGATGTCTGCGCCTTTATTGATGCAGAGCACGCTCTTGACCCAGTCTATGCAAAGGCAATTGGTGTGAAGACTGATCAACTCTTAGTATCACAACCAGATACCGGTGAACAAGCTCTTGAGATTGTTGATTCATTGGTTCGCTCGGGAAATGTTGGGGTTGTAGTCATTGACTCGGTAGCCGCACTGACGCCAAAAGATGAAATTGAAGGTGATATGGGTGCACACCATGTTGGAAAACAAGCACGTTTGATGTCACAAGCTCTGCGTAAACTAACAGCTCTGGTAGCAAAATCAAACACCACAGTTATCTTTATTAACCAAATCCGTATGAAAATTGGAGTAATGTTTGGATCACCAGAAACAACCCCAGGAGGAAAAGCATTGAAATTCTACTCATCGGTACGACTTGATATTCGCCGGATTGCACAAATCAAAAAAGGAGATGAGGTTGTCGGATCACGTACGCGCGTAAAAGTAGCAAAAAACAAAGTAGCTGCACCATTTAGGAAAACTGAATTCGATATTATTTACGGAGAAGGAATCGCCAAAAACGGAGAGCTTCTGGCTCTTGGAGAAAAATTTGGCCTGATCAAAAAAGCAGGAGCCTCATACACATATCTGCCAGCTGAAGGATCAAAACTTGACGAGGAAATGAAGCTTGGACGCGGATATGATGCAGCACGAAAGAAGCTTGAAAGTGAAACTAAAATCATGAACCAACTTGAAAAAGAAATTAGAAAAGCAATGAAAGAAGATAAAAAATAAAAGTCGTTTGACTTTTATTTTTTTGTGTTATAATAATAAAAACAATTTTAAAATATATCATTATGAGTATTCAACTTACCACCCACGAATTAAACGAGTTATTCCCAGGTCAAATGATTGAAAACAGTGATCCGTTTGAGAATGACCGTGTACGGAAAAATCACTTTGAGTATTGCCTTGATTTTGATGGCGTTGATGAAGAATTTTGCTGTGATGAGTACTGCGGTGATTATCAGACACAAGCTCTTGATACTTTTCAGCACCCTCTGCGTGCAGGTATACGACTATCACCTGTAGAAATACCGAACTTTAATAAAGATTTCTTAGACAAACTTCAGCTACAAGCTTACCAGGAAGAGTGGGGAGAGGTGGCAGAAGAACCTGAAGCTTTCTATGAACAGAGCAAGCGTGTTGAGGTAATTGACCCAATTGTCGTAAGTCCTATTCGTATGATTTATAAAGGTAAATTCAACGAAAAACGTGGCTACCGCCGGAATCGAGTAAAGATTCTTGTTGCGTAAGCAAGAAGAATTCAAACACAAAGACCAGTGAAATCTGGTCTTTTTTTATACCCATGTTTGCACAGATGCAACCTATTAGTTTTCAGCAGGTGATACTCCTGTTACGAATACATTTCCATAAGCAAAAGTGCTGCCGTTACAAAAGGTTACACCATCATCTGGGTCGTTTCCTATTGAATTTTCTAAGTTATAGAGCAGCATATATGCCTGACCTTCACAGTAATCAGGGCTTGGATGCGCAAAATATGAATAACTATAAGCTCCTGATGAAGTGGTTGCCGCTTCATTAATAGGATCAACTGGAAGAGATCCACCTAAAAGCGTCGTTAAATTATCCCAACTGGATGTATGGCTATATTGCCAACTAGTAGCAGGATATTGTCCGTTGTTGGCATAGTATACCTCGAGTGCCGTTTTGATACTTCGAACATCTTGTAATCTTCGTGCATCGCGAGCCTGAGAACGAGCATCACTCAGTGAGCCTAAAATTGTTGATGAGAGAACACCAATGATTGAAATCACTACAAGCAGTTCTATAAGCGTAAATCCTTTTTTCATATATCTATTGTATCAGATATGATAGGTACCTGTAGAAATATGACATTCATTTCTATGTTACAATTTTTATATGAATACTACTCCAGAAAAAAGACTTATTATTTTTACTGATGGATCATCGCTCGGAAATCCTGGTCCAGGTGGTTGGGGAGCGCTTATTGTCTATCAAGAGCTTGATGAGGTGATTGAGCTTGGCGGTACCAAACTACAAACAACCAATAATGAAATGGAGCTTGCTGCTATTGTATCGGCCTTGAGCTATGCTGAAATGAACACCGAACCTATTACTCTCTACACAGATTCCCAGTACGCTATCAATGGATGCACCAAATGGATGTATGGATGGAAAAAGAACGGATGGATTACAGCACAAAAAGAACCTGTTAAAAATAAAGCTCTGTGGGAGCAGCTGTATGAATTAATTGAAAAACGTGGAAAAGAAAGCATTACCTGGGAACATGTCCGCGGTCATGTTGGGGTTCCTGGAAACGAACGTGTTGATGATATTGCACGCGAGCTTGCCGAAGGAACAAATGTTTCACTCTATCGCGGGCGACTTTCACAGTATCCCCACGGTAATGTTCTCTCTGTTCCAGATATGTCGGAACAATTAAAAGCATCGAAGAAATCATCTTCTGGAAAAGCCTATTCATACCTTTCGCTCATAGATGGAGAGCTTCAAAAACATAGTTCTTGGGCAGAATGTGAGGCACGAGTAAAAGGAAATAATGCAAAATTTAAAAAAGCCCTCTCAGCTGACCATGAACAAGAGATTCTCAAAGAATGGGGTATTGAGCAATAAAAAACACCAGCTTAGCTGTTGTTTTTTAATAATGCATCTATCGCGGGTAGCGTGCCATCAACCATAAAATCAAGCATAGCCCCTCCGCCAGTTGAGATAAAATCAAAATCATCTACCAAATCTTCTTCAAGAATGACCGTTGCTGTATCCCCTCCGCCGGTTACAGAAAATGCTTTTGATTTTGATAGGGCATCTGCCATAGCAACTGAGCCTGATACATATCCGTCTTCATATTTACCCATGGGTCCATTCCAGACAACAATTTCTGCTTGATCAATAATTTTTTCAAATACTTTTTCAGTAGCGTGGCCAATATCAAGAATCATATCCTCTTTACGTACTTCATCCACACTAATAATATCGCCGTGCTGATCTACTGCATCGATAGGGAGCACTATTTTAGGGTTTTCTACCATGTGACTAATATCAACATCGTCTTTAAAAGACGCACCTACATCAATACCACGCGCATCAAGGAAAACATTTGCAAGCGCTCCACCAACCAAAGCATATTCGATTTGAGGAAGTAATTTTTCAAGTAAATCGATTTTCGTTCCAAATTTTGCTCCTCCTAGAAGAAGGACGCTCTTTTTTGAAGGGTCTAAGGCCTTAGCTACATGTGTTACCTCGTCAGCAAATTGCAAGCCAAAATATGATGGCAGCATTTCAGTAATAGCTGATACGCTGGCATGATTCCTGTGTGAAACAGAGAAAGCGTCATTCACATAATAATCTGCCATCGCTATCACATTGTTAAGATAGTCAAGATTGTTATTCTTTTCTTCGTCAAATTGTCGTACATTTTCAAGCATCACTACAGACCCATGCTGCATATTTTCAATAGTATGCTCGAGAACTTGTGCATCCCAGTGAGGAATAAAACCAAGAGTAAAATGTTCTTTCATATACTCATATACTGGCTTAAGTGATTCTTCTGGGTCGCGGCCAATATGTGATATTAGTATTACGCATGCTTCGCGCTCAAGAAGATACTCGATGGTTCGGTACGACTTTAAAATTCTCCAGTCTTCCCCTGGATCAACCGTTCCATTTTCACCTAATGACGTGTTTACATCTATGCGGACAATTACCTTTTTTCCTTTTAAATCATCTACCGTGGCAATAGAGCGATTTTTTACTTGTTCAACAATGTTCATACTTTGATTATAGCAAAGAAAAAACCAAAGGCTTATTCTTCCTTTGGTGCAAAGAGCTCTTTTTGAACATGATCTTCGATAAGTCTGAACATGGTCATCAGAATTCGTGGATCATGTGATACACGACCAACCAAGAATCCATCAACCTCGGCATTTTTCAAAAAGTCTTCGATGTTTTTATCATCAAGAGAGCCTCCGTATAAGAAACGAATTTTACTTGCTGCAGCGACGGTTTTAAAAATCTTTTGCAGTTCTTTTTTAATAACCTCTAAGGCCTCCATATATTCAGCAGAGGTGGCTGGGTTTTTCTTATCAGAACTGATGGCCCAAATTGGTTCGTAAGCAACAATGATATTTTCCGGTTCTTTTTTTGGTACGCGATTAAACACATCACGGACTTGTTGAATTAGATTTTTCTTCCAATTCTTGTCACGCTGTTCTTCCCCAACACAGATAATTGGCATCATGCCGTGCTCAAGAACAGCCGTTACCTTTCGGGAAATATCCAGTTTGGTTTCTAGGTGACGTCGTTCCGAGTGCCCAAGAATGATGTATTCAGCTCCAGCATTCTTCTGCATCAATACTGATGTTTCTCCCGTTCGTGAACCTGATTCTTCTGGGTAGGCATCTTGTCCTCCGACGCGGTAATTTTTATTGCTTACGTGTTGTGCAACCTGATTCACATACATATGTGGAGGGCAGCAAATCATATTGGTGTACTCAAGTTTTGAGACCACATTTTTTATAGAAAGGAAAAGGCGTTCAGCATCTTTTTCTGATGTTACATTCATTTTCCAATTAGCAACAATCATTTTTTTAGGTTTTATAAACATAGTGTCTCTAGTATACCATATTTGATTTGGCCCTTTGTATATAACAAAATCCCGCGAAATATCTTCGCGGGATGTCTTTTGCTCAAAATAATACATTTTGGCAATTAAGATCTATTCTATTGTACCATCAGTCGTTTTGCTGATGAACCGATATCCGTAGATACCTGAACAACATACATACCTAAACTCAATTGCGAGACATCAACAGTTAAGCTGTTACTTGTCATCACTGTTTGCCCAAGCATATTAACAATCACGATAGAAATATCAGATGTCTGATGTTCTAGCTCAATTGTTACACTCGTGTCTGCTGGATTTGGATACATTACAAAGGTATTCAATGAATTATCTTCAACACCTAAGGTATTACATCCATCAGGATTACTGGTCTGACCTTGACCGGGAGGTCCCTCTAGAGGGCAATTGTCATCCCCATCAAGCACACCATCACCATCAGTATCAGGATTCAGCGGATCGGTTCCAATCGTTAATTCATCTGCATTATTTAATCCGTCATTATCACAGTCAGCGTTTTCCCAAGCAGTGCTTGGAGGAAGTGTTTGACTGGATAAAACAAAACTACAGAGATTAGTACCATTGGTTCCATCGGCTGCTTCATCACCATCAGTAACACCGTCACCGTCGGTATCAGGATTCAGCGGGTCGGTACCATTGTTCAACTCACCTTCATTAGATAAACCATCGTTATCACAATCGTCGTTTTTCCAAGCAGTACTTGGTTCAACGGTTTGACTAGATAAAACAAAGTCACATCGATCATTCGGATCAGTTCCATCAGTACCTTCATCAACGTCAGTAACGCCATCACCGTCAGTATCAGTATTATTGGAAACCATGTTTCTTAAATATACAACTACTGGAGTAGATGAGGGGAGGTTTTCTGTCTCTCCCATAGCGATAACATCTCCATTAGATAATTCTAAAATATCTCCTGAATGCATACCTTCGGGGCCATTTGCAATTAAAGCAAGGCTAGTTGAAGTTGCATCGTGGAAACCCATGTACTTTTGTCCATTATCTAGATTACCTATTGCCATAACTACGAGAGTTCCATCTTTATATGGGTCAATAATTCTAATTTTACTTTTAGACAACGGCGGCAAGGCTGATGCAGGTGACATAAGAGTAAATGTATTATTTCCGTTATTAATATATAAATCAGCGGCACCTAATTCATTTGATTTAGTACCAGTAATTAATATTTCATCTCCTGGAACACCATCTATATTCTTGATGATGACAGAAGACTGTCTTACTTTGGTAAAACCACTTGTTATAACAGAACCAATATCAAAATTTTGATCATTAAATAATAAAAATGATTGAGGTACTCCAGCGTCATCGTTACCTGTGATAAATATATCAGGGAAACTATCAAGATTTAAATTTCCAAATGTAATACTTCCTACATTAAGAGCGAACTCAGTGTTATCCAAATCTTTGGTGAAGGTTGTTCCTCCATCATTACGATACCCGAGTAGGCGATTATCTCCTGTAGCCGGATCAATACCGCTATAGATTAAATCCAAGTCACCATCATTATCATAATCAACCCATCCTGCACGGACATAATCTAAGCCAATTAAAGTAATTGTATTAAAAGTACCAGTCGGAGAGCCAAAATTGATTTCAGCGATTGGTGATCTATTTCCAGTAACGGAAGTAGCTCCACCATTGAAAACATCTATATGTCCATCACTGTTCACATCAGCAGAAACTACTGCTCCATCATAAGTCTGAGTAAAAATAGTATTATTACTTGTATACTGTGCAGTACCATCAGATAAATGCTGAGTCGTGCCAAATGTAAATGGAAATAATGTACGTACCCCTTGAGAGATAAAGTCATCAATTCCATCGGCATTAGTATCTCCTGTAGAACCGAGAGAAACACCAGCTGTTTTTAGATCCTCAATACTTACTGAGGATTCAGTTTCCAATACTCCTGGTATTTGCCCATACGAAAAAGTAGTTAAAGCAAACGCAAGAAAAAAGATTAAATTTTTCATAAGTATAATTTTTAAGGTTTTCTAAATTATACATTACATAATATAATTTTGTCAATAGAAAAACCCACAGATGTGAGTTTTAACCTTCTTTTCCGCCTCCAGAACCTTCTGTTGCCAAACATGAGTCATCTGACCCTCCGTCGGTTCCGTTACAATCCCAAGTATAGGTTCCAGGATTTCCTTTAACACCTGGATTTGTCTGTACACTTGTTGCGTTTCCTGCTGAACACAGGTTCGAGCTTGGTGGCGATGAATAGGTTCCACCATCTGCAGATCCACATTGGCCATTTACAGGAAGACTTCCCCCTCCACCTGAAGAATAGCTTGCAGAACATGAGTCATCTGACCCTCCACCAGAACCTGAACAAGTCCAAGTGTACCGAGGTTCAGAAAATGCTCCACCATCATTTACCGAAGATGCTGATCCTGCTGAACACAGGTTCGAGCTTGGAGCTGATGAATAGGTTCCGCCGTCAGCAGATCCACATTGACCATTTATAGTGAGAGTACCTCCTGATTGATACGATCCACAACTTACCGAAGCTGCACCATCAGTACAGGTCCAGGTATAATCATACCCACCTCGTGCTCCACCTGGACTTACCGAACTTGCGGTTCCTGAAGAACACAACCCTGATGACGGAGCTGATGATGTTGACCCTTCATGAGCTGGCCCACAGCTTGCTGATTCAGGAAGTGCGCCACATTTTTGCAGCACTCCAAAGTCATTTACACAAGTGTATATATTACCAGAAATTGACTGTTCAAATCCCGCTTCACCACCGCCAGAGGTCGCCTGTGATTGAATTCTAATACCTCCACTTGAGCTCAGGGTTACTGGTTCACCACTAGAGAACGCCTCAAAACCTGCACCTGACGTGGGTATTGAACTATACCCTGTATACATTCTTCCAAAATATGAATTTCCATATGCTGTTAAACCGTTCAATATTGGAAGTCCCGCCAACTTGAAAACAGTAGGGGAGTTTGATGTTGTTAAACCGAGCACTGTTACGCTATTATCATTGCTTTGTGAATAGAAGCCTGGGGTACTTGGAGAAAGTATTTGCAAATCCTGTACCCGACCACCTGCTACCGTTAATGGGGTTGAATCAGCTGCTTGCGTCATTTCTGATCGCACAGCGATGGCTCCTATCGCTATCAAAAGACCCATAGCTGAACCGACAATAATATTTTTTAGACGTAATTTCATACACTTCCATTATATCACCTCTGAAGCAATACAGGCAAATTAAAAACTCACAGCGTGAGTTTTTATAAACTAACAGGTTTGAGTTTCTGCTGGTTTTGATGGCGGTGTACAGAAATCTTCATTTTGTACTACGTTTCCATTTTGGTCTCGACATTGTACTAGACGTGTTTGTGTTCCTGGTGTTCCTCCTGACCAATTACATCCTGAAACAGCTTCACATGAACTTTGACTTGAACCATTACATGAAAGTGTATTTTGATTCACGCAAATTGTATCGCCAGCATAGTTTGGTGGTGTTGGTAATGATGAGTTAGTAATAGGACTACATGATGTACCTTCATCTACCCATATACCATAACTGCCACCTGGCCCACAATCTATTTGTGTATTTGGTGTCGTCCCATCGTAACTACAATAACTTTGATAAAGCTGTCCTTGCTGATACAGCGGGCTCGCTCCTAAATTATTCACCTGATTAATCCATCCTGGTGTTGAACTGTTCCCAGGATTTGTTCTATCTCCTCCTGTACCCGGTGTTACCTGCAGTTGATGCCAATTCTCTGCATCAAGAGAAGGTTCGTACAAAGGGTTTGTCCATGAATATGGAGGCGATTCGCGGAAACAAGCAGTGTTAGAAATTGCTGCATTATAATCAAGATTTTTTCCTGAAGATAAGTCATGTAAATCATCAGGTCCAGCACACACGGTAATAGTGTCTGGATTACCTCCTACTGATTCATAGACCGTACCATCGGTCCAATCAAAGAGGTTACCATTCCAATCAATTTTTGCTCCTTGTGAGCCGCCTGTTGGTGTTCCTGAACATGACCCTCCAGATCCTCCAGTACATGATCCCCATGCACCAGTGTACCAACTGTACGTATTAGGTGGCACAGAAGCAGAACAATTATCATTTGATCCACCTGAGGTCCCGTAACAGGTCCATGTCCAACCACCGCTTCCACCGCGTGCCCCTGACCCATAACTAACAGAACTGGCCGTTCCTTCATCACATAAATTTGATGTAGGGGCGCTAGCATAGGTTCCGCCGTCTGCAGAACCACATTGTCCATCTGTTGGGTTTGATCCATCTCCGCCACCCGGCTCTCCACAAGTTACTAGTTTTCCTGCAGTGGTAGCACAGACCAAACGTTGAGTGGTCGTATCTCGCGGTGCAAAGACTCCATTTTCATAATACGCAAGACTACTAATCATGATACTGTCGTCTGTGCCTGGAAGATCATCCACAACCAAAGTTGGACTGTTATTTCCATTATCAAGCACAGCGAAACTTCCAACCTCTGAAAGAGATGATACCCCGACAAGACTAGTGTTTAAGAAATCACCATCTGACCATAGTTTGGCAAAGGTGCTTGCCCCTTCAACGATTAGACAAGGAGTGCCTGCAAAATTCTCATTAGTACAACCCATAAAACCTAAGCTAATATTAGGGTTTGGTGTCAGCGAACCAATAGTTAATGACCCGACGCGACTAACCAGTCCAGATACATCCCTAGGAACAAGCTGCGTTAGAGAGAAGTTTCCTCCACCAGCAGCCAGATCACCCTGAGCTGCTGCATTTTGAACAATCCCAACCGAAGCCAAAGCCACCAGGGAAATGATTGCTATTCCTGTGATACTTTTTTTAATTGTTTTAGATATTTTTTTCATACAATTTTTTGTTAACACATATTCTCATTAGCAGCTGCAGTATTACAGAAACAATCATCAGGTGGGCCATCCAAACAGAAGAATTTATACCAAAGCCTATCTCCTTGTCCGTTTGGATTAAGTACTGAACCATCGTACCCATCATTCGCTGGATTATTTCCGTCTTGACCGTTTGGCAGTGACCATGGATTAGCTGTCCAAAACGGAATAGTAGTTGGGTTTGAACAGTCAGGTGTCCCCATGTTGAATGGGAATTCATCCCCTGTTCCTTGCGGTGAGTAGGTTCCTCCCCGCGTCCATTGTCCGTAACGTGAATTATTAGGTGCTGATTGTGTTGCCCCGAACACTCCATCTGGATCTGTACCACACACAAAGAGATATCCTGTATTAGCTTCTTTGTTTGCCGAACAGGTTTGTGTCACCCCCTGATCAGTACAGGTCCATCGCCATTGAGAACCGGTATCACCTGTATCACTGTATGATCCTACGTCACAACCATTTGAAGAATTCGTTGCAGGTTGGGTTGCATGAGTACCCGGGTGACTTGTACATTGTGGGTTTCCATTTGCACGTGCCGCTGTACAGGTAGGTGAATTTGATCCACCATTTTGACCGAGACATCGCCATCGCCATTGAGAACCGGTATCACTAATATCTTGGAAGGTTCCTGCATCACAACCTGTAGAGGTATTTGTTGCTGGCTCTGTTCCATATGGTCCAAATGGATAATTTTTACATTGTCCATCTATAGGTCCTGCTTGGTAATTAGCATCACAATCATCTGTTGTTCCACCATTGTACCCTGCACATGACCATGTATATCGTGGTGTTATTAATGGTCCATTATCATTTACAGTAGAAGCTGAGCCAGGTGAACACAGTCCTGATGTTGGTGGCTGACTAAATGATTGTCCGTCAGATGAGCCACATTGACCATTGGTTGGTCCAGGTACATAATTAGCTGAACACTGATCATCAGTTCCTCCATTTGAACCAAAACATGTCCATGCCCAATCATCATTTCTTGCTCCGCTACCTCCTGAGACTGCGCCTGCTGATCCTGAAAAACACAATCCTGAAGATGGTGCTGATGAATATGATCCGCCATCTGCAAAACCACATAACCCATTACTTGGCGTTGATTCACAAATGATTAAGGTACCCTCCTCATCAAAACATACCGACGGAAGACCGCCACTGTTAGTGAGGTTCGTTGCAATAACTGAACCACCAACATTTACTGATTGAAGTGTTGCTGTTTCTCCACCACCTCTTGATGCTCCAGATGTTTGAGTTGTTGACCAGATAGGGAGACTTGCTGATGCAGGTTGACCATCGTACTCACCAACAAAGACCTTATCGAGCAAGAAACTTGTGTTAGAAGAATACAATAAAGCATTAGTAATATCAGAAACAGCAAAGTATGCCAAACCATTTCCTAGCCCTCGAGCATCAAGATCACCAAGAGCATTACATCCTCCACCACTACACGGGCCAAGCTGTAAGCTTTGGATTGCTTGATCACCCCCACTACGGTGAACAACAGCATTAAGAGACCCTCCAGGAGCTGCAGCGCTGATAGTGCTGACACCAGCAACCAAGAACAGTAAGAAGATTGCAGCGGCTCTAAAATTAATTTTTTGTGTTAGAAATTTTTTCATATATTACAAAGATTATACTTCCTTAAAGTCTGGAGCTACGACGTTATCGACGACCGGATCGTCTCCACCTCCTGTTGTTGGTCCACAGACGGCAATTGCAATTCCTTGAATCGTATTACCGGATTGAGTACCCGTACAATTCAAACTAAATGTTTCAGATGGGTTCACGCTGACGTTAGCATTTTGTGAGCCTGATGTTCCTATTGATGTTCCTTGTGGTGAAGACCAGTTATC
Source organism: Candidatus Campbelliibacteriota bacterium (assembly GCA_002698305.1). Taxonomy (GTDB): domain Bacteria; phylum Patescibacteriota; class Minisyncoccia; order Phycocordibacterales; family UBA1006; genus UBA1006. Next base: position 92,249 of record NZWR01000003.1, on the reverse strand, counting down.
TGAACCAATCACACAATTGTTCACGTTAGTAGTGTTCCAGGTAAGCGTCGGGTTAGTAATTGGGCAGGTTTCTTGATAGTAGGTTTCTTCTCCGTTCACTAATAGGTCTACATATTCCTGACATGGCGACTCAACAAGTGAGACATTAGCAAAAGTTATTTCACCGGCCCCTACAGCTACGTCATCCCCATTACCCACATTGGCTATGGTATAGTCACCGTTCCATCCAGACCCTACAAACGAACCTGAGTTAGTTGAGTAAGCAACTCCTGCAACAGATATCGTTTCACCAGTTTGAAGAACAATATTCTCATCCCCTAGATATATTTGAGGTACTAGGTTTCCGTAATCTCCTGGATTTGCTAAGGCTGATTCAAATTCGGCTCTTCTGAGGCTAATATTATCAGAGTTTGTCTCTCCAAAATCTACCCACCCCATGATTTCATTCCAACCACGACCAGACCATGTATCGTTTTGTCTATTGTAAGAAACGCTGAATGGCTGCGTTGTTTGGGTTGCCTCAAAATCATTCCATGAGGTTCGACTCATATAGATGCGGCCAAAGTTTTCAGTGTCGGCGTATCCGTACAAATTACCTGAGTCGTCATTGCTCGTACATTGAGCATAGGTCGTCTGTGGATGGCTAAACCCTGCGAATATAAAGGTGGCAATCATTGCGAACGAAACTCCCAGACCGAGAAAGGTATTAATTGTTGTTGATTTCATCTTCATAAATATTAGTTGTTATTGAATAGCATATTAAGACGACGTTCTCGCTCTTCTGGTGTTAACTCCTCTCGAAAACGTTCGATAGCAACAGCTGCTTCTTCTTCTTGTGCATAACGAATTTCATCTGGAGATACATTTTCTCCATTTTTTTCCTGTTTGAAAAAATTAGTTGAGGTAAGCACATATATTGCAACCGCGATAAAAGCAATCACTGCTGCCCACAATAATTTTCTGTGGTGGTGATGCTCTTCATGAGGCTGTGGTTTTTCGTGCATTTCTTCAGGAAATACACGCGTATCTTTTAGTGGATCGTTCATAATAATTAATTATTCGTTAATACCTTAGGTAACGTATTTAGTATATCACTATTTATTTTTCAAAGAAAACACCCTTGTACAGATACAAGGGTGTTTTCTTTGTTTTTATTCAGTTTTAGAATCTTCTTCAGTCTCTGGATTTTCCTCCTCTATTTCAGAATTTTCATTTGTCGCCTTACCAATTGCTGATTTTAAATCATCAAGTGACACGAATTCATCTTCTGTTTCTTCTGTTTCAAGTTCATTCACAAGATCAGGATTTTCATCAGTTCCTGAAATATCAATTTTCCACCCTGTGAGCCGTGCTGCAAGCCGAGCATTTTGACCTTCTTTTCCAATGGCCAATGAAAGCTGATCTTCAGCAACAATAACTTTTGCCTTTTTATCTTCGAGATCCCCTTCAATATCGAGGACCTGAGCGGGTGCCAAGGCATTCGCTACGTACAGCAATTCATCTTCAGACCATACAATAATATCGATCTTTTCATTTCCAAGGTCTGAGGTTACTGCATTAATACGGCTTCCTCTTTGACCGACGCAGGCCCCGATTGGATCAACGTCAGGGTCATTACTATACACTGCCATTTTTGTTCGTGCTCCTGCTTCTCGTGCAATAGATTTAATCTCAACAATACCAGTCGCTACCTCTGGAGACTCTGTTTTAAACAGTTCTCGAATAATTTCTGGGTTTGTTCGTGAGAGCGTCATCCGTACCCCTCTGGTACCTGGTTCAACAGACTCAAGGAATACCTTGATTCTGTCACCTGGTTTATACCATTCTCCTTTTGGTTGGTCTTTTCGATCAACCACCCCAATAGTTCGCGGCGCAAGTTCAACAAATACCTTACCATCTACAACTTTTTGAATTGTTCCGGTCAGAACCGTCCCTACCATTTTTTCATAACGAGCAAGTTTGATATCTTTTTCAGCTTCTCGTAATTTTTGCATAATAACCTGTTTAGCGGTCATTGCTGCAACGCGTCCAAATTCTTCATTATCTTCAAGAGGGTTATCTAATGGGAAGATAATTTCATCTTCAAGAGCTGCACCACCACGGATGCGGCGTGCATCTTCCAGGTACATATGGTGCTCAACATTAAAACGAACACGTTCATCATCTTCATCGACTTCTTCTTCAAAATTAGGATCAGCAAGCTGCTCTTCGGTTAAGGCGGGTTTTACCAAGGTATCGTCTACAACTGTTTTTACTTGGAAAAACTCAAGATCTCCTGTTTCTGGATTAAAGTGTGCACGGATTATTTGCCCTTTGGCTCCGTAGTCTTTTTTATATGCCGCTGCGAGCGAATGCTCAATGGCTTCAAGAATTTTATCTCGTGGTATATTTTTTTCTTGTTCAATCTGGTCTAAGGTCGATTGAAGTACTTTTAAATCAAACATAATATTTTTTTGTTTATTAATTTTTATAATTCTTGAACTGCAGATTTTTACATAAATGAAAATTATCTGTTTAAATGCGCTGTATTGAAATACCGATTTGCTCATTTAAAAAAAGAATATGAATCTCATACTCTTTGTTCATACCTCTAGTATACATATATATGTAGGGTATTCAATTAGTTAAAATAAATATCATCTTCTACAATTTCAAAATATTTGTTGAGATTAATGATGGCTGCTGCTGCATTTGAAAGGATTGTTTCAAGCTGAGCCACAAGTGAAAGCGTAATCAACTCATCTTGCTCTTCTTGCAAGAGATTATCTGTCGCAGCCCCCAGCTGACTAATACTATTTGTTAATTGGGTATGTCGGGCCGCAATATTTTGTGGAACTTCTTGTGAAGAAAGTTCTATCAAATAATCCCCGTATTTTTTATTGATAGCACGTAGTCCTCCCTGATTCACCTCTGGCTCCTCTAGGGCCGTGATAATCAGTTCAATATCACTGGTGGCTACCGGATAGGTTCTAAAGAGTTGCTTCATCCCATTTGAATAGGCTCGAATGTTTTCTTTGGTATTTGAAACAAGATTAAAACTATCGCGCGTATATAGCTTTTCTCCGAGCGTTAAGTTTTGAACATAATTTGCTAAATTCTCAGAAAAAACTCGCTGCTGTTCTTCGGTGAGCTCTCCTCCTGATTGAGCAACCGCAATCAATGCGGTTACCGCAGTCCGAGCAAATTTTTCGGTTTCTGTTAAATCTGATTCAACATTTTCTTCTCCTCGCGCACGCAGGATTGCCTCATTTTGTTTCAATCTGATGTATTGCCCGTCAAGGACACCATCACCATCTGAATCTGGGTTATTTGGATCAAGCTCTGGCCATAATTCTTCTTGCCAATCATATGCTCCATCACCATCGCTATCTAAAGTATTAATATTATCTTCATCTGAAGTTACTGCTGCAACGTCGACAAAGGTATTTTCATCTGTCTCATTTCTCTCGTTATCAAAAAAGAAAAATGCGAGGAAACCACATAGAAGGACGATGAGGATAAGAATCGTTATTTGAATTTTTTTAGAAGGAAGATATGAAGTATTCATGGCACTAAGTATAGCAAAAAATTACTGGTCATTGGTCCAATCTCTGAAAGCCGAAGCAAGTGAGAGCCACAGCTGATGTGGAATATTTTCAGCGCGTTCGGCATCAGATATTTCTAGTGATGCAAAAACATGCTTCCAGAACTCTTTTGGTGCTAATTGTGACAAATTATTTATTGCTTTTTTACGCTTTTGGGAAAACGCCTGTTTTACGACTTGAAAATATTCTTTTTCCAGTGCGTGGTAGTCTTTACTTTTATTTCGAATATTAAAGAGGCTGATAATTGCCGAGTCTACTTTTGGTGAGGGGTTAAAATATTGTTTTTTAACGAGCATTTCATACCGAGCATCAGCGTAAAAATCAACGGCCAGTGAAAGAATCGAGTTTTTTCCATCTTGTCTGGTGATCCGATAAGCAACCTCTTTTTGCATAAGCAAAGACATGTTCATTGGCGGATGATCGTGAGATAACATTGTTCGCAAAATCATACCGGTAATATAGTAAGGAATGTTTGCAACAATTGAATATTGCCTACCTTGCGTGTCTCCCAAGAGGTCTGCTTCTAAAATATCAGTATGATGGAGAATAAGTTTTTTTGATGAAGTATAAGGTTTAAACTTTTCTTCTAACAATTGAATCATCCGTTCATCCAGTTCATAAGCAATAACTGTGGCACCCGTTTCTAAAAGTGGTCCCGTCAGCGCTCCTTTTCCTGGACCTATCTCAACGACAAGCGATGATTCATTCGTACCTACAGACTCTATCATGGTGGTGATAGCTTTTTTTGATTTAAGAAAGTTCTGGCCGAGTGACTTTTTAGCATGCAGGTTATTCATACCTAAAGTATATATCTGGACAAAAAAAACACGAATTCTCGTGTTGTTTAATAACAGCCTTTCTTCAAGGATATATTGAATACATCTTTAGCGAATTACCTCATGAGTACAGACTAGTCGCTAACGCTTCTGTGCTCATTTAAAAATCTAAATAAAAAGTCTCAACAGCACCCTCATCGTCGTCGTAGTTTTCACCTGCCTCAACTACCAGATGAGAAGACAAATCTCGTACAAATTCCGATGGAACATTAATACGCTCCTGACCATAGATGGTTCGTAGTTTTGCATAGGACAGATGCAGCATTTCTTTGGCTCGCGTAAAGGCCACATAGCACAAACGACGCTCTTCTTCTTGTTCATGTTTGGTTAATGCATCATCTCGTTGTGAAGGGAAGAGTCCTTGTTCGAGTCCTGAAACAAAAACATATTTAAACTCAAGCCCTTTAGAAGAGTGAATGGTCATCAACTTCACCGTATTAGAATCTTTGCGGTTTGACCCAAGGCTGTCTTGATCAGAAAGGAGTGCAACTTCTTCAAAAAAGATGTCATATGCATTTTCGAGATCATCATATTTAGTTGCATAGGTCACGAGCTCCTTCATGTTTTCAAGACGCTCTTTATCTTCGTCTGTTCCCTCGCCAAGTTTTTTTTCAAGACCTGTTGCCTTTACGATATGACGTATGGTATCTGACGGTGTGTGAGTAAGGGCAAACTGATAAATATCATCCAGTAGTTCTGAAAATTTTTGATACGATTCAAGTTGTTTCTTGGGAAGGTCAGATATTCTCCCGGCAAAAATTTTAGCAACTGCAACTTTTCCAAGACCTCTCTTGGGTTCATTGATGATACGTTTAACATCTGACAACGAATCATTGTTAAAGGCAGCCTTGAGATAACTCATAACATCCTTTACCTCTTTTCGAGAAAAGAATTTTACGCCGACGACCTGGTATGGAAGTGCTTTGCGCAGAAATGCTTCTTCTAAAATTCGTGATTGAAAATTAGTCCGAAATAGTACGGCAATATCTTTAGGTTCTGTCCCTTCATCGATATATTTTTTTACTTGGGTGGCTATCCACGATGCCTCTTGGTGAGCTGAAAATGCTTCGTAGAGTGCAATTTCTTTTCCTTCTTGGTTATCGGTTACAAGTTTTTTATCAATACGCTCGTTGTTTTTTTTGATAATCTCATGAGCAGCTTCAAGAATGATTTGAGTTGAGCGATAGTTGGTTTCAAGTAACACCACCTTTGCACCTGGAAAATCTTTTTCAAAATTAAGAATATTTTTCATATCCGCACCGCGCCATGAATAAATATTTTGATCTCCATCTCCAACCGCACAAATATTTTTATGCTGGTCAACCAATAGACGCACCAATTTATATTGAATAGTATTAGTATCTTGGTACTCATCAACATGCACATACTGCCAGCGTGACTGGTACTGAGCTAATATTTCAGGATGTTTTTTAAGTAGAAAATATGTTTCTGAAAGCAAGTCATCAAAATCAAGCGATTGTTCTTCACGCTTTAAACGTTCATATTCTGGCCATACTATTTTAACAATAGAGGTGAGTGGATTTTTATTGGCCGTATATGTTTCTGCTGTTTCTTCATTTGATTTCGCACGTGAAATCGTTGATGCAATTTTTCGAGGTTCCCATTCTTTGGGGTTAATATCTTGGATTCTCATTGCCTGCTTGATAAGCGTTCCTTTATCCTGACTATCTAAAATATTAAAATATTTATTTACCCCTATTTTTGTGTGATGGTCACGCAAAATGCGTACACCGAGCGAGTGAAAAGTGCTCATTGTCGGAATATGATCATCTGTTCCAAGCATTGCGATAACACGCTCTCGCATTTCTTTAGCGGCTTTGTTGGTAAAAGTAATCGCTAAAATACTTCGCGGATCTGTACCTTTTTTTATTAGGTGAATAATCCGGTGAGTTAAGGTTTTTGTCTTTCCCGTTCCTGCTCCCGCTACGACAAGAAGCGGTCCTTCTGTATGAAGGACCGCTTCTTTTTGCATTTCATTCAAGCTTTCAAGATAGTTCATACGCCCAGTATAACCAATAGAATAGGGCATGCAAAAAGCCTGCTATTACGCGGCTTCCTGAAGTGAGTCTTGGTTAGTATCTTCAGTATGAGAATCTGGAGTATCTGATTTTTGTGCAAATACCATATCAAGTGATGCTTGCTCAAATTCAACAACATGATTGCGTGCATTCATCCACTCTTGATATGCAGCAGCACGTTCACCTGATCCCTTTTCCATAGCAAGCATATTTCTAAATGCATCTTTTGCTTTGTCCTCGAGAATCATCAAATGATCAAGGCGTTCAAGTAATTGTTCAATCATTTTCTTTTCCGCATCGGTCCCATCCTCAGCTATATCTTCCTTAATAAGAGCAAGATCTTCTTGGTCAAAAAATTTAATGTTGTTTTTAGAATACAAAACCTCTTGGCGTTCGCCATCTTCAAAGTATGGAAGTTTGTCAGGCTCAACACCACTAAACTGCCTGCGGTTCCTTTTCGCTACCTCTTCTTCACCGACCTTTTCTCTTTTTATTTGCCTTTTTTCATAAGCAATCTGATTCTCTGACTTTTGATCCCAGGCACGATCAATATCATGATCCTTCTGCTCGTTCGTTAACTGTTCTGATTCGTTTTTCGCTTGTTCAAAATTGTTCTCAAATTCTTTTATAGAATCTTTTTTTAATTGTTCAAAATCGTTCATATGCTATCTATTATTCTGTTTCCAGGTCTTGTATTATTTTATTAATATAGGGTTTTAACTCCGCGTTTTGCAGTAACTCTATCATTTCAGTTTCTGATAATTCTTTTATTACATCTTCATCCAGGTTTGATGACGTAATATATTCCAAAACGGCTGCCTCTAATACAAGAGCGATTAACTCGTCGCTTGGATCATCGTGACCTCTCTTGTTGGTAAGTTCAGTTATTATATAGTTTCGATAATCGTTCATAATTATTGTTTGAAGTTCTTAATAAGCCCCTGCGCTTCCTCAGCGTTTATCTGAACATAGCTATAGCTAATTTGTTTTCCTGATACTTGATCATATTCACTATTGGTATATGCCTGGTTATAGGTGATGCCTAGTAATTTTTCTGAAGCCATCTTCAAATTTATAGCTGATGCTGCTTCTGCAGCAATTTTTTGTTCTCGCTCTGATTTAAATCCTAAAAGATAATTACCATCAGGTAATTTAAGTACCGTGGAGTAATGATTCATCCCCTCCAAAGTTATGAGTTTAGTATATTCAACAGGGTTTTTATCTTTTCCAAAAAGAATATTATCTAATAATTTAATCTGATTATCTGATGGGTGACGCTCAAACGGCTCTGATTCTTTTACGTGCGTTATTTCAGGTTTCTCTTCTATTTTTTGATGCGTAATTGCTGGCTTCTCAATCTTTTCCTTCTCTTCTTCCACATCTTCTGAGATTGATTCGACGACATAGGTTTCTGTATCTTTCTCTAAGGCATTAGCTGAGGTTGTGACTGGCACTACTTTTTCAAGTAAAGCTTTATTAATTTTTTCTTTTTTCTGATCTAGTGAACGCATACCTACATGAACAAACAATGGTATTGCTGCAATAGCCACCACACCATATGCTAATGTTTTAGGGTGCTTTTTCAGGGTGTCTATACGTCGACTGAGCCAGGTTTTTGCTTTTTCTTCTTTCTCTTCCTTGTGTTCAGCACTGTTTTTTGGTTTTTCTTTATCCTCCCTCTCTTCCTTTGAGTTTCGAGAAGACGTTTTATTTTCTTTAGGAGCTTTTGCTTGTTGCTCTTCCTTTTTATGAACCTCTTCACCTAAGGCTTTAATAAGTGCTGGCAAGGCTACCTCTAGATTACGCAGCTTTCGCTCCTCACGCATTAGCATGCTTGGCTTGGTAAACTTTTTATTTTTACCTTTCATCCATTCAATAGTTTTCTGTGCCGATGCAATCTGCTGATTGATACTAGCTATTTCTTTACGTCCATTTTCATATATTTTCTGGAGTCTATCTTTGTGAGAATTCCATACATCATAATATTTTTTATATCGTGAATCTTTTTTGTAATCAGCAACCCCTTCTTCTTTAATTTTTTCGATTACAGCTTTCATACGATGAAAGGCTCGTGTTGTAGCATTCTCTTGCTCAATAATTGTATCTGCTCGAACATGTTCTTGTACTGGTTCTTGTCGCAGCTTTTCATCAGCCGCTTCTTCAGCGGTAATAACGGGCTCCTCTTTTTGTAGCGCTCGTTCTTTTGCTTTTTGCCATTCTTCATACGCATCATCAATTAATGTCTGCGATGAATCTGTTTCCTTAAACATCATATAGCGTCGATACGCACGAGCTTCCTCTGAAAAGTTAGATTTTTCTAAAAGATGCTGAGCATTATTTTCAATAGACTCGCTTATTTTTGCTTTAACTTCTTCAGTCTCATTTTCTGATTGTTCAGTAATATTTTTAAGAATTGGTTGTTCTGTTTGTTCACCTTGTGACTGTTTATACTTTTCCTTGTTTCTGCTTATTGTAATCGGTCCTGCTTGTTCAGTTTCTAGATGTTTTGGATCATTGCCTACAACACTGTATCCAGCCTGATAATCTTTTTGGGTAATTTTTCCGCTTCCATCTTTTTTATAATGGGTCGTCACCTCATCTTCCTCAAGCCGTTTAGTAAAGGGTTTTCCTTCTTTATCGAGTTGAATTTTTTCACGAGTTCCATTTTTATACTCAACGTTCAAACTATCTCCATTCTTACTCTCTTTCATGCTTACTACATCGTTTCCATCTTCTTCATGTATTTTATTTTGTATATAGGAAAACGGTGATTCAACTTCTCCATCAGAATGATCAAGGTATTCACTATTAACATTCGAAGGTGAAATTTCTTTAAACTTACTATTATAATTAGTGACATAATCTTCATAAGGAATATCAGACTCTCCCTCTCTTCGTACATTCGAGCCATCCCAGGATTTTTTACTGCCGTCATAAATTAACCTTTTTTTAAGCTCTCGTTCTTCAGGTAGTACAGCCAACAACGCATATCGTTTATTGAGTGGTAAACTATTAATCACCAATTTAATTTCATTACTTTTTGAAGGTAAAGTCCTCAGTATTTCAACAGCGGCGTCTCTATCTTTTGTATTTTGGGCGATATCTAAATTTTGAAGTTTCTCAATTGCATCTTCTGCAAGTTCTTCATTTGTTTTTTGAGAACTCAAAAGAGACTCCAGCTCGGTAATATCATTCGTCACTTTTTTATTGTTTTCGGGATTTTCTTTTGACATATGAGTGTTAAGTATGATTTATATATACCATACTAATATGGTACTTGTCAATAGTCACAATATGTGGTCTTGGTATGATTATGGCATACAACCTATCCATAGTTTTTATGGATTTTAATTTGGCTTATTACTGATAATGCTCAAGACTCTTCACATATAGATGGGAAGACGACATATTCTTTTCTGCGCAAGCATGGTTTGTTTTTTATTGGAATCATCAGCGTTGGTGTTTTTGTAGTGCTTTCTTCACTTGGAAGTTCAGCCCTCGAATTAGAGAAAACCCCTTCAGATAGTACAAACGCGCAGCGAACTCACGTCCTGTCTCAGGATTATGCTGTTATGGTACCGTCTGCGGTAGGAGGTCCCTATGTTGACTCTGTTAATGAAAAACTGGCTTTGCTGACTCCTCAGGTTGGTGTATCTGACAATGACACTATTACCGGGAAGATTGAGGTTGATCCAGATGGTATTGTTATCTATGTGGTTCAAGAAGGAGATACCCTTTCAGAGATTGCTGAACAATTTGATGTTTCTGTAAATACTATTATTTGGGAAAATGGAAATTCAAAGAACATCAAACCCGGCCAAGAATTACGTATTCTGCCAGTAACAGGAGTACGTCACACTATTCAAAAAGGAGATACCTTTGGAAAAATTGCCAACCTCTATGACGTAGAAATTGAAGACATTACGGTCTTTAATGATATTGATGCAACAAAACTTGTTCCTGGGAAAAAAATTATTGTTCCAAACGGAGTACTAAGAGCAATCAGGTCAACATCATCTGGTTCATCAATCTCAACATCAGTTGCCGTATCAACAAGTAACGCCAATAAAGGCGCATACATTAGACCAGCTCAAGGTCGTGGAAGTTCAAAATTCGGTCCACGAAGCGGTCGCTATCACTACGGAATTGACATTGCCGCGTCAACAGGAACACCAATTGTTGCCGCTGCATCCGGGCGAGTAATTAAAACAAGTTGTGGTTCGGGATACGGAAAGTGTCTAATTGTTGAACACGACAATGGTACGCGCAGTCTGTACGCTCATGCAAGCAAACTTTATGTCGGCGTTGGTGCATATGTTGTCCAAGGGCAAAAAATTGCAGCTATTGGCTCAACCGGGCGGTCTACTGGTCCACACTTACACTTTGAAATTATGTATTCAAACGGTAAGAAAATGAATACTAACTTCTTATTATAAAAACAACGATCGAGTCGTTGTTTTTTATTGATATATTTGCGGTCGATACTGCAATGCTTCAAGTATATGAGATTCAGTAATTGAGACTGCTTCTTCGAGATCTGCTATCGTTCGTGCAAGCTTTATTACCCGGTGATACGCACGCGGTGATAATTTCATATGCTCTGCACTACGACGTAATACCGTGAGGACTGAATCAGATAGATCAAGATTTTGAACATCGCGTGAGCTCATTGCATTATTCAGGTCGATCTTACCTGTCCTCTGTGTTCTAAATGAGCGCGCAGTACACACTCTCTTTTGAATGGTCTCTGATGATTCACCAGAATGCTGTGCATCGGTAAGTGATTCATAATCAATATGTTCAACCGGCAACCATATATCAATGCGGTCAACAATAGGCCCTGAGATTTTTTTCTTATATCGTTCAATCGTATATGCACTGCAGGTACATGTATTTATGTCGCTACCATAATATCCACACGGACACGGATTCATAGCTGCAATCAACGTAATGTCTGCAGGAAAAGTAACAGTCTTGCGTGCTCGAGAAACAGTTACTATTTTATCTTCAAGGGGTTGGCGCATACTTTCAATAACGCGCTTATCAAATTCAGGAAATTCATCTAAGAAAAGCACTCCTCTGTGAGCCATCGTAATCTCTCCTGGTTTTGGATTTGCTCCCCCTCCTACAATAGCAACATAACTTGAGGTATGGTGAGGTGACCTAAAGGGCGGAATTTTAGACATTTTTTCATACCGGAGCGAACCAGAGACGCTATGGATACCAATTACTTCAAGCGCCTCAGCATCACTAAGCTCAGGAACAATTCCTATAAACGCTCGAGCCAGCATGGTCTTCCCTGTACCTGGTGGACCAAACATACACACATTGTGTCCACCGGCAGCTGCTATCTCAAGCCCTCTCTTGGCAATTTCTTGACCCTTGATGTCGTGAAAATTAGTAGGGACATGGTGCGCTAGGGTATCTAATTTTGTTTTCTTTTGTTGTGATATGAAGGCATGGTCTGGATGAGTAGCATCAAGGTGAGCAACAAGTTCTTTGAGATGTTTTACTGGATATACAGCAATACCCGAAACCATTGCAGCTTCTTTGCGATTTGCATACGGAACATATATTTCCTGATATCCTTCGCGGGCTGCAGCCTGGACGATTGGCAGCACCCCTTCTAATGACTGAACAGCTCCATCTAACGAAAGCTCTCCAATAAATACTTTTGTCTCAGGAGATGCTATAGCAATATCACCTGCCGCATGGAGGTACCCTAATGCAATAGCAAGATCATAGTATGCACCATCTTTTTTTAAATCAGCAGGTGAAAGTGAGATAATGACCTTTTCATTTCTTGAATTAAGTGAAGTAAACCCTGAATGCTTTATAGCGGAGCCAACACGGTCTTTTGATTCTTCAACGGCTTTTGATGCCATTCCCACAATAGTAATAGCATGCAGCCCACGAGAAATATCAATCTCAACCTGAACAATCTTTCCGGTTAAGTATTCTGGTTGCCCTGCCATCAGCTTTGCGTATTTCATACATAAAGTATATCAAAAAAACAGACCTTTCCGCCTGTTATAAAGGATAGAGGCAGTGGCGAGTGTCACCTGCACCATCCACCCAATAGTCAATTTCCCCTCCTTCTCCGTACGTCGTATTGTACGTTGTATAAATAATGTTGTACGCGCTATCTGCATATTTGTTACATTTAGGATGTTTTCCTAAAACGTAGACCATACAATGTTTATGTCCTTGTCCGTCAATCGCGCCAAGACCAGGTGAGAGGTATCCCCCCATATCAGCTACAAATTCATCCCAATTATCATTATAGGTTGGATTCGATGGCTCTGGGCAATTATTTGCGGCAGCGATGGTACCACCACCCCCATTAATCACACTCCCTGAGGTTGGATAGCGATCATTTTCTAGATAAAAAATTTCAATAGATTTCTGTAGTTCTTTTGCTCGTGTTAAGAAAGCAGCGTCGCGCGCGCTATTTCGAGCATCACCTAGGGTTCCCAAAACAATAGAGGAAAGCACTCCGATGATTGAAATAACTACTAATAATTCTATTAATGTAAATCCTTTTTTCTTCATGAAGAGAGTATAACAAAAAACACCTATGATGCGTGTTCTACGGTTGTCGTTGCTGACGGTTGTGCCTTAAGTCGATCTTCAGGAATTTTCTCACCTGACACTTCACAGACTCCGTAGCTACCGTTTTCAATAGCAGTTAACGCCTTTTTTGCTTGGGCAAGTTCTTTTTCAAGAACCACCATTCGCGCTAATCGTTCTTCCATCTCTTCAACATCATCGGCAGTATCTAGAGGGTCAGCATGAGACTCTCCCATGTCTTCTTGATTCACAATCCAGTCACCGTCATCTGTCTGACGTGCAATAGTCGACAAATCTTTTTCCAATTCTTTTACTTCATCTTCTAGCTTCGCTTTTTGTTCGTTAAGATCAATCATGCAAAAAGTATAGCAACCAAGGTAAAAAAATAAAGAGCGGTGCTCTTTATTTTTATTTTTTATTACATTAACTAAAGATATCTTCGTTTGCCCTGCGCTCAATAATCTCGTCAATAACAACGCTATCACGGGCAATTAAAAGTGTTTCTTCGTCCAAGAAGGTGTAGAGAAGAACAACGTCTCCTTCATTCAAAGTATCTGCATAGGCTGTATTTACCCCAAAATCAATCTCACCTGGCCCAAAGCTTCCTTCAAGAGGTCCAGTTCCTTCAAGAATATTATTCTCATTCAAACGGAATCCACCTCCAAGTAAATCATTCTCTCTAATAGCATTGTTTAAGGCTTCAATGGTTGCAGCCCCAGGAATACAATCGGTATCTCCTGCAGGCTCATATCCATTTGCAGCTTGAAACTCTTGCAAGGCATCACAGGTATTTGCATCAAAGAGACCGGTAATTTGGTTTATTGAATACCCTAATGCATAGAGTGTTACTTGCAGTTGTTGAACTGATGGGTTATAGGCACCCATTGTTAGAATTTGCTGTCCGTTATTTGAAATCGCTCCATTGGTCACGATAAAGTAATCATCAATAGTCGCGATACTCGTGCCTGCAAGAAGCTCTCCTTGGTTTTCAACAATTTCTCCTAACAGAAGTAAGGTGTTTGGATCAATAATACCGTTTGGCTCAAGACCGTTGGCTATTTGAAATTGAATAATGGCTTGCTGTGAGGTAACCGTATGTGCACCATTGGCTTGGATTGGTGTCATCAGACCCATTGCCACTAAGGCTTGCTGGATAGGTTCTAATTCTGGAATCTCTTGCCCTGGCAAAATAGTAATACCTTGAGGCATATCAAAGAGTGGTGGCCACAAAATATTTTCTTGATATCCAAGAGCACATTCAAGAAGGTTAATAAGATCAATAAGTTCTTGAGGAATATTAATATTAATGAGTCCTGAATTTCCAATAATATCTATGATAGGATTTCCTGTTTTCAAAACCCCATTTTGTAATCCCTTAATAACCTCAAGGGCCTGTATTCCTTCTTGCACCAATGCTATTGATCCAAGATTAGAAATACTTAATTGGTGGAAAAGATTTGCCGCTTCATTTACTTTTTGTGCCGCCTCATCAGCTCCTACTGCCTGCAAGGCTTCGCGCACGAGGCGTAATTGTTGGGCAACCTGTGCAAAACGAATCTTGAGCTCCTGTACAGGAAGGGCTTGATCAGAACATTCCTGTCCAATAGCAATTCCCTGAGTTACCCCACCTTGATTCGTAATAGTATTTTGAGTCCCTAAAGGCTCAAAACAAATTCGTTTGGATGGGTCAGTTGCTGGAACAATTTCCTGGTTTGCATTCAAACATATAGTTTCAGTTCTGTTTATAGGATATTCACAGCTGATGTTTCGAGACGGATCAGGGGCAGTTACTCCTGGTAGGTAACTCAGCGTATCTCCTTCCTGAATGAAACAAATTGCTGCCTGACTAAGATTTTGAAGGTTTGAAACTCCAAAATATGGGTAACAAATCTTTGGTCCGCCATCTATTTCTGGATTAAATCTATCATCATTATCAGCAAACACCCGAGCAGAACGGTCTTCACTACACACCACCCCTGGTGTCCCTAAAAGATCCTGGGAAACGACCTGGTTTCCTTGTCGGCAGACATATCGGTAACATGCATATGCTTCAAAACATGTCAGCCCAGGATTGGTTGCAATACCAGTCCCCTGAACTCGATTTCCTGTTGAGTTATCAAAACAGATTGGCTGCGTTCTCTCGGTACTGATATTTGAAATCGCATCTCCTTGAGTAATCGTATTTGAACAGAAAATATTTGGAAGTGCTTCATTTACCTCATCAGGTCTGAATGTTTCTCCAGGTCTTGTCGTATCATAACAAGTCTCGGTACCCGTTTGACCTGAATCAATGGTATTAAATCCTACCCCTGTCACCTGAGGTGATTGCGCTGTAGCTGTTTCTGGGGCAAAGGCCCGTGCAATAAATCGTTTCAATGAATTCAGTGAAATCGGCAGCGAATTATCTGCTTCACCATCAACACCTATTGTTCCATTTGTCTGATCTTCATCTTGAATAACATTGATCTCATCACCTTCAAAGAAATTATTGATTCGATTATTTACTGGCTCTGGCTGTTCTGGTTCACTTGGTCGCAGATTCAAAAGATCGAGAATATTACGACTATCTTTTTCACGTGGAATATATCGAGCAAGCCGTACATTTTTATTCAAAATCAAATCATCTTCAAAGCCATCTTCTACAAGACTTCTGTCTGTTGCTTCTGGTGGAAGGTCTAGAAATACGGTTAAATCATCAATCATTGTTGGCTCCCACTCTTTCATGCCCAGCATGACTCGGTCATATGAAAGACTTTTTAATAGTAGGAATGGATACCGTCTATCTGATGTATACACGCCATGAGTAAACTCAGGTTCAATGTTGTCATACAACAATCCTGGCGCCTCACTTTCAGTGGCATCAAAAACATCATTAATCCCAAGCCGGCGAAGGTTACCCACACCATCATTACGAAGGTAATAAATTTGGTGAACCGTATCTTCTTGGTACTCTTTTTCAACAACGTCACGAATAGCATTGTTAATTGTTGTTGGATCAAGCCCAGTAATATTAATACCGGTATTATATTCACTCTGTACTAACGAACTTACCGTTCTATCGGTAATAAACTCAACCTCTTCTGTTGGCTTGAAAGAGAAAACAAGAGCCAGAATACCCAAAATCAGAAGAATTACCCCTCCAGCTATAAACAAAATATTCTTTTTTGAACTTGCAGAAAGAACTTTTTTTTCTTTCTCTTCGAAACGAGATTGCTGAATAAGCTCCGACATCGTCTGTGGCTCATTCGCACTCATCGCTTTTGAAAGATCAGAATAATACGTTTGACCTACGCCCGTGGTATCACCTTGAGCTCGCTCCTTATCAACTTGCTCCAAAGAATCAGAGATTTGATTTTTTAAGCTTTCGATTGCAGCTTTCTCTTCTGCACTGTCTTGAACTGGTTCTGAAGTAGACTCGGGTGTAGCTTCTGTTGGTTGATTATCTTTATTTCTTTGTGCTATCGCCTCAAGAGCAGCCTCGCTAGCAGGACCTGGCACATCGTTTGGTGATTGATTGGCGGCTGGTGCTGAAAGGTCAGCGTCGAGATGTTCTTTTGGCGGTTGACTTTCTTTCTCAAGAGATGCTTCAATTTCTTTGCGTAATTCAAGAAGCGATTCATCATTTGGTGCATCGGTATTTATTTGAGAATCATCAGAAGAAGTCGCTTGCCCTCCATTAATCGCGGCTTCTATATCATTGTGTAAGGATGAAATAGCATCATCATCAGACGATTTTGGAGATTGATTTTTCTGACCTAAATCACGGTACTGTGCAGATTGGTGAGCAAGTCGCTCTATTTCATCTTTTGCTAAAACATGCTGATTGTCTTTTCCTGTGTCAGGGAGAGTATTAGAATTCATGTTCTGGGCATCGCTATTAGATTGAGGTTGGTTGGTGTCACTCATATATATAGTGTATCGCGATATCAGAGACTAAACAATTCAAATAAAAAACTTCCTGAATCCAGGAAGTTTTTTATTTTTTCAATCCAAGTTTTTGAATAAGCGCTTGATACGCTTCAAAATCATTGTTTTTGAAATTTCGTAGTAATTTACGTCGTGTATCTACCATTTTGATAAGACCACGTCGTGAGTGAATATCTTTTTTGTGGACCTTAAGGTGCTCAGTTAATTCTGCAATCCGTTCGGTCAAAAGTGCAATTTGCACTTGAGGAGAACCGGTGTCAGAATCATGAGTTTGTACACCCGTGATAACGTCCTTTTTCTTCTTTGTTGTTAACATAACGTCTCTTACACTACCATGAGCTCAAGATTTTGCAAACAAAAGACCCGAATAATCAATCGGGCCTAAATATCAAATAGGTTAAGAAATTAATGCTTATTGACCACATTAACTGCTTTCTTGTTTTTACCTTCTTTAGATGTTTCGTTGATAGAAGGAGTTTTTCTATCTTCATTATCTACACCTAAAAAATCAAGTATGGCATATTTTACGTACTCTATGTGTCCATATTCACAACCATATGCACAAATTCCGCCACCCCCATTATGAATACACCTACCGGTATGTTCGTGAGTTTCACAATCAACAGTGCCTGCTTCTACATTGAACGTTAGTACTGTTGCGGTTGTTTTATCTACACTATCAGATGAAACAAATGAGGTTACGCCAATGAATAGTGCAACCATTACAAAAGAAAAAAAATAATTTTTCATAATAAAAAATTTAAATTAAATTGTAAGCCACCTTGGGGGCTCGTTCCAACCCACAAAGGTTCTCGATGTGAGTTTACAAACTATAAAGCAATAGGCTGTAAACTCACATCGAGGTCTTTATAGTAATGCTACATAAAATGTACATTTATTACAAGATTATTAATAGATAATATTGACTAATTACTTATTTCTTTTAATGTAAATAAAAACAAATAATTAATATGAAAAAAGAAAATATTCCACCTATGGACATACAGGAATGGCTTTTGTTTATCTTTTGGATAAACCATTTACCAGTTTTTCTAGTTTCAGTTGGAGCCTTAATGGTTGTAGCTGGAATTGTCGGCACATCCACATATACCCATATAGTAACTATCTTTGCTCTTATACTCTTGTTTGGCACGCCATTCACAAGCAGGAAGCCTATTTCTATTTTTAGAAAACTTTTAACCATGTCAGTCGGTTTTATTCTCTTGATTGCCTATCTTGCACCAGGATGGTGGATCCACCATGGCATGCTCGTATCTATAGGATTAGGTGGTATGTATTTTTTTGGACATGATTTCAGAAAGATGTTGAAAAAATACAGAACCATAAGAAAGCAGAGAGACATCAAATGGTTTTTTGATGAAAGGCTTCATAAAAAATATTTGAACTCAAAATGCTCACGGCAGGTTTTCTTGAGAAGTGCCTTACTTCTAAATCCAAAAAAAGGTAAGCTTCTTTACAAAATAGTTCGAAGAAAAACTGGTTCTCGATGGTTTAATTTTTTTCCGGATTCACCCGTTCCACTTTTGGGACTACTCTTACCAAAACCCTGGAAATGGATTGAAGAAAAATTGCATAAGTATGGAATAAAAACCTATTAAAAACCAAAGCTGTGAACTAAAAGTTCACGGCTTTTAATTTGCAGTGTGTTACTGCTGTCTTTTCAGTAAAACTTTAGAAATTTCTGCTTGATATTTTTCCAAATACTCTTCTGGTAATTCCTTATGGAAATGCATGTAATCAAGATACGGTTTTTCCCAATCACCGCCCCAGGTGTAGCCACGGCTTTTCATGAATTTAACAATCTCATCATCTGCAACGAGTGTTCCTGATTGATGTGTATCATAGGCAGCATCAGGCGGAAAAATATTTTCTTTTTTAATATACGGATTTTGCATTGGATTAATATCAATCGCAACACCATAGCCATGATTTGATACTAAATGAGGTTTCAGGGTCACCGTTCTAAAATTAAATGCGCTGGTATTATTCATCGCCATTGATGCGTCATCGTCAAAATGAAAATCTGACATCAGCTGTACTGATTCTAGAGGAAATTTGATCGTATGAATCAAATCAAAAAGCCCGCGGATGTCTTGCTCAATACTTTTGTGAACTTCTATTATTCCTGTCTGCTCTTTTTTATTAAAATCGAAAAATTTCACATCAAGAGAAACAATATCATCCAAAAGTATTTTCGGTGGTGTGAGTGAAATTGAGGAGGGATTATTTTGCATAAAAATATCATACCAAAATTTTCCGACATTATTTTTGATATAATTAATCTGTGAATATTAATGAAGCACTACAACGATTCCTTGAATACCTCGAGATTGAAAAAGGGCGGTCACTCAAAACCGTCCGAAACTATAAACAATATATTTCAAAATATATTGAATTTTCTGGCATCAAAAAAATAGATGTTATTGATGCAGAGAGCATCCGCCAATTCCGCCTCCACCTTAACCGACAGCCTGGAGCAAAGACAAAAGGCCAGCAGTCAGGAACCATGAAAAAAAGAACTCAGAATTATTACCTGATAGCTCTTCGTATGTTTCTTAAATATTTAATGAAGCAGGGTCACAAGGTGTACTCACCAGAAAATATTGAACTGGCTAAAACAGAAGCTCGTCACATAGATCATCTTGATGTTACTGAATTACAGCGCATGCTCGATGTCGCGCAAAAGCATCAACGAAACTATGCCATCATGCACATGCTCTTTTCTACGGGACTGCGTGTTTCTGAACTTACCTCGTTAAACAGAGACATAGATCTTTCAAAGGACGAGATGACGATTCGTGGAAAAGGAGACAAATTAAGAATTGTCTTTTTAAGTCCAAAAGCACGAGAAAGTGTCCGTGAGTATCTGAATAACCGCACCGACATGGACGAAGCCCTGTTTATCCAGGAAGGCCCTAGAGTCGTGAAACTTGAAGAGCAAAATGTTTCACTCCGCCTTACACCGCGAAGTGTGGAACGCCTGGTGAAACGAATTGCAATTGAAGCGGGTATCGCTAAAAAGGTTACCCCGCACACCATTAGACATTCATTTGCAACTGATTTACTGCGAAACGGTGCTGACATACGCAGTGTCCAAATGATGCTAGGGCATAGCAATATCGCAACAACTCAGATCTATACACATATAACCGACAAACAACTGCGTGAAGTACACAAGAAGTTTCATAATAAATAATAACAGTGAAACACGGTAACACATAAAAAATATTAAGAAGTTCTAGGGCATAAAAGACAAGATAAAAGGACAGCTATTTAGCCGTCCTTTTAAAATTATGCATTTGTTTCTTTGTCCGAATCATTATCATAATTTATCTCCATTTTTTGATACAGTAACTGTTCTGCGTAATCTACTATTTTTGAATCAGCTGTATGTTGAATATCTTGAAAATAAGAAGATAGTTGATCTAAAGTCATTGCCCTCATTTTATTTTTCTCTCGTTCAGCTTTCAAAGAAAATGAACTTGTCACTAGGGTAACGAGTAAGACAATAATAAAAGTAGATATAGACAGTCCTTGAATAAGACTTCGTGAAATATCTTGAGTTTCTATAAAAACATATACAGCTACTCCAAATGTCCAAATTAATCCAATCAGATATGCGATTATATTTTTCATTGTGATTATATATTTTCTTTACTATACCTCTAAAACCTCATAACCAAAATCCTGACAGCTGCATCTTTTTTGGATATACTTTCACTACATGGAACACACTCCTGAAATTCAAAAACAATATTTCCAATTCGCCTACCAAACCGGAAGCGATATCTGGAGTCATATTCCGTATCGCTACACGGCAGAGCAAATGATTCCACGGATGGAACGGGATTCATTGGTTCTTGATATTGGTGCTGGCCGCGGATTATGGGCAGCAAAACTTGTCGGACTTGGGTACCGGGTTTTAGGAATTGATTACGTGGAAAGTATTGTTCAGAAAGTTAACACCCAAATCAAAGATGAGGGCTACGCCGACCGAGCGCGGTTCATGGTTGGAAATGTTTTAGATATTCCATTCGTTGATAATGGATTTGATCTTATTACTGATATTGGAACCTTTCAACACCTAAAGCAAAATGAATGGTCAGCCTATGTTGATGAGGTATATCGAGTTCTGAAATCTGGATCATATTTTTTAAAAATTTCTCTTTCTCGGAAAACACAAAATTTTATGGGGCTTGATGTTGCACGTTCACCTGACGGTAATTTTGTAAAATTTGGTGTTCACTATCATTTCTTCACAGAGGAAGAAATTGAAAGAACATTTACGAATCATTTTGATATTGTTGATCAGCGATTTGAAACCTACGGATCGCAGTCTGACCCAAAAGACAAAGTAACCCTCGTCTTCACATTAATGCAAAAAAAATAACGACCGCGTGAGCGGTCGTTTTTTTTAATTTCAATTTTTCAGGAAAATAAGACAACAGTATCAAGCGCATCAGATTGAACACCGATAGCATCTATCTTCTTTTGAATTACATTCCATAATTTGCCACCATACTCCTGTTCATCTTGAATTTCTTCAAGGTATTCAATTTTCTCAAACGGATCATACGTTTCATTTTCAATGATTGATATTATTTTTAAATTTAATATCGTATGCTCAAAGTTAGCGATAAATTTTTTCTTTTTATCTGAAACATGGGATATATCTGAATGTTTCAAGAAAATTTTTTCTAGCTTTTCTATACGCTGACTTTCGCTTAGAGAAATATTTTTCTTTAGTCGTTCAATTACTGGCTCGATAGTGCGTATATGAATCTTATCAATTGTAAGTTGAAGTAGCTCTTTGAGATCTTTTTTCAGAAGATTCTTGGCAAGCAGTGACTCTTCCATATTTTCTAGAAATTGAATACGCTCTTCGTCATTAAATTGAGGGTTACGAAAAAGTGAGTTGATGGTCTTTTTAATTTCATTCTTATGCATGTGCAAAAAGTTTTAGTGTTAAATTAATAGTGTTTGATGCTTATCATAACCTGCGATTTTTCTTTGTCAAAAAAAACACCGTCTTCAAAGAAGATAGTGTTTTAATTAAAATATTCACTTATACTAAACAACGTTTTTATTCCCTAACTGAATTAAAAGTTTAAAATGAGCAACGATAGCTGCGAACATTGTTCGATACTCTGTATACTCAATTTTAATCTCGTCGCAAAAATCAG
This sequence comes from Candidatus Campbelliibacteriota bacterium, assembly GCA_002698305.1. Taxonomy (GTDB): domain Bacteria; phylum Patescibacteriota; class Minisyncoccia; order Phycocordibacterales; family UBA1006; genus UBA1006. The sequence goes on along the minus strand of NZWR01000003.1, from coordinate 70,089 downwards.
CAACCACAGATTTTATCTTTCGATATTGTATGTGATTCTTGTTTGGAAATACATGGTGCTCTTTCTGTAAATTTAAACCACCTAAATACCAATTTAAAAGACGACTTTGTGTTCCAAAATTAACACTGGTTAACAGTTGATGTTTGAGTTGATCTTCAATTAGGTGGTCATCATCATACATCTGCGCCTTTGGTACCACATGTGCCAACTGGAAAACTACTGTCAATATTAAACCACAGATAAAATGCATGCTGAGAAAAAAAATAACAACGCTTAACCAATTTTCCCAAAGTAACAAAGGTAATACGAGCCATAAAGATATATACATTGCTTTGGTTATTCTTAGTATCCATAACTGTTTACTTTGCTCTTTTTTTGGAATGCTCTTGTCGTGTTTAAAATAGCGTTTCATTTGATTTCTGTCTTTGGCAAATACCCATAATAATGTCATGCAGCAATAAGCAGGGACAGCATAGAGCCATTGTAACCTATGGTGCGGTCGCCACTTCTGTTTTTTACTGAAACGGAACAAGCCTTTCGTATCAATATCATCATCCATACCATCAATATTAGTATGAGTATGATGTATTTCTACGTGCTGCTTTTTCCAGTTATAGACATTTCCTGCAAGCAGGTACATGCTCCACGACATCAGTTTATTTACCCAAGGTTTTTTTGAAAATGCGCCGTGACTGGCATCATGCATAACATTCATTCCAACACCCGCCATACCAATTCCTGAAATTACCCCAAGAGCTATCTCTTGAAATGTTGAGAATTGATATACAAATAATAAAATAAATGGAGCGAGCCATACACTAAACATAATAACCGCTTTTGAGTACAGCTCGGTTTTTTCTAGCCATTCATTCTTCTTGATATGAGGCTGTTTAAGATGCTTATTAACCCTTTTTCTTAAGATCGGCAGTAGTCTTTTACCTCTTTCTGGAGGAGATTTTGTATTTTTCATAATTCTTTTTTTACGTTTGTTTGACTCAATCCTATCACATTTACACCATTACCGAATAGAAATCTGCTACACTAGTTCATATGAAAATCATCTCATGGAACGTTAACGGATTTCGCGCATGGGTTAAAAAACCAGGCGCACTTGAATTTATCAATAAAACAGAGCAACCAGATGTTTTTTGTCTGCAGGAAACAAAAGCTCAACCTGAACAAATAGATGGTTCATTGTTTCCAGATTATCCGCATCAATATTTTCACAGTGCAGAAAAAAAAGGATATTCATCTACCGCTCTTTTTTCAAGAAAAGAGCCAGTGAAGGTATGGTACGGAATGAAGGACTCACCCATAGAAAACGAAGGGCGCATCATTAATGCTGAATTTGATGACCTTATTGTTGTAAATGTCTATACCCCTAATTCAAAACCTGATTTGGCGCGACTTGAGTTGCGACATACACAATGGGACACTGCTTTTCTCAAACACCTTAAAAAACTTGAAAAGAAAAAACCTATAGTAGTATGTGGAGACTTTAACGCTGCACACTACGATATTGATATCGCACGTCCTGATGCAAACCGAACGACCGAGAAAAAACCAGGGACGGCCGGGTTTACCGATCAGGAGCGAGAAGGTATTACCAACATTATTAACGCTGGTTTTATTGACACCTTTAGAGTACTCTTTCCCAAAACAATACGATACACCTGGTGGTCATACCGTGCCGCAGCCCGAGCACGTAATGTTGGATGGAGAATCGATTATGTATTTACATCTCAAAAACTAAAGAAGAAGATACAGGATGCGACAATCTATGATCACATTACCGGATCAGATCATTGCCCGGTCGGAATCACATTATCGTAAAAAACACAGTCAAAGTAAGCTGTGTTTTGGTTTGACAAAATATTTAAATATGTTAAATTTTATTTAAATATAATACTCACTATTAAAAACTTCATACCATGAAAACATTACTTTTCTTTTTAAGCTGTCTTTTTACAGTTTTTACATTTGCCCAAGAAATTCAAAGCAAAGAGTGTGACAACCTTTTACATTATCAACGCGGACTTGATGGGAACGGAAACCCAAAACTACATCACGGTGAACTTGTCTATTACGATATCAACAATGACGGCGATGGTGTTGTGGATACGGAAGAGGTTGTGGAAATACCGGAATTAAATTTTCATGAATTCTCTACTTTCAATTTTCAAGGTGGCGACGTAGGTGCTGACATAAAAGAGCCATCATATATAAGAATCCCTAGTGGTGATAAGCTCCCAAATGGATTAAGTCTTGCTGGTTTATTTATATCTCTATGCCTCATCGCCATAAGTGGAATTTTACTTTGCTCACGAAAAACAGAGAAAGGTATCGATGAAGATCGTTAACACTAAAAATTTTTATAACTAGTCCGGGAATTTCTCGGACTTTTTTAATACCTTATTTTTAGTAATGGTATAATGGCAGTATTAGCAGCTAACAAACATCCTATGAAAAAACACACTCTCTTTAACCTTCTTACGGTCGTTCTTATATTGATTGCAATTGGTATGATTGTAATCGGTATCCATATGAGCCTCCCTGCTCCGGCATTAACTGGGGTTGGATTCCTTATTATTGCGTGGCTACATAAATTAATGAAATAAAGACCAGCGGAACATTGTTCTGCTTTTTATTTATTTTATGGTTTAATAAGAAAAACACATACAGTCATGGACGATAATGAAATTTACCAATGGTATCAAAAAGGCTATGAGGCTAGCGAAGCAGAATACCATGCTTTACTTGATATCGTTTCTGGACTAGAGGCTATTCCTATCTCTGAAGGCTACACCCATGCCCAGATAAAATTAGATGATATTTGGCCCGAAATACTTGAAAATATTAAGAAAAAATATGGCGAGCAGAACACCCACGTGAGCATTTAAAAAATCAATTTAATGCGATTTCTGATTTCACAAAGATGCATCATGAGATAAAGAAGATAATGCTCAAGAAGCGGAAATCTATTACCATCTTTGATTCCGAGCTACAAAAAGTTCTTATGGATGAATCAAAAGTAAGCTTCGCAGAATTTGAAACAATCTTTCAAAAACTGGATGTATTTGGCGAAACTCTCATTTATAAAAGTATCGATCAGCAAAAAATTAAAAATTCACAGCTACGAAAATTTTCTAGCATGATGGGTCCATTTTTGGATAAAATGAATAACCTTATTCAAGAAAAAGATAAAAAACATCTCAATTAAATACACACAAAGGCAGGATATATATCCTGCCTTTAACCTACCTTGTGTTTGCGGTGCAGCTTTTTCACTGCCTGAAACTCTTCTTCTTCTTTTTTGTCCTTCCCTGCTTCGCCAAGCTTCCTTATTTCTTGGTCTGGTAATTCATAGAGCTCACGCGTACGTTGTTCAAGATACTCTCTTGTATTTCTAGTTGGATCATCAAGCACTTCCTCTAATAACGCATGTAGTACCCAGCCCATTTTTGGTCCAGGGTGTAACCCCATTTCACCAATCATAATGTCACCATTAATCTTCAGCATACCAACGGAAATGGGATCACGTATCACCTCTTCAATCATGGCATGATATTTACGCAGGCGATATGGTTTTTCTTTAGGTCTCCCTGTTCCAATACGGTCACAGGTACGAAGATCCATCAAATCCCAAATCATATCCTTACCGACATTTTTTACCATTCGCCGTACTGCTGATAAGGTAATCGCATCAGGGTCAGAAAAAAACATATGGTACCGGACAAGTTTATATACTTTTTCAATAGTGTCTTTCGGAAATTTTAGGCGCTGCATAATGTCACGTGCCATACGTGCCCCAACAACCTCGTGACCATAAAAGGTCCACTCCTTGCTTCCACGCCCATTTGCCTTGCGGCGAGTCGCAGGTTTCCCAATATCATGAAACAATGCGGCAAGTTTCACATAGAATGGATAGTTTTTATGGGTTCCATGTTCAAGTGATTTTAGATTATGGGTCCACACGTCAAATGAGTGAATGCCTCCTTGCTCGCAATCGATACCCTCTTCAAGTTCAGGAACAATATACTTTAACATGCCAAGTGTATGAAGGCTCGTAATGCCATCCATCGCATACGGAGCATCAACAATTTTAATAAACTCATCACGAATCCGTTCGGCCGAGATATTTTGTAATCGTTTAGCGTGATTTCGTATTGCTTGCATTGTCTCTTCTCCGCAAACAAAACCAAGCTGCGCTGAAAAGCGGACAGCACGCATAATGCGAAGCGCGTCCTCGGAAAATCGCTCGTCAGGATTTCCAACTGTCCTAATGACACCTTTTTCAATATCACGCTCTCCTCCGTATTCATCAACCAAGAGCTCACGAGTAGGATCATAGGCCATCGCGTTAATGGTAAAGTCACGCCTCATCAGGTCTTCTGTAATTTCTGTACTAAAGGAAACCTGATCAGGCCTACGGTTATCCGAGTAGTCACCCTCTGTTCGGTACGGGGTTATCTCAATTTCATAAGCTGGATCTTCTTTTTCTAATTCTTTATTTACGATACCCACCGTACCGAAATTATTTTCGTAGACTACTCGCCTATCAGTTTTTTCAAATACCTTAATAATTTCATCAGGAACAGCATTTGTTGTAACATCCCAATCGTTTGGCTCACGGCCGATAATCATATCTCGAACGCAACCCCCAACGATAAAAGCCTCATGTCCTGCACTCTGGAGTTGGTCAATAACCCAGCGCACCCCCTTTGGTATATTTTTTGGAGTAATCCTTTTCATAGTTGTAGTATATGAGCTTGTTTCTTTTCAGCAAGATAATATCGAAGAGTAATTTGAAAACCCCGACATGATTAATCATGTCGGGGTTTTGTTATTTTACATTTTCAGGTCGTAATACGTTTATCACCTTGCGTGATTCGCGTGCAGCCCCTATTTTTCTGCCTTGATTTTCAAGACTCTTTTGATAGTGCTTCCTTTTATTCCAGTACTCTTTATAAAACCATTCTTCGTCTCTTGACCAATGCTCTTTGAGCACTTGCTCCATATCCATCACCAAAGCACGGTTCTCTGGATGTCTTTCAATTTTAGGACAAATGAAAAAGTGTTTTTGGGTTTTATCACCATCAGCATCCATTTTTTCAGCAAGTAACATAAAGTCACGGTCTTCTGGGCACAAAGGCCAATATTCAACCATCAACTTAACAATGCGAGCCCACGCCATAAACCTGGGAACAAAGCGAGATGTGCGTATGAATTTTGCTCGTTCAAATACTCTTCTATCTCCTTCGAGGATCATCACCCATGATGAATAACGCTGTATCTCAGGAACGTCATCTGTCATGGTTTTGAGAATAACCAAAGCTTCTCGCTTATTGGCAGAAAAAGAATACACCCTCTCGTGCAGAAGCTGGACAGATGGAATAACAATACCAAGGCGTTCACGTGTACGATCAAGTTCCTGGTCTGATAGCTGCCGAAAACCATTAAAAAGGAGTTCGGCATGCATAAAATCGATATCACCCTGAGTGGGCATGACTAGTGTAGGCATAATTATGTTTTTTGAATTTTTACTAGTATAAAATAAAATGTACTAATCTCAAGAGAAAAGACCTGTTTTTAAACAAGTCTTTGTGTTCTATGGTTTAGCATGGCTAATCTCTTTATAATGATCACACAACTCTGCATTTGCTGAGTATATATGTAGGAGTATCGTACCTTTACTAACTTTCCCGATTTTATGTGGGAAATTACCCTTTGCTAATGCAGTGCCTATTCCGAAAAAGGTCTTCCCTTTGCACATCTTTATTGGTTCGGAATTGCTTTGTGCAACGCCTCTCGCACCATCTACAATGGTACATGGATAAACTTCAGCTTCACCTTTAAGCGCAATATATGCCGTAAATTTAGGATGGCAATGAATAGGAGACCCGCTACTTGTTTCGTTCCAAACAGTTACTACAACGTGAAACATATATGGACCCAGCGGCACCTTGGCAACAACATTTCGTGTTCTTTTTTTATCCGCTTTTGGTAGCGGCAGGTTGTGATTGCTCACATTAATACCTGAAAGAGGAGCTTGAATATTCTTTTCCAGAAAAGACACCAATTCATCGGTCATGCCATAATAATGATATCCCTTTTTCAAAACATCAACGATGGCTTGAAACTCTTGGTAATGTATAACATCTTTATTCATTATGTCTTTGTTTTTATTTAATATAGCTTTTTTTGAGAAAAACAAAATAACTAGCCCGAGGTATTAATTCAAACGCCTTTTCTGTAAAGAGTCTTAGGCTCTAAAAAAGTAACAAATACATTGTATTTGTTACTTTTTCGAATATGTCCACCCGCCAGGACTCGAACCTGGAATAACGGTTCCGAAGACCGTTGTGATATCCATTTCACCACAGGTGGAGATGCTTTTTTATATAAGCTGACTAAAGTATATGCACAATTACACAAATATCAAGCACTTTTTGAACTCAGGAAACGAAACACACAACATAATAAAAAAAGACGCAATTTATTTTAAGATATATGTCTTACGGCCAGTAGAGTAGCAGATCAAATATCTAACAAAGATAAGCTGTCTCAGGAAACAACTCTTTAAAGTGAGTCAAGCTGTGGATAACTTTGGGCATAACGGGGAAAAAGACAAAAAAGATGGCTTTTTATAAAGGACAGTAAAAAGTAATTTAAAAAAGACTTTTTTAAAGAAAAGTCCCTAATAGCTATATACGATATGGTTTCACGTGAAATACACATACCAAAACTTATGAAACACTATTATAAAATTATATATGTTTCATATGAAACATATATAACTAAAAACTGCTCATACTCTGTTATACTACTACTATGAAGGTTTTCACGTCGCGCACTCAAAAAATAGGAGAAAAAGGTGAGGAAATTTGCTGTGAATACCTCTCTAAATCAGGATTTTACCTTATAGAGAGAAACTTTACCATTCCAATAGGTGAAATCGATATCGTTGCTCAAAAAGATGATCGTATACATTTTATAGAAGTTAAAAGCATCCAGTGCACCAATGCGAATGTTTCATATGAAACATTGTATAACCCAGCAGAAAACTTTAATGCAAAGAAAATCCAGAAATTCAAAAAAACTATGCTAGCTTATATCAAAAAGCATGGAGTTTCATATGAAACACAAATTGATCTTTATGTTGTATATATCGACAGGCAAAACAAAAAACATAGAATCAGAAGAATAGAGAATATTACCTAATTTCTAAACCTAGATAAAGAATGTTGTTTTTTTAATTCATGCAACCAGTAAATGATGTTTCATATGAAACATCGCCTGTTAAGCATATATTCATGAAACTGTGAAACGTATTATACACGTAGTTCAAAGCTTTTTTTGAACTTATCCTCCGTCTCAACCGCAATCCCCTGGCCTGTATTGACGTAAATAGTTATATGCGTCACGGGCTTTGGAATAACCATCCCTAGCTTGTCTGAAAGTATTTCATATAATTCATTAAAGTTTTCAATCTCAACCTTTTGAATAATACTTTTCCTTCCATCTGGGTGAGTTACGAGACGATACTCTGGGAAATAGGTCACTTCTTCTACCCCATTATGTACCACAAATTTGTTAAATACCCGAAGAATCTTCTCCTCATTAATGCTAGAGTATTGAGAGCACAAATAACCAGCATAGATCAAGGTAACGTGAAACTCTTTTTTCAGAGTGTAAGTATCACCAAAAAGAGTAATTTGATCATTAAGGCCTTGTATGTCCTGCTCTAGCGGAAGCATAATGTATCCTGGAGTATATTTATAAGGAGGGCTTACATTCATACAGATATCATAGCACACACCACATGACCGGTATTTATTGCCCAAAAGCAATATTATGCTACTATAGCTGTGTTATCGGGGTGTGGTGTAACGGCTAACATGCTCGTTTTGGGTACGAGTGACTCCGGGTTCGAATCCCGGCTCCCCGACAAATGTAAAAGATCTAGGCAAAAGCCTAGATCTTTTACATTTCTACAATAGAAACTTTGCGTTAAGTTTATCTTTGCAATAATCTATACGCTCCCTGAACACACAATAAAATACCCAAACTATTGTCTGGGTATTTGTGTACTATAGAGCACTCCTACTTATTTTAGTCTACCAATTCACCATTAAGAAGCAGTCTTTTCAGTTCTTTTATCGGTGAGTTGAAAAAACTGTCCCAACCAATCCAATATTCATAGTATTGTTCTGGGTTATTAGGCCAATCACTAAACATCGGAGCAAACTTGAGATAGGTCAATCTGTTTTTGGTAAACTTCTCATTACGAATTTTAGTGACAAGCCAGTACTGGGTTAAATATCCTAAATCATCAGTTTTTTGCGTGGCAATGGTTACTGGCTTCTTGGGTACACTGTCTTCATGCTGATTTTTTTGTTTAGAAGGTTCATGTACCTGAGTATTAACCCCAGTAAACGGACGAGATGTGTTGTCTTTTTTAATATATGGAAACATAAGCTTCCATATATCATCACGACTCTTTTTTTCCTGAGCATATGTTAGATGGGGCATGGCTGGAAGATTATTCTTTACCGCATACAAACTATATTGCGTCGGGTTCCTAATTTCTTCAATCTCTTTTACCTTAGATATGAGATCGCCTAGCGTGTCTGGATATTCATTTTTCATTGGTAATAATTTTTTATCACTATAACAAGTTATTTTCCATAGACACTTGACAAAGTTTAAATATCGTGTATCTTAGTATATGTGAGTGGCGAGTGACACAGGTCATTTTTTATAGCCATTAACATCCTGCAATCAAGCACCAGTTCCGCTGGGGCTTTTTTGTTTTAAAAAACCACCTTTTGGGTGGTTTTATGCTTTGGTATCAAGATAGTGCTTGTGTCTTTTATATGATTCTTGGTCATCTGAACCTAGGGTCATCATCATTCCAGATGTTGTAAAATCTCCAATAATTGAGTCATCAGGGTTATCTGGATTATTACGTTTCACGAGTAGTGTTAGCCCTTTTTCTTCTGCTTGCTGTTTTATATCAAGAAACATTTTTCGATAATTTTCACTTCTTTCTTCTGCGGTTTTAAATTGGTGGCCATCATCAGATTTTTCATCGCCAATCATCACAATCACATCGCCAGGTTTGGCCTTATGTACCTGATCTTGCATTGAAGAGAAATACATCTCGAGAATTTCACCGTTTTTTCCTTTATGTGTTTCGAGGGTGACAAGTTGTGCGCCTTGTTCAGCTAGCTGATTTGCTGATTCTAATTCAGCAACATCATCTTTCATTGACCCAGATCTATCCAAAATAATGGTATCAGCCATCTGAACAAGATTTTCATTAGTGAGCTCTAATGCTGTCACTGAGGCAAAACGCTCACCATTTTCTGAAACGCCTGGCTCTAACCCTGGCACCTCTGCAATATCCGTAATAGTAATAGGGTTATTGATACCCTTTTCTTGTAAGGCAGCTAATACTTTTTCTACATACACTTCTGCACGCATTTGGGAGAGCTCATAATTGTTTGTTACACTTCCCATGCTTGTTTCGATGGGAGCCTTGATTATCTCCGGGCTTGATCCGGCAGAAACAACAACAATCATTGATCCATTTTTGATTTTCTCTAGATCTTCACTATCAAAGCTTTCAATAAATTGCGCCACCTCGTAATTAAGGGCTTCAAGGTCAGCTTGGTTGATATCTGTCTTTGCTATTTCAAAATCAATTTTTGATTCCATTCGTTTGATAGATTTTTCTTCACTGGTTGGGTTAATTTCTTCAGGCTCGGTTTCTGACGATAATCTACTCGCTTTTTCGTATGAAATGATCTCTCCATCTTCTGCCCTAGCATCAGTATCTAGAGTAACCTCTTTAGCAGCAGATGATGTAAGGGTTTCAGGACTTTCTGATGTGTTGGCTTTTGCCAAAAATGGCGACAAGGTCACCATTGCCAGCGCAACAAATTTTCTTAAATTTATCTTTTGAGACTCTGCCTCAAGAGTAGCTTTGAATACAGGACTATTAGGTCTCTCTAGCTCTCTTTGAATCTCATCTAAATGCTCTTGGCTCAAATCTGATTCAGATGTTTTTTCAATAATGTTATCCACGATTCTTTTGTTAAGCTCAGGAGAAAACTCTGCTCTGCTTTCTTGTTGTGACTCTTGGTTTGAAATATGTTCCATATCATTAGTATACGAGAATACACCGGGAATCCAATACGCTATACTGTCACCATGCACACAAAAAAGAGGCGAGAAAAATTGGTAGGGCTTTTATTTGGAACATTTGACGGTATTCATGAGGGGCATAGATTTTTAATTGCTCAAGCGCTTTTAAAAGTAGATACATTATACGTATCAGTAGCAGATGACAGTGTCATCAAAAAAATTAAAGAAAGAGCACCTAGAAAAAATCAAAAAGAGCGGATGACTGATATTCGCCGTACTTTCAAAAGTGTAAACGTGGTTACTGGCGATAAGATATTAGGTCAATGGAATGCCCTAGAAGAACAGCGCCCAGATGTTGTTTTTGTTGGCTATGACCAAAAGGCACTGCAAGAAGCTCTTGGTAGCGTTCAAGAAAAATATGGTTTTAAAGTTATTGAGATACCATCTCATATGCCTGAAATATTTAAATCAAGCTTGCTGAATTAATAAAAACACCTCTGCGGTGTTTTTATTAATGATGGTGATGATGAGCACATGCTGAATCCAAAGTACACGCATCTCGGTGGATATGCCCCAAGAAGACGTGAGTAGCAAGCCATGTCGTCAAAGGAACAGCAAGCGTCAATGCAATAGCCCCAATCAGCGAGCGAATAATTTCAATAAAAATAAATTCCTGGCTGATTAGTATATAGAAAGGGATATCTAACAAGGTAATAAACATAATCATTGGCAGTGTAGCCCCGACGTACGCAAAAACGAGGGTATTAACCAGTGATGAAATATGATCTCTTCCAACACGCAAAGCCTTGGTAAAAATATGTGACCGGGTCAGTGTCGTATCAGATGATAATTCACGCACTACCGCAACCTGCGTTATCGTAATATCATCCAGAACTCCAAGCACTCCGATAATAATTGATGCTGAGATAATTCTCGTAAGATTCAGCACTTTTTCCGATTCAAAAGAGAGGAACTGAATCTCGTCATTAATCAGTCCCGTTAAAGATGAATACTCGCTTACCAACGCAATTAACACGATGGCCAAGAGCACCGACCCAAATGAACCCAAAAAGGAGACCAAACTTTGGTAATTAAATCCATGGGTGACAAAGATGCTGACAAACAACACCCCAAGCCCAAACAATATGGTAACCAGTACTGGATCAACACCAGAAAGCAGCAAAGGAACCAAACCAAAGAATAAGAGCGCCATACTTATTATCAAACTTCCAAGTGAGCGTAGGCCTTTCTTTTTAGCAAGCACAATAATACTTCCCACAAAAAGAATGAGGAGTAGGATAACACTGGTGCTCCGATTAACAGTGATGAAATTGTATTCACCCAAGTCTTCTAAGTGTTCTAAATAAATAGAGTCACCTTCCTCTATAACTTCTCCATACGTATCAACGTCTATTATTCTTCCATCACGAAGACGCGTTCGGTAATTAACAAAACCGTTTTCATTTATTTCTTTTTCAATAACCGTTCCTGATACATAGCTCGTTGTATATATTTCTTCTGGTTGAGAGTTAGCAGCTTCTTGCGCATAGACACCAATAGAAGAAAAGAGAAGGCATATTATGATGAGCAGTTTTCGCATAATCCAAAGAGTTCAAAAATATGATTGGTAATAGTGTATCCCGTGTCTTTTTCGACCTTGTTGAAATTCTTGTTAACACACATGTCGATACTTTTGCGTGACTTACACTCAGTACACACCACATGGTGATGATGGTTATCACCTTGAAGCTCAAAATACGAAACCCCGTCACGAAAATCAGTCTGATAGACAATGCCCGCATCGACAAGCTTCTTGAGTGACCGATACATAGTTGATGTATCCATGGTATCAGTCATTTGATTTCGCAATTCATCAATGGTAACAGGCCTCTGTGCTTTATCCAGCGCAGACAAGAGTGCTATTCTTTTAGTTGTTATCGACAAACCACTTTTTTTTATAATATCTCGGTACATATAATAATCATTTCATTTTTGCAAATAATTGCAATAATTAATTTGCAAATAATTTGCATTTATATATGATAACGACATATGAATATAGAACTTGTTTTATTATATGGATTAGTTATTTCCTTTGTATCAATTTTAGGGGTAGCGTTGGTTAGATCAAACCGCCGCATTGCAGAATTTATTAATAGCAATCTTACCGTGCTCACTGCTGTCAGTGCTGGAGTATTTCTTGTAACAAGCTTTCTTTTAGGAAGAGAAACCCTTGAAATACTAAGCCCGGGTAACGCAATTATTTCATTTGCGATTGGTCTTGTTGCATATATTATACTGCACAACATCCTTTCGCCGCACCGACATGCAGGTGTGGACCATGACCACAGCAAAGGTTCAAAAAAATCAGCATGGAAATTACTCATAGGTGATGCGGTACATAATATTGCCGATGGAATGCTCTTGGTTGCATCATTTGGTGTCAGTCCATTAGTGGGTAGCTCAACAGCTCTTTCAATTATTTTGCATGAGACGCCTCAAGAAATTTCAGAATTTCTGGTACTGAGAAAATCAGGATACACCACCACCGAAGCAAGCTATCGTAATTTTGGGACCGCCTTATCAATTTTTATTGGTATTGCTATCGGGCTGTTACTCGGTCAAAGTGCAATTCTCCAAGCCTATCTTCTTGGGGCCACTGCAACCTTTTTCTTAGGAATTGTATTTACTGATCTATTTCCATTAAAAACAATCCTCAAAGATAGAAAGAATGTTGGCCAAATGCTTGCTGCGCTTGTTTTAGGGGTATTAGTTATGACGGGAATTGCGTCAGCACTAGGACATAGTCACGAACATGAAGAAGGTATGACAGTTATAGATGAGGAATCTAATCACGAGGAAGAGCACGGAGATGAATATGAAGAACAAGACCATCCTGAAGAAGCCGAAGAAGAACACGAGGAACACAGCAATCATCGTCATTGAAAACAAAAAACAGCGTGCGCTGTTTTTTGTTTTCACGATGCGGGGCACTATTAGAACAAGTATCCTATCTTCACACCTCGATTAAGTTTAGTTTTCTTCAATTAGAAACCATTCGGTCAACCAAGACTTCATCATATTGATTTCTTGATCTTGCACATCAATGATTTCTTGTGCAAATGCTTTGAGTTCTGGTCGCTCGGTGTTCTCTTTGATGATAATTGCCATATCAACAGCTCCTTGGTGGTGAACGATCATATCTTCAAGGAAAATTCTATCAAGCTCGTCTCCTGTTTTTCCTTCCATGCGGGCTGTCATATCCATCATCATTGCTTCCATACCTATATCATTCATATTCATTGAGTGGTTCATCATAGAGTGATCCATCATCATTGGTGCTTCTGCTATAGGGGCATTATTGTTATTCATTGCATAACCAATCCCTCCTCCAATAAGAAGTGAGATAATTACTGCAATTAGTGTATTTGTTTTCATAGTATTTTTAGTTTTTATATAAATAAACGAATAAAAAGATATTGTGATTTTACAAGTGGGGACGTGCGAGTTGTTTTTGGGATAAGGGTATCCGCTGTCGGTATTTTTCATATACCTCATTTGGAACAGTATTTGTTTCGCTTGTGTGAATAAAATCACAATGAGAATTTTCAAGAAGGACTACAAATTCAGTAACTATCTGTATTTCATCGCCTTGTAGTTTCTCACAAATCTCCATTTCTGCTTGATGATGGCAATCGTGGCCTATGCAAGAAATTTCTTGATTATGGTGACTTGGAGCTTCCATCGCCTCTGCTTGAAAAGAATGGTGCCCAACAAGTACCAGTAGTATTATAAATATTCCTATGAATTTGTATGTCTTCTGAAACATATAATTACATCAATACTATCATAATAATTGCCATAGCAACCATGAGTAAATTTTCTACTAGTGTTACCCACGTCATTGGCACCTTGAATACGGTTCCAAGACAGGCACAAGGTATTTCTTCTTTTTTACGCAATTTTCTATATACACCAACAGCTCCTATTCCCATAATAAAAATAGTTATAATATTTGTTACAAAAGGTGCAAGATTTGTGAAATATAAGATACCTAAACAAAGTTCAATAAATGGATATGAATAGGCATATGACGTACTTCGCATTGCAAGAAGGTCGTACTCCTTGTAGGCAATGGCAAAGTCTTTGAGTTTAATAGCTTTCAATGTTCCAAAGACCACAAAAAATCCTCCCATAAACATTCTCATTCCAAAACTAAAATCTTGATCAGTAGTTAGGGTAGTAATAATAGAGAAAAGGAGAACAGCTCCAACAATCACAAACAAAGGAATTAAATCTTTTATATGACTGCTACTCTTTTTCATAGAAGATATAGATATTTCTGCGTTCATTGAAATTCGATAATTACCTATTTTATCTAATGATTTCTGCATAGTAGGTGTTTGAACATGCTCATTCATAAAAACCTCTGCTGTTTCCTGTTCTCTGTTTATTTTCACATCAGATATTTCTGGAATTGACTGTAACGCTTGAGTAATCTTTTCTTTGCAACTATCGCACGTCATTCCCATAATTTTATAGCTATGTTTCATAACTTCATTATATCAATATACAAATAAAAATTCGATTGCATCAATCCCGCATTGTGTCAGAGAAAAAACCCTTAGGCTAAACCTTCAGTCGCCCACGTAAAGATTTTTTCGCCTGTGTGCCCTAATTTATAATGAACGAAGTGAATATACAAATGGTAGTGCCCTTGGGGTCACGATGTGGGACAGTGTTCGAACAGATATAGTAAAAGATTAGTAAAAAGCCCATGCATATTTGCAATGGGCTCAGTAATATTTTAGGTTTTAAGATTAGATTTTCTTTCTTTTGCTATATCACACATCTCTTTCAATTTATCAGCAAATTCTGATAAATCTTCGAGAGTACCGTGTACTAATCCACCTGTTGGGGCACCATCTTTGGATCTTTTACTTGTACTAAATTGACCAACAACTTTCTCAAAATTATTAGGTTCAAGAAGAGGAGGATAAGCAAAGCTCAGTTCTGTATGTGTGTCACATCCTTGGGTTCCAGAACAACTACATCTCAAAGTAAGGAGTAATTGTTCTTCTTTGTCTATGAATGAAACTATTTTTGTCATTATTTTGATTTTAAGGATTATTATTTTCAAAGGAAATTCCTTTAACTTCTGGTTTCGTTTTCAATATTTCGTATACAGCAATATTACTCGCCCCTATAAAAAAGATTATGAAGACAGGATAAAATCCAAGAGTCTCAAAAGGGAAAAATATGTATGTGATAGCTTGAAAAATTATCACTATTCCTGAAACATACATAAACACTTCTCTTCTTTTTTTATTAATAATTAAAGAAAAAATATGAAATAAATGTGGAACAGTTAATACTGCAAACCAAGCTAAAGAAGCAATTTTTATATTTACTTGTGCAAAGACACTAGTAACATTAACTAATATAGTGATAGCCAAGATGAAAAGCGTCCATTTGAACCAACCGTAAGATGAAATTTTACTTATCATAATAAATGAGTTTTTAAGATTTAACTTCATTTTGTATTAAAATTATTATATGTCAATAAAAAGTTCCATTTGATATACATTTCCTCCGCCTGCACCCCAGGAGTACTTGTGGAATATAGTCGTTATCACTCTCTACCTCACTGGCGTATAAGAAAAAACCCTTACAAATAAAGGGTTTTTCTGTTGCACCACAGGGGTAGTTCTATTTCTATAGTCGCTATCGCTCTTTAGAAATAAGTCCTGCGGGCGGAGAATCGGTCACCACGATGGATGACGACTAGAATCATACAAAATTTAAAAAGAAAAACGCTTTCGCGTTATTTCTTAAAAATTTGTGCACGATGTGGGACAGTGTTCGAACAAATATATTAAATATGGAATAAAAAAGCCCATGCATAATGCAGTGGGCTAAACCAGTTTTTACTTTTGGGTTTATTTGGACGTATAGTAAATAAAAACAGTATACTCTTGAACCATTCTCTTTCTCTCTGCGTGATATGCTGAGGTTACGTGATGTTCTTTTTCTACGATTTCAATTTTTTTGCCTTTTTCGCTACGCCAGCTATTGTAATCTTGCTCGGCAATTTCCGCTGAGTAACTTGAAATAATTTTTAATTTTTTCATAGATCTAATTTTAAAATGGGTATATTCCTATATCTTTTGCGAATACTAGACAAACTAATGCAATATTTGAAGGTATTACCCTCGCTATATAAACAATACTTAACCAGTCTTTGTTCTTTTTGTAGCCTTCCCATACTTTTGGAATTGCTGTTAATGAGGCAAATAATATTGCTACCCACATAACGTTCGATTCTGTTTGAACCTCTGTTACAAGAACTCTCTGGAACATTGGAATGTAGGCAATAACAGCAACAAGCTGAACCAGTACAAATCCCAATTGAGCGTTTTTAGTTAGCTTCCAGATGATAAGTACTATTGCGCTTAAAATGAGACATATGTATTGAAAAATATTAAAATCGTCAATGAAATTTCCATTATAGATTTTAACACCTATCACAGTTAGCATGGCCATGATTACATTTACATAACCTGCATGCATAGCCATGTTATTCCAAATACTTGTTTTGTTACCTGTTCTTATCTCGTCTTTCTTTGCTTTTGACCAATAGGCAGCTTCAGAAATTGTGAAGTATATAAAAGCAAGAATAAAAGTTGTTGTAACAGGACGTATCTCTCCAATTATTGTTAACCAGGAGTACCATATGGCACTACCAATAAGTAACAGGACGGTTGTCCAAGATAAAATAATTTTAAAAGTTTTCATCTTCTCTTATTTTTTTGTCGTGCCAATCGTTAGTTCATGGCTTGTTTGTAAATAAATATAGTATATTTATTTGACAAAGTCAATATAAAATGACAATATTTAAGTAAACAAATTCAATTTATCATGATTTACACAATTTTATACATCGTTACTGCGGTCGGTACTATTATCTTTTCTTCCTTTGTTGCAAGTATGTTTAATATTCAAATTTCTTGGATGGAAAAGAACAAACTTACACAAACCGATAAGGTTCTAGAATCATATAATCAATTTAAGACTTTTAAGGGTTTCGTTATGCTCTTCATATTTGTGATAATGCCAGTTTTTATTATTGGCTCATATACACAATACGGAAGCCTGGTAGGAAATAAAGTTTTGATTATGTATTGCTTATCATTCTTGATTTTAGGAATAACAATTCTTTATAAATCAAAGCAGGTGGCGAAGATTTAAAGAGTTAAAAAGTAAACAAAAAACACCTCGAACACATTCTGTTCGAGGTACTTTTTTATTATAGTTCGATTTACTCCATATTCCCCTCCACGTGCACCCCAAGAGTACTTGTAAAATACAGTTCGTTATTTTACTGGCGTATAAGAAAAAACCCTTATTTTGTAAGGGTTTTTTCTGGTGTGCACGATGTGGGACAGTGTTCGAACGGATATAATTGTAGATGATAAGTAAAAAACCCTTTCTATGAAGAAAGGGTTAGTAGTATTTCAAATATTTTACTCAAAAATACTCCAAGACGTAATTATTATTTGACGAGCAAATGTTATTTCATCATAGTCTTTAGTTAGTTCTGCTTTTAGAGCGTAACTTTCTTCGGGATGATGTATATTATCCTCTGTCATTTTTTTGTCAGTTTCTATTTTGTTAGTATAAACCTTACCAGAAACTTTATCGATAAACATAAATTGAATTGTTCTCATTTTTCTTTTTTTAGTGAGTTAAAGCAAAAGACATTATCTACTGCTTTAACTCACTAAAAGTAGTTCAATTTAAATATATCATATATAATATCTATTGTCAAGTTATCCATCTACAGATATATATGTTTCGATTTGTACTATACTTCCCTCCACGTGTACAAGAAAAAACCCGTAAAAATAAGGGTTTTTTCTGATGTGCGGGCGGAGAGAATCGAACTCTCGTCCTCTGGTTGGAAGCCAGATATTCTACCACTAAACTACGCCCGCATATTTTGGTAGACGTAGTTTAGTGATACGAGAATTCGAATCGAACTCTTCTTCGGTGTGACATCTAGTCACCCCTCAGCTAGTTGGAGTACCAATATTCTAGCTTTATAAACTACGCCCGCAAATTATTTAATTCTTTTTCAAGAACATCAATAATACTAGCAAAGTCATTTCAAAATGCAAGATAGGCAAAACAAAAAACGCTTGCGCGCTTTTTATCGATTATCCTTTTACAGTATCTTTCAAACCTTTAGCAGCTTTGAATTTTGGTACACGTTGTGCTGGAACTTCAACTGGTTCCCCTGTTCGTGGGTTTCGTGCTGTTCGAGCATTTCGCATTTTACCTTCAAATTTCCCAAACCCAGCAATATCAACGGTTCCTCCTTTTGCCATTTCTTCTGCCATAGCATCGAAGATACCTTTGATAACTGCTTCAGCCTGAGTTTTAGTTCCTCCTACCATGTCGTGAACCATTTCTACAAGATCAGTTTTTTTCATATTTTTTATTTCAAATTAAAACGTGTAATTTTACAATCGTACCCATGTAGCATGTGTTTGATGTGTGAGCCTATTATATAACGCTTTTACAAGAATGTGCAGTATTTAGGGCTTGAAATATAATTTTATATGTATTATAAAAAATAACCTCCATAGAGGTTATTTCTTTCGTTTGGTAATAATACCGTCGACGATTCCATATTTTTTTGCCATTTTAGCATCAAGCCAGTAGTCGCGATCCATATCTTTTTCAACTTCTGCTCTTTTATTTCCTGTTGCGTCGGCAAGCATATCAATCAAAATATTTTTAATTTTAAGAATTTGCTCGGCGGTAATTGCGATGTCTGATGCCTGACCTTCTGCCCCAGTCATTGGTTGGTGAATCATAATGCGACTGTTGGGCAATACATAGCGCTTTCCTTTTGCTCCCTGAGATAGCAGCATAGCTCCCATCGAGGCCGCCATTCCAATACATACCGTTGAAACGTCTGGTTTAATAAAATGCATCGTATCAATCATTGCCATTCCTGCATCAACTGACCCTCCTGGTGAATTGATATACAAAGTAATATCTTTAGTCGCATCTTCTTGTTCAAGATGCAGAAGCTGCGCCACCACGCTATTTGCAAGATCAGCGCTAATTGGACCACCAATAAAAACAATCCGCTCTTTTAAAAGTCGTGAATAAATATCATAGGCTCGTTCACCTGCCTGAGTTTTTTCTATAACCGTTGGAATTAACATATATAAAATATTAAACGAAAAGACCTGTTTAACAAGTCTTTTCGTTATTACTCATAATTTTTATGGAGCTCGCGCTTGTTGTAAATCTCCTTCATTCTCTTTTTAGTGGTAAAGAAACTAAAGACCCCTGTCGCCAGGAACATAACCGATAGACCAAGAGCAATAAAGCCAATACTTACCAGCAATACATCTCCTTGATAAATTTGTATCAGAGCAAGACCAGCCGCCAGAGAACCGAGTGCTGTTCGATAGAAAGACAATGCCGTCCTATAATTTGCCAGAACGGTTCTATCAAAGGCAAGATAATCTCGCAAGATGAGCTTGTCTGGGTCTACTTTTTTGTAAAATTCGTAACTTTCCATCTATACCTAGAATATCACAAATATCTCACCTTATTCTATTTCATCATCAAGCTCTTTTTCTAATTTCCTGTCACTGAATTTATGCAAAGTAATTCCTGTTAACAGAATCAAGAGCAAACCTGCCAGCAAGGTTGCCGGAAGACCAATGTGGACATGGGCCCATTCTTTAACCGTTTCACCAACCAAAATACCACCAACAGTAAAACCAATAACTGAAAAAAGTGTGTGGTGTCCTACAAAAATCTCTTTTAACTCGTTGTTAATATGAACATGAAATCGTTGTCCTCGTTTATTTTTCATACAAAGAGTATACCACCTGAACAGAGAAATTTTGGCGCTATTTAAAAAATAAAAACCTATGCGGTTTTTTATTTTTGTGATTCAAGGTCTTTACACAAGGAGAACATATAAATCAAAGATTTATTGTTTCTCTAAAAATTCAAATACTTTTTGATGTGTCAGTACGGTTGCAACATACGCGCGGGCATTATTTTCATCAACACCTTGTTGTCCTTTATATTGTTCCATAATCTTTGTTACTTCTTCATCTACCTCCTTGTCATCAGCTTCAATCTTTTCTTGAGCGGCTATTTCGTTCAGCATAACCTGCGTTTTTGCTCGTTTCACTGCTTGTTCTCGCCATTCTTTTTTATAATCTTCACGAGTTTTTCCGATTGATTTTAGATAATCGTCAAAACTCATACCGGTCATTGCAATATTTCCTTCAAATTCATGCATCATCTTATCAGTTTCATAGTCAACCATAATTGCCGGCACCTCAATCGTTGAGTCTTTCAAAATACCGTCAAGAATAGCAATTCGTCGTTTTTCTGTGTTTTTAGCTGCTTTTTCTTTTTGAAGATTTTCTTTCATCTTTGATTTAAAGTCTTCAACATTTTCAAAGCTCCCCAATTCTTTAACCCATTCATCAGTGAGCTCTGGTAGCTCTTCATCTTTAATATCGCTCCATGAAACCGGCTCTTCTCCTTCTTTTTGATCTTTAGATAGCTCTTGCTGTGCTCGCATTCGCCGTAGGTTATTAATTGCTTCTTCAAGCTCTTTTTCCTCAACATCTTCAGAGTATTCCTCATTCATTGCTTCTTTAGCAATCTTTGTATAATCACCCAATGTTACCTCTGGCATAATAGCAGTCGTAATCGTAAATTCTAGGTCTTGGTCGGGAGCAATTTTAGTAATAGAAATTTGTGGATGTCCAATCGCCTTAATATCTTCTTTTTCAAGAATCTCGACATATTTAGCGCTGATTGCGCGCTGAGCCATTTCTTCTAAAATTTGCATCTCACTGATTTGCTTCATAGCAACATCTTTTGGAACATTGCCTTCTCGGAATCCATCAACTTTTACTTTCTTGATAAGTGCTGCCTCAACATCATCCCTATATACCTGGATATCTTTGTTGGGTAACACCACGCTGATAACAACCTCTGCATTTTCTTTTTTTGTTACTTCTGTTTTCATGGCATCACTATAACAAAAAGATTGTTTTTGACTATGGATAATAAGAAAAACAGCATCAAGCTGCTGTTTTTTTATGCGTGTTTCTCGTCATAGAGTGCAATAGATTTTTTTACTGCTTCAATTGCTGCATCACGCCCTTTGATACCGCGAATCTCGACGATGTTTTCTTTTCCTTTTAATTCTTTATAGGTTTCAAAGAAATGCTTCCACTCCTTAACATTATGTTGGTTAAGGTCTTCAAGGTTTTTTACATCATCCCAGCGTTTATCATCAACAGGAACCGCAATAACCTTGTAATCAGATTCTCCATCATCAATCATCTCCATTACAGCCACTGGCCGCACACGCACCAAGATTCCCGTCGCTAACGGAAAAGTAGATGGAACAATAATATCCAGCGCGTCTCCATCATCCCACAGAGTTTGTGGTACAAACCCGTAATCAAACGGGTAGGGTGCTGAGCTATAGTTAGCACGATCAAGAGCAATAAGCCCTGTTTCCTTATCAATTTCGTATTTATTTGGTGACCCTTTTGGGATTTCTATAATACAGTTTAATTCTTCGGGTGTGTTATCCCCACGTGTTACGTCATGCCATAGATTCATAATATAAGTGTAGATTAAAAATAAGTAAGTACCTCCAAGTATAATCAAATCACAAAAGCTATCAATAGAGTCCTGCGTGTTTTATCCCTGAATAATGGGTGGTATACTTTAAGGCATATGAAAAAGTTTCTTACTACCTTCTTGACTGCTTCAATATTAAGTTTCTCTCTTTTTATGGCTCAGCCACAGAAAGCTGAAGCTCAAGTCGATGCCGCAGCGAACATATTCAACTCTATTATTAACTTCTTAACAACCGGTGAAGAAGTTTGGGAAGGTTTGTCCAAGCAAGTTTTGGAACCACTTGTTCTTGAAATTGCAGATCGCATGCTTAGAAAACTCTCGGAGGACACAATCAACTGGGCAACTGGTGGTTTTGATGGTGAAGCAGGGTTTATCAATAATTATGGTGAACTTCTTCGCGGTACTGAGTATGAGTTTTTATCTGACTCATTTAGTTATGCCAACAGCCTTGCCATCTCCCAAGCAAATAATAATCAGGGTGATCCTAACGACCCAGGCGGTCAGGCACAAAGCAATTGGGAACTTTTCCAAAACGCACAATTTCTTAACCAGCGACAGTCTGCAGAATACGTTGCACAGTACGCTGGTCAGAACCTTCTGATTAATGATTTTAATAATATTGTCTCAGGAAACGCTCAAACTCTTGATAGTTACTTAGCGCAATCAGGATCGTCACGAAATGATTTTAATAATGATCTTGCTAGCGGAGGATTAGCTGCGTACGCTCTTTTGGGTGAATTACCAAATTCACCCACAGGTCTCCGTTCAGTTATTAATTCTGAGTTAAGCCAAGGGGTAGTAAGTTCAATTGACCTTCAAAATAAAGAACTTTCTGTTACGACTGGAGTTCTTTCTAAAAAAACCTGTGAGGAAGAGGTAACAAATGCAGACGGAAAAAAAGTCTGTAAACGTGAGGTCGTAGAAACACCAGGGGACCAAATCGCAAGTCAGTTAAATGAAGCACTTAAAGTAGACACCACATCTGCTGCCAACCTTTCCGACGGGCTTGTCTCTGCCTTAATACAAAGCGTGGGTCGAGTAGCTGATGGGCTTATACAAAATGGATTAGGGGAAATTTCAAATGAAGCGACAAAAGCATTTTTTAGTCGCTCTGATGCAGTAAGTACTTTTAACCCTGACGGAAACATCCAATACCAATCCGAATATGATGTACTTGGTATCAATCCTGGAAATATAGATATAAATGGATCTGGAACTTCAGGTGGGAATCCTCCTGGTGCTCCAGGTGGGGGAATCAATCAGGATCTCTATATTGGTGGACCAGAAGATATAGGAAATGGAATAAATGATGGACCTCAAATTATTATTAACTTCCAAGAAGTACTCGAAAATAATATTCAAATGGCAGTTGAAGAACGTGAAGCTTACGAAGAAATACGAAGCGAGGTAGCGACGGCGGCTAATGTATTATTTGAATTCGATAAATGTATCCCTGGACCTGACACAGGATGGGAAGAGCGGTATCAAGACGTCTTACCAATATTTGGTGATGATGAGGGTAACCAAATAAACGAAATTGGTCTAAACGAAACAAAGACGATGGTTCAAGATCCAAGTGTTACTATTCCTGGTGGTTCAATAATGCAAGGACAACTTGATAATATCTTTGATACCCTTGAGACTATCTCAAATGAAAACCAGTTCAGGTACAACGACTTACAACGAGTCATCTTGTCTCTTGGACTACTTAAAACAGAAATTCTAGCAGACTTTAATGTACAAAAGATTCCTGTTAATGAAAATCTTGTACTCTTTAGTGAGGATTGGGATGCATTAAGCGCTACACAAAAACAAGAGTTATTAGGTCTAGCAATAGATAGCGGATACTACAATAACCCTGAATACATTCAAGGTGAAAATATTCTCTTTACATCTGCACTGGAAAATGACGAAGAGGCTGTTAAACAAGCTGTGTTTAGTATTGGGTGGTGGTTATGGCGTAATCAAACAGACCCAGCAAGAAAACTTGAGCTTCGTCAAATTTTCCACGCACTGACACCAAATCTATCAAACCAACAATTTATTGTTATTGCTCAAACAAGACTTAAACAAGTAAGTAGCAGTATCGAGCAATCATACGGATCTGCTCTAGATTGTATGGTATTTAAGGCATATGCCGTTGGAACAGACCGAGCAACTATTTCAGGTATTGTCAACAACGAGGGTATTGATCAAGATGATAAAATATTTGAGCTTGCTGAGTTTATTGATGAATACGACCCTGCATATGCAACTATTCCACCAATAGGTAATGTTCTAGCATTCTACAACAATAATTCAGTCAGAAATGATGCACAGCTTAAAACGTTCCTTGAATCAGAAGCTGCCCTACAGAACCAACCTAATACTATTACGGTTCTAAAGACAGGAACCATGACAGCACCTTCAGCTATTGAAAACAGTATCCTTGGTTTTAATTCGCCGCAAGAAAAAGAACAATATTTTAACGACTTTTATCCTGATGATGATTTTCCTTATTCTGAAAATAGAAACAAACTTACCATAAAAGATATGTACCGAGTAGACAGGGCCTATGCAAAAACAAATCGAGCAGGCTCAGCAGGTTCTCGAGGTCATCTTTTCTGTCGTAATGCCGGATCATTTGAAGTTATTAACCGAGCAGGAGATAACGATACCGACGGAACTAATTGTTGGAAAGACTTCTATTCAGCCAGCAAACTTGATTATCAATTAATTGTTTCTGGAATCAATAATTAGGGTATCTTGGCTCTGAATTAAAAAACCCTCATGCACTGAGGGTTTTTGTTTTGAGAAAATTTATACATAAAAAAGACCCTGTATATAACATATAACAAGGTCTTTTGGTCTTAACTTGTACCGTATATTTACGGTGTGTTTGAAGCTACTTCGCTGTCTGTAAGATACTCTTCCATTCCGGTGTATGCTTTCTTTTTTCCTACAATAGTTGTATTAGCAAGGCTCTTTGGGGTAAACTTACCGTTTTTTAGCCACTTTGTAGGGCAGGCATAGTAAATCACACCTTTTTGATATTTACCCGTTGTAGAATTGTATTGCTGTATTAGCACACTCCAGTAGTAAAACTCGGAATCTTTGCAGTTATAAAAGTTGTTAAGCACGAGCCAGTTCTTTCCCTCAATCCACAGTCCGTCTGCGTAGGCATTCGGATAGGATTGCTTGAGAATAGTTCGTGTTGCTTCTCTATAGTCATCATAATACTCACGCATAATATCTCCACCTCTTTGTTGTAATTCAGGGGCGTTGCTTTGGGCAAAAGTATTTTGAGAGAAGAAAGTCACAAATAGAGCTAAAATAAAAATGAGCTTTTTCATAGTATATGGATTTTTATTATTTTCTTTATTATGACATATAATTTCAACCTCTGTAAATGCTTTTGCTATCAACTGTGGATAAATAAAGGAAAACAAAGAGTATGCTAACCAGCACATATAACATATAATAAAGATATTTATGAAAACCTTTATTAAGATTTTACTAGTTTTTGTCTTTTTTACTGCTATTGTTACTCCGCCTGTTACGCAGAACGAGTCAGGGATAAGTCCCGCGGTTGTGTACGCACAAGGCAGTGCTGGTGACGGCGGTGTAGAAGGAGGCGGTTTTGACGCGAACAACCCACCAACACCCGCTGGATCGCAGGATGTCGGATATCTTGACTGTACATGGTACGACTTTGGGTGTGGAATTGTAAACTTTTTCCAAATGCTTCTTATTACGGTTGGAGGTTTCTTGGTTTTGGTTGCAGGAATGGTGCTGGACTTTTTCATGGAATTTACCCTGCAAAGCTCCTCCTATCGTGATGCTGGTTTTATTGTAGAAGGATGGGAAATATTACGTGATCTTACGAATGTATTGTTTATATTTGCACTACTTGTAATGGCGTTCAAAATGGTGCTCGGTATGGCGGGACGAGATGATAAGCAGCGACTCGTTAAAACAATACTGGTGGCTCTAACTATTAACTTTAGTTTATTTTTCTCATTTCTTTTGGTTGATCTTGGTAATGTATTAGGGTTTGTGTTCTATAACAATATTGGTGGTACTGCTCAAAACACCACAATTATTGACGGAGAAGGGCAGGCCATCAATGATGGGGATTTGGTTAATGATTTGTCTGGAGAAGAGTCCGTCTCATTGGCGATTGCAGCAAAATTCAATCCGCAAAAAATCCTCAACGAAGTTGGTGCTGAAGGAGGAAGTAATGCAAGTACAGGAGTGAGGCTCGTGCTCGTCTTTATTATCGGAATTATAAACGCTGTTATAATTTTCACCTTTATGTCGGTAGCCTTACTCATGCTTGGGAGAACTATTGGTTTATATATCACCGTGGTGCTTGCCCCCCTTGCTTTCGCCTCTATTACGGTCCCCGGAATGGAGAGCTTGCCTTATGTAGGATTTAAAAAATGGCTGAACGATCTTATTAAGATGGCCTTTATGCCGGCAGCCTTTCTCTTTTTCCTCTTCCTTGCTATTAAATTCATGAATATCAATATTGTTTCTGAATCAGGAGCAACGAATGATTTTATTAAACAAATATTCTACGTCATTATTCCGATGCTTGGAATTGTTGCCATTATCATGCTTTCAAAAAGAGTGGCGCAAAAAATGTCAGGAGAAATCGCCGGAACTATCAGCCATGTCGTAAACAAGGCCGTTGGAGGTGCAGCTGCTGTTGGGCTTGGTGTTGCAACTGGAGGAGCGGCATTAGCAGCACGAGGAACAGTTGGGGCAGTAGCAGGCCGGGCGATGAAATCAGAACGATTTAAAAACCTGGCTGCAAAAAGCGGAAGCCTTGGTCGTTCAGCATACAACCTTGCTGATCGCGCCCAATCATCAACCTTTGATTTTAGGCAAACAAAAGCAGCACAATACCTAGGAAAACAAACAGGTATTACAGCTACGAACGCCTTAAATGTTAAAGAAGGATTCAAGCCGCGACAAGAAAGAATTGCAAAAGAAAAAGAAGAGAAAGCAACTAAATTCAATGACTGGATGTCGACCAAAGAAGACAACTACCGAGATGGTGCATACGGGGTTCGTTCATACACGCGAATGACCGAAGCTCAAGCTCAGAGTGAAAATGCTACAAGAGAAATGCTTGCTGGCCCAGGAAACTATGACGAAGCTAAGGCAGGGGATATTCTTCTTGATGAGAATGGAAAACCTAGCTTTGAGGTTAAACGAGTTAAAGAGATTGAAAATGAAATTCTAAAAAAAGAGGAGGATGTTACTAAAAAACAAGAAGACCTCAAGGATGTACGAAGACTTATACAAGATGATAAAGATGCTGGGAGGCCAATTGACAATGAGAAGATTGGAAAAGCTGATGGCCTCAAGGCTGAAATTGGCCAACTGAAGGTTGAAATTAAAGGCAGGAAAGATGACCTAACTGACAAGGATCAAAAGATCTTGGATACAAATACTCCATTTGCACAGGATGGTCGAAGAAGAACAGAACAGTATCTAGACGCGCGAGAACAACAAGGTGGATATGGTGATACCAAAAAAGCTTCTACCGTTGGTGCAGTATTAGGAGGAACAATTACATCAATCGTTCTTCCTGGGGCAGGTGCATATGTTGGAGCAGCCTTAGGTGGAGCTGCTGCTGGATATCTCGCCAGCTGGATTGGGAAAAATCCTCGTATTCAAGAATTAAGAAAAGAACGTAAAACTAAAGTAGGAGGAATGTTTGCCAACGATGGCAAGGATTTTGACAGAGATCTCAGCAAGGCCCGATATAAAAACGAGAAAAAAGGTAACTAACAATTATTATGACAACAGAACCAAACAACACGTCTAAACAGGCAGAGCTTCTAGCAGAGTATTTTGTTAATAGTTCAACCCAAACTCAGGAATATCTAGAATCAGGAGATATGGCGAAAGATATACAAAAAATTGAAACATCATTTGCACTAGGAAATGATGAATCACGAGAGGTGCAAGAAAATGCTATTGGCTACCTACTTGATATGATTTCTTTAAAATCTGCCGATGACAATATAAGTATTGCTCTGCGAGCTCGAGAAACTGAAGATATACAAAAAATCCTAAAACTGATTCACACAGAAATATATAAACACAAATAAAAACACCATTAATGGTGTTTTTATTTTATCCCTTGGAGGTACTAAGGTATACTATGGTCATGATACACGACATTATTCAACGGAAAATCGAAGAACTTCCAGATAATATTAAATCAGCTGTCAAAAATTTTCCATGGCCAAAAAAACTTACTGAGATTGCTCGCGCACACAAACTCAGTATTGACCAAGAGGACGAGCTCTATCGAGAAATTATGCTTGTCATTGTGGGAATGAGTAAGCCAGATGAACTCTCAAATCATATTCAGAAACATTTAGGTGTCCTTCCAGAAAAAGTTAAATCATTGGTGAACGATATTAACAGCACTGTGCTCTCCCCCATACAAAAAGCATCCTTTACTTCTACAAACGTTCAGCCTCATCTCACACAAAAAGATACAACGGTCCAATTTGACCCATACCTTGAACCAATTGATCATGATGATTTCCGAGGTGACCTTTCTGGTTCTGGCGTACACCTTGTTGATGAAGATGAATCCCGTGATTCTGTTGATACGCATCTTCACAAAGAAGTCGCTGCAATTCTAGGAGGAGCTACCGAACACAAAGAAGTCGCAAATAATGAAACCATCGAAGAACCGCAAACAACGCTAGAGAAAAGCACCACCAGCTATAATGAAGAAATTACTCACAAAGACCTTGAGGGAATTAGCGGGCACCGAACTGATACGAAAATATTAAAACAAGGCGATCCATTGTCAGCGTTTGTTCCTGAAGAAACTCGCGCAGCGACAGGGCGTGATTTTGGGCAAGGCAACTATACCCCTGATCATTCTCATGATAAAAAAATTCATCTACAAGGGTTTGCCCCAGCTGTTGAATCTCACATATACCAAAAAGAGCAATCATCTGAGCCAAGCTTGCAAGATATTAGTAAAGACTAAGAAACATCAGCATCGATGTTTCTTTTTAGTTTGCACTTGCTATACTTATGTTAATGAGGTTTGAAGTGCCACAATTTATCAATGTACCCGACAAACTATTTGGTCCATTTACGTTTAGAGAAACTTTATACCTTGTCGGTGGGGCAGGAATTATTTTTATTCTCTACAAATCACTGCCGACATTTGCAGCCATCTTGCTTGGGGCACCTATTGGGGGCTTTGCGCTTGCCTTGGTTTTTTACAAACCAAATGGACGTCCTTTTATTGAAATGGTAGAGTCATTTATCCTATACAGCTTTTCAAATAAATTCTATCTGTGGCGACAAAAAGATCCGGAACCTGGGGCTCGAAATGTACAGCAAATCCACAAACCTTTTCCAAAAGAAGGCGATTTACCTGAAGAAACTAACGATCAAAAAATTTCAGATCTTGCGTGGAGCCTCGATATCTTGGACTTTGACGAGTAACTAGTTACTCGTCAAAGTCCAAGCCCTGAACTTGTTTCAGGGCCTGAACCCACAACTTAAACAAGGTAATCAAAAAAATCCTCCCACAGAGGATTTTGTTTTTCTATAAGCGTAATTTTCCATTCACGTCTCCAGTTTTTTATTTGTTTTTCTTTTTTCAGTGCTTCTACTTTGTCTAAACACCTACAAAAGTAAACTAGTTTTTTGTAATTATATTGTGTCATAAATGGAGCAGCGTTTCCAACTCTGTGTTTAAGAATTCTTTCCCTTAAATTACCCGTCATACCAATATATAAAACAGTGTGATTTTTATTAGTAAGAATATAGACAAAATACTTTTTCATGATGGGGGACCCTGAAACAAGTTCAGGGAAGTATCCCTAGTATACCTTATTGAAAATAAGGTATACTAGGGATACTTATGGCGGAGACTAAAAAATATTCGGGATCACGAACGCAAGATTTTATTCCAGTAAAAGAAATTCGGGATGGTATTGTCGTTCTTGAAGACGGGAGCTTGCGAGCTATTCTTCTAGCTTCAGCAATTAATATTGCGTTAAAATCACCTGACGAGCAGCAGGCGGTTATTATGCAGTTCCAAGGCTTTTTAAACTCTATTGAATTCCCAGTTGAAATTGCTGTGCAATCACGACGTTATGATATCAAGCCCTATCTTCTTACTCTTGAAAGGCGGATTGAACAGCAGGAAGAAGAATTGCTTCGTCTTCAAACGCGTGAGTACATTGAATTCATTAAATGGTTTAACGACTCAGTCAATGTAATGTCTAAGAAATTCTACGTTGTTGTTCCATATACTGGAAGTGCCTTTAGCAAAGCTCCAGATCAAAATATTTTCCAACAGTTATTCTTGGGTAGTAAAAAGAAGAATTTCCAAGAAGAATCTGCGAAATTTGAAGAGCAACGAAGCCAGCTTGAACAGCGTGTTGCTATTGTAAAAGGAGGGCTTTCTCGTTTTGGGGTGCGATCAGAACAATTAAACACTGAACAAGCTATTGAGGTGTTCTATAACATGTTCAACCCAGGAGAGAGTCACCGAAATATTCCACAACTAGGACAGTAGCAGCTGTTCTTTTTATATGGCTTATAAACAATCAGAAAAAATAGTATACTGATGACGTGAAACAGCTTTCTCACATTTTTATATTTGCGTTCTTGTTCAGTGCCTGTTTTTTTACCTTTGCTGAACATACGGGAGCTCAGCAATTTGATTTGTATAGCGCTGATGATATTTCTGTCGATATCAAACCTGAAATTCCAGGACCCAACGAACAGGTTGATCTTCGGGTGACGAGTTACAGTTTTAATCTTAATAATGAATTTATTTCTTGGTTTAAAAATGGCCAGCGTGTCCTCTCTGGATTTGGTGAACGTGACTACAGCTTTACCAACGGAAACACGGGTGAACCGACCAACATCACTATTGTCGTTGATTACCAGGGACGTTCTTTACGTAAAGAACTGGGTTTTGCTCCATCAAACATTGATTTGTTGTGGGAGACGGTTGATAGCTATACCCCACCTTTTTATAAAGGAAAAGCATTGCCTATTCGCCAGTCTGAAATCCGCGTAACAGGAATCCCTGAAACACTCCTCATTGAACCAAACGATGCCCCAAACCTTATTTACTATTGGGACCGAAATTATGACCGCCAGGTTCGGTCTTCGGGGTTTGGACGCCAATCATTTGAATTTACAGCAGACCCGATTATTACCAATGAACGTATTAGTGTAACTTCTAACGACCGACGCGAGAATTCCTTTGCTGAAAATGTTATTAATATTGATACAGCCGCAATCGACCCGGAAATTCTTTTTTATGAGATGAACACTGACGGACGGCTCTTGACTCAAAAATCGCTGCGTAATTTCCCTAATCTTCTTAAAGACACCATCAGATTAGCCTTTCACCCTGTATATTTCTCAACGACAGCTCGAAATTTTACTGATGTATTTGTTAGATGGAATGTAAACGGACGCGACCAAGCCCCTCAAGACTTTGCCAAACAAAATCAAATTTTCCTTACCACCAATGGAGAATCTGGCTCCCTGCAAATAGAAACAGCTGTAGAAGGTATTAAAAAAATTCTCCAAAAAGGAGTCGGGAGAGCAACGCTTAATATTAACCTTGGTTCCTAACCAAGGTTTTTACTTAGCAAAACAGCGCGAGGATAGTATAATCAGAACATGAAAAAAATTTTCTTCACTTTTCTTTTATTTTTTGCTGGATTTCTAGTATCACAAGCCCAAGGAGGGAACGTTAACCTTGAGTATGATATTCAAACTCTCCCAGCCGAGTTTCTTTCTCAAACAAGCGTTGAGGTATCAGGGTACCTTATCCTTGACCAAGGAACGCTAGAGCAAAAATATAACTCAAAAATGAAGCAAATTGGTTTTGCTGTTGGTACAAATCAATCTAATGTCGAACTAAGTAGCTGTGGTATTATCACCAACCAAAGTTCTTGGTTAATTCCAGGTACTGGTGCATATGGAGGATATATTATGCATGGACAGACTTCTCCTTTTAAAAAGCAATTTACTGGATTGCAACCAGGAACGACCTATTACTATAAAGCCTGTGGGATATTGGATTCTGGAATTAATGTAGATGGAGAGATTGTTTCTTTTGCCATGCCTACAACACAGCAACTTGAAAATATCGAAGTAGAGACGCTTGCTGTTCAGCAAAATAACATTACCTATCAATCCGCAACATTGAGGAGAAAAATAGTGACTCCGTATATTCGTGAATCTGGATATATCATTAATACCAACCAAAATGGAAATAATGTTGCGGGTGAATGTGTATACGACCGAAACGAGCAGCACTATCCAGATTCTTTTAGGAATTCTAATATAGAAGACTTGTTACCAAGTACAAACTACTTTTATCAAGCCTGTGCAAAAAGCCTTGGTGGAGGAACAGAGGTTCGAGGAGAAATTGTTTCTTTTACAACAAGTCAGGTACCAGATAATACTGTGATTGAAGGGTGTTCTGTAAACAGCTTATCCATAGATACTATTAACACACTAGGCAATGTTGTAGATTCAAATACAGATATCGAAATCAGTGTATCTGGTTGTAATGACGGAGTCGTAATAAAAGCAGCAGGACTTGAAAATCTTACTCCTCGCTTTGTAAGGATTGAAGAGATGCCACCACTAATTAAACCAACAAATAGTGGGCAGATTGTTGTTGAAGTAGAATCAGATGAGGCTGAATGTCACGAGGAAAATAGAGATGGTGAAGGGGGATCAACGAAATGGGGATGGGATTGTGTTTATTACTTTCAAATCTATGATGCCTCAAATGATGAATTAATATTTAATTCAAGTAGTACGTGGGGAGAGCACCCTGAACTATCAGCAAGCCTTATTTTTGACCAGGGGGCTGAAATGATTGAAGATATTGAAGAGATTATGGCAGAGCGCG
This sequence comes from Candidatus Campbelliibacteriota bacterium, assembly GCA_002698305.1. Classification (GTDB taxonomy): domain Bacteria; phylum Patescibacteriota; class Minisyncoccia; order Phycocordibacterales; family UBA1006; genus UBA1006. Next base: position 37,313 of record NZWR01000003.1, on the reverse strand, counting down.
GAGTTGGGCTTGCAAATTGTGCTGGTAGTTGCGGAGAAGGAAACTTACTGGGATGGGATTCAGATAACTGGGATTTTGAAGAGATTATTTTAGGTATAGATGGTACTAACACTGTTTGTAATCTTGAAAGTTCAGATATTAGCTTTAATCAACACAATGAAATAATTGATGATGCACTTATCGTTCTTAAGGTGAACACAACAAATTGTGTTAATAGCCCCATAAGTATTGAATTTCCTGACAACAACACAAGCGGGGGCGTAACTTTTGATATTGGAGGAGAGACCACTGATACACTCGAAGTAACCCCAAATGGTGAACTACTAACAATGACATTTAGGGCCCACAATGATGACTGCAACACTGATTATGATCCTGATTGTAATTTTAGTGTTGAGATTGAAAACGTTGCTGGGGATACTGTTAATACCATTAACAACACAGGGTCAGGTGAGCCGCATGAGAGAGGGTTAGTACTTGCAAATTGTGCAGAAGGTTTATGTGGTGGTACCAATTGGACCATCGAGTCAGTCTCAGGAATTGATCCAAACTCGGGCCTCCCTGAGTCAGTTTTCCCAGGTTCGAGTATTATACCAAGTGGACCGTGTGCGAATGAGGATTTAACTGGGTACAAAGATAATTGTTATGAATTCTTATCACCTATTCCAGGTCTTGGTAATATTACCGACCCTAACGATCCACGAAGGGTCGCGGTAGATGTTACCACCTTCAAATTTGAAGACTATGTGAACTCATTGTTCCAAGTAGCTCTTGGTCTCTTGATGGTATTGTCAGTCATTATGATTGTCGTTGCTGGAGTGCAGTACATGACCGAGGAAAGCCTTACTGGGAAAAGTAATGCTCGAACACGCATCACCCAAGCATTAATGGGATTAGTCCTTGGCCTCAGCATCTATATCATTCTAAACACGATTAACCCACAGCTTCTACAAGTGAATTTTGGCTCAAATATTGAAGAGGTTAGAGTTAATCAAGAAGACGAAGCGGCGATTAAAGAAGTTATTGCTAATGATTCCCAGTATCCGCCGTATCCACCCAATCTTGGTGATGGTTCATACACTACCCCAAAATGCCCTCAGGGAATCACGCAGGTTGGAAGCACATATCTGTGTTCAAGTATTTCAGAGGAGTACCAAAATCTACTTACCAATGCAGCCACCGACTCAATATCCCTTGGAGGTGGAGGTTTTAGAACAATGGAACAACAAGCATATCTTAGAATAAAAAATGGATGTCCAGACATACATAATGCTCCATCATCCTCATGTACTATTCCAACAGCCCCCCCTGGAAAATCAGAACATAACTCAGGACTTGCAATAGACTTTACTTGTACAGTAGGAGGTCAAACAGGAACTATTAATGTTCACGACGGAAACACAAACGGAACAAAAAAAGAGTGGACACGTGATTGCTACAACTGGATGGTAGACAACGCAAATAGCTATGGGTTGTTTAATCTTAAAAGAGGAGGAAGGTCAATCGAAAACTGGCATTGGTCAACCACAGGAAGATAAGATCGCGAATGCGGTTTTTCTTTTTCCTCAAAAATTCCATCGTGATATACTACAGGTACTACTATGCTCAAAAAAATAGTAAAAATTTTTATTGTGCTGCTAATTCTTGCTCTGGTTCTTGGGGGAATTTGGTATTTTTTCATTCTTGATGATTCAGGAAGAGATGATGTTGGGCAGAATACTCGAAACCTCTTCCCGTTTGGAGAAGTATCTGACAGTGGTCAAAGCAGCTCTGGAGGTCAGTTCACTATTGGTGATGACGGTGAGCCAATAGAGACTGATGAAATTATCGATGACGGTATTGACCCGGATCAAAACGTCCCACGCCTACGAAAAGTCTCTACATTTCCAACTGGAGGGTTTGTTCCACTTACCAAGGTTGAGGAGCAAGAGATTCTTGATATTGAAATAGACGAAGATGGTGAAAGTGTTCAGGTTCTAAAGAAAGTTCCGGTAGAGAATGATTATATTCGCTATACCGCTATTTCAGATGGAACGGTCTATGAATCTGCAGTAACTGATTTTGAGCTGACCGAAACAAAATTGGTTAACAACTATGTACCTAACGCGGAACACGTCTATTTCAGCCCTACAGGAACCTATGCGGCCTTCCAGTACTGGAATAGTGATGACCATACTGCAGAAACCTATCTTGGAGAACTCAGACCTATTGAGCTAGACATTAAACCATGCCCATTTGAATTTAGAGCTCTTGAAGACGGTGAAGATGATATTGATGTTATTGGTATTCACAGCTTCCTGAACCGATCACCTCAAACGCGTGTCTCACAAGAAGGTACCAACTCACCAGGAAATGAGGGCTCAGCGGTTACCGAAGAAACACGTACCGCTATTAAAAACTTTCAATCACTGTATCAGCTAGAGATTGATGGGCAGATTGGCGACGCAACGAAAGAACAAATGCTTGAGGTCTGCGACGAGCAGCAACGTCAAGCTGCTATTGAGGTGTATAACAATCTTGATGAAAAATATACCTTGACTGGTTCATTCCTATCACAGGATATTGCAAGCATCAGCATGAGTCCAAATCTACCAGAGCAAATGTTTTACTTGGTATCAAATGAAAATGGTTCGCAAGGAACACTGCGCAATCTTGAAACAGACGAGCCAACCATTATTTTTCAATCTCCATTCTCAGAATGGCTGTCTCAATTCACCAGTGAGAATAGTATTGAACTTGTCACCAAGCCAAGTTACGGAGCCTCAGGATATAGTTACGAGCTGACACCTGACACAGGAAGATACTTTAAAAAGACCGATGCAACGGTCGGGTTAACACTGCTTGTGAGTCCAAGCGGAGAATATGCAATAGGAAGCCGTAGTACAGGGGATGGGGTCGAAACCTTTATTCGAGATCGAATCAATAACACCGAACATCTACTAACACTTCAAACCTTTGCAGATAAATGCGTATGGTCTAAAGACGGTAATGAAGTTTATTGTGGTGTTCCAAATTCGCTTGCCTTTGAAGGGGAGTATCCTGATAGCTGGTATCTTGGAAAAGAACTCTATAACGATGGTATTTGGAAAATAAGTATTCCAAACTTTGAAGAAACATATGAATTCAATATCACTGATGTTTATGCGCCTGGAATAGATATTGAAAAAATTATGATCGATGAGGATGATGATTACCTCTATTTCCTAGACAAAGAAACTGAACATCTTTGGAGCCTTAGACTAAGCAGCGTTTAAAACACTCTTTAGAGTGTTTTTTATAATTCCACACTATAGACCATTGATTTTGTGTTTTATTTTAATGCAGGTACTTGGTATACTAGTGTCATGTCACTACTATCTGATCTTTTAGGTAATTCTAAACCAAAAGAAGAAATCAAAACAACTGCTGTTCCTGTGCTTCCAGGAGAAATTTATCAATCGGCGAAATTGCAGCTTCAAGATATTCTTGCTCCTGCAGCCCTTGAAGTCAGCTCTAAATCTATCCGTATCGCTGGCAAGACATCACGAACCTTTTTTGTAATGTCATACCCTCGGTACCTTACTGACGGGTGGCTCGCCCCAATCGTTAACCTTGATAAGGTTTTTGATATTGGAATTCATATTCATCCTATTGCTACTGAAAAAATTCTGAGTCAATTCAAAAAAAAGGTTGCCGAAGTGCAGTCACAGATTAGCACCCGAGAATCAAAAGGGCTCGTTCGCGATCCAATCCTTGATACTGCGTATCGTGACCTTGAACAACTTCGTGACTCCCTGCAACAAGCTCAGGAAAAAATCTTTTCTGTTGGTCTCTATATCACTATTTATGCTGATGATGAAGACGAGCTCTTTAAAACTGAGAATGAAATTAGGTCACTCTTAGAATCAAAGCTTATCTATCTAAAACCAGCACTCTTCCAGCAAGTTGAAGGGTTTATGTCAGTTGCCCCTGTTGGGAACGACCAGTTACAGGTGCACACTAAACTGAATACCGGACCCGTTTCATCATTTTTCCCTTTTATCTCATCAGAACTCACTGACAACAAAGGAATTTTGTACGGAATTAACCGCCACAACTCAGGGCTCGTTATTTTTGATCGCTATTCACTACCAAACTACAACTCAGTAATCTTTGCGACTTCTGGAGCCGGAAAATCATATGCTACAAAGCTTGAGATTCTGCGAACAATGATGTTTGATACCGAAGTTATCGTTATTGACCCTGAACGTGAATATGAATACCTTGCCGAGGCCGTAGGAGGACGATACTTTAACATCTCCCTCTCTTCCGAGCACCACATCAACCCTTTTGATGTACCAAAGCCGCTCGATGACGAGGATCCAGCAGATGTTCTTAGGACCCATATTATTCACCTCGTAGGGCTCTTTAGGATCATGCTTGGAGGTCTAACACCAGAAGAAGATTCAGTGGTTGATAGGGCTATTACTGAAACCTATGCCTTGAAAGATATCACCCCTAACAGCGATTACTCAGACATTGAGCCGCCCTTGATGTCAGACTTTGAAATGGTGCTTTCTTCAATGGAAGGAAGTGAATCTTTGTTAACACGACTAACAAAATATACGCGAGGAACCTGGTCTGGGTTTATTAACAAACCTTCAAACGTGGATATTAACAGAAAGCTTGTTGTATTCTCTATCCGAGATATGGAGGATGAGCTGAAGCCTGCAGCGATGTATATCATCACGCAGTTTATTTGGAATGCTGTCCGTAAAGATATTAAGAAACGTCTCCTTGTGGTGGATGAGGCGTGGTGGATGATGAAATCAGATGATACCGCATCATTCTTGTTTATGATTGCTAAGCGTGGACGTAAATACTTCCTTGGGCTTGCAACTATTACTCAGGACGTCGGTGACTTTATCAAGTCACGTTACGGTGTTCCTATTATCACCAACTCATCGATGCAATTACTCTTAAAACAATCGCCAAGTGCTATCGATAACCTTCAGGAGATTTTCAGACTTACTGATGAAGAGAAGTATTTATTAATTGAATCAAATGTTGGAGAAGGAATCTTCTTTGCGGGACTGAAACATGTTGCAATTAAAATTATCGCCTCATATACCGAAGACCAAATTATCACCTCTGATCCTGCTCAAGTTCTGTCGATTAAAAAAGCAAAAGAGGAACTAAAGAACAAAGACACAAATCAGTTTGTAAACTAACAAGGAGCATTATTGCTGCTTTTTAGTTTGAAGGAATACTTAAAACACGTACAATATCAACATGAAAAACGACGCGTCACTTATCCTTATGGCCTACCCAGATGTTTTTGTGCGGCCCTCAACGGAATATATTTGTAAAATTCTCCCCTACCTAGGGGTAGGAACAAAAGATGCTATTAAGGCTGGTCATGCAGCCCTGTGTCTTGTTAATCATACAACCGGTAATGTTGATTACTTTGATTTTGGTCGCTATATTACTCCCCAAGGAAAAGGAAGAGTGCGGAGTAAAAAGACGGATACCGAACTTCACGTGCCCCTACGAGCACACATAGAAAAAGGTGTTATTACCAACATAAAAGAGATTCTTCAATGGCTCTATAATCACCCAGAAAAAACTCATGGTGACGGAAAGCTTGTAGCAACTGTTTCACAAAATATTAATTCCCAAAAAGCACGTCAATATATCGAAAATCTCCATAACAAAGGAAGTGTTGAATATGGTGTCTTTGTAAAAAATGGGAGTAACTGTGCTCGCTTTGTAGCAGAAACCCTACTACACGGAACAACAAATAAAAAGATACGCAGAGGAATTGAAAAAACACTCACCATCACACCAAGCCCTCTTGGTATCATCCGAAAAGGAACAAGTTCAGGAAAAATTTACACAATAGACGAGAATGGGATCCAGATAACAGAAAAAATATCTCGGAGAAAAAACCTATTTACGTTCCTACATAGAAAAAAACACACGACAGAAAAAGAAATTGTTCGCGTTAAAAACACTCAATTACTTCGAGGTACCGGGAGCAGTGCTCAGTTTAATATTGAAAAAGAAAGTGGAAATACGTATATCATTACTAGATATAATGAGCAGGGGCAGCGGGACTGTTCTGGTTTGTTTACCCCAAAAGAAGAAGGTTTTGATATGAGTAATGATTTTCACTTTATCTACGACAGTAATTGCCACCATGCTCATATACAACAGAGCGGAAAAGTATATACTTTTATAAAAAAACAATCTTAATATTAAGAATGTTTTTTTATTGAAAGCCTTCGCTCTCTCCCTTCACCTGTCGATTCAGTTTCTATGCCTTTTGTATTTTTTAAGTATGAGTGAATAAGCATTCGCTCATAAGCATTAAGGTATCCAAATTCGTATGTTTTATCAAAAAAAAGGACACGTTCAACTACAATTTCAGCCATTGATTTTATGTGGTTAATTGCTTTGATTTGCTGATTATTAATATCAACAACGATATCTTTATGGTAATGGTGTTGTTTTTTTAAAAACTCAGACAAGATACGGGCAATATCTCGATGTATAAGGGTTGATATTTCATATAAGCTTTCTTCCAACGAGCCTGATATTCTCAAACTTACAACAAGATGGTTAAAGTCATTATCATGTATTAATGAAATCTCTTTCGTATCAAGATTCATAGCACTGAAAAAAGTATGTATCGTCTTGTTTATCTCAGCCTGATTCATATCTCAATTATAGCACAGGGGTTTGGTGACAAATAAAAAACAAGCATTAACTTGTTTTTTCAAAAGGAACGTCAATAACCCCATCATCAGAATCTTTTTGAGAATTAATCTTCTTGTAGATAAAGTGTTCTTGGATAATCATAAAAATATTTGATGTTACCCAGTACAAAGCAACGGCAGCCCCAATAATATACGCGAACACCGTAATCATAATTGGCATAAAATATTTCATTGATGAGCCTACTTTTGCCATCATCTTTTCCTGTTCACTTGCGTTTTCATCATCCGCCGTTTGATTTTTAAAACTCTGAGAACGAGATAGGTGAATATACTGGGTCAACCCTGCTAAGAGCGCGAGAATGTAGCTTTTACCTGCAAGATCGATACCGAGGCTTTCCCGCATAATATCTCCTGGGATTTTAACAAAATAATAGAGAAGCTCTGGATCAACCTCAAGCCCGCCATCCCTAAACACCCAATAGAGAGCAATAATAATTGGAAACTGGACCAAGAGAAGCAAGAAGCTTGAAAATGGGTTAACCCCATGTTTTTTGTAAATTTCCAAGGTTTTTTTTGCTTGCTCTTGTTTATCCTCAGTTTCTTTCTTAACAGCCCGTAACTCTGGCTGAATAGCTTTTGTTTTTAACTGGGTCTTCAGTGCTTTATATGACAAGGGTGAAATAATAATACGCACAATCAACGTGAGCATAATAACCGCAATAAAGAGTGAGTTATTTGGTACTACTTCCACAAGCCCAAACAAAGCATTATAAAGTGGTTTATAAAAAATAAGATTCCATAAATAAATCATAAAAAAAGTGTAACAGAAACAACCAACAATACTAGTTTATTATTTTAAGGAAATCTGAAATATGGGAGGGTAAATCATCTTTGCTATCAATAGCTTTGTTCACAACCACAAGCAGGTGAATATTTTCATGTTTTATTTGCTCTTTAAGTATATGGCTTATCTGGCGTTTCAATGTGTTGCGTTTCCATCTTTTTTTAGCAATTTTCTTAGGAACAAGTACCGCAAACCTGCTATCGTCAGCATTATAAACAACATGGCCACGAAAATAGGAGTTATAAATCTTTTTTCCTTTTTTCCGTACTAGTTCATACTGAGTTGAGTTAAGTCGATGTCTTTTAGGGAACATACTCAAAGTGTAGCAAATAAAAAAACCTGTAACAGGTGTTTATTTATACAGAAAGTTTTGATCGACCCTTACGTCGTCTTGTCAAGAGTGTCTTTCGTCCACCAGCTGTCTTCATTCGTGCTAAAAATCCATGAACCTTTTTCATTTTTCGATTTTTTCGCTTTCGAAGTGTTTGTGATTTCGCTGCCATACAATGTTAATTAGATTAATAAGATAATGACTCACATATTAGTACACTATTAAAAAAAACTCAATAGGAACTTTTTTATTTTACAAAAAGTTATTAGAGATACTTATTAACAGAAAAACATAGTTATTCACAGATTTTCTTTTTTTCCACAACATACTATAATGCTGTATATAACTGCTACTATGAACACCAAAGAAACCCTCTGGAAAAAAACACTAGCTCAAATAGAGCTTGAAATATCACGCCCAAACTACAACACCTGGTTTAAAAAGACCTTTCCATATTCACACGAAAATGAGGTGTATAAAGTAGGAGTACCTAATGAATTTAACAAAGAATGGCTTTACACTAAGTTCAGCGACATGATTCTTGAAAAACTAAGATCATTTGACCCCTCGATAAAATCAGTTGAATTCATTGTTTCAAAAAATAAATCCCCCAAACAAGAAAGTAAAACAGAGGAGTCTAGCACAGCAAAAGAGCGGAGTGAGCAAGCGCTTCCTCTTGCCAAGAAATCTGTTGATAGGAACTCGCACCTCAACGAGAAGTATTCATTTAACTCTTTTGTTGTTGGTCCCTTTAATGAATTAGCGTATTCAGCGAGTCAGGCTATTATAAAGAAGCCTGGGGTATATAACCCTTTGTTTATCTACGGATCAACAGGACTCGGGAAGACCCACCTTATTCAAGCCACAGGTAACAAAATTCAAAAAGAGAACCCTCACACTAATATTTTCTACACAAGCTCTGAGAAATTCTCTCAAGATTATGTAAACGCACTGAAAAATAACACCATTAACTCTTTCAAGAAAAAATACCGTTCATATGATGTCCTTATTATGGACGATATTCAATTCTTTTCAGGGAAAGAGAAGTTGCAAGAAGAATTATTTCACTTGTTTAATATTTTATATGACAACGGTAAGCAAATTATCTTCTCTTCTGATAAGCACCCTAATTATATAATTGGACTAGAGGATAGGCTCAGGTCGAGATTCTCGGCTGGAATGATTGTTGATATAACCAAGCCAAACTATGAATCGCGCTCTGCTCTTATTAAAACCAAAGCATTACAAGGAGATATTGATCTTAGTGACGATGTGTGTGAGTTTATAGCTCACAGTATGGAAGGAAATATTAGAGAGCTTGAAGGAGTGCTCAACGCAATAGGAATACAATCAGAACTCAGAGACAGGAAACTTACAGTCACAGAGGTTAAGTCTCTTGTTAAAAACAATATTAAACCCAAGAAACACCTCGCTTTGGATGAAATTATAAAAATTGTTGCTGGCTTCTACTCTATAGAACCTGAAAAAATTTATGATAAAACGCGTAAAAAAGAAATTGTATATGTGCGGCAAATAGCCATGTATATCCTTCGTGAATATTTCAATATCTCATACCCAGCAATTGGGAGAGAGGTAGGTGGGAGAGACCACACCACCGTTATTCATTCATACGAACGCGTCAAAGAAAATTTAGTAAAAGATCCTAATCTTGTTCAGGAAATAGAACAAATTAAAGCTGTTTTGGATGTGTAAAACCCTGTGAATTATGTAGGTATAGTCTGTTTATAAATATAAGTTACTAACAGCTGTATATTTAGTAAGGTGTATAACCTTAACATATTCATAAGTTTTCCATACAACAAACCACCGGTAATTATTATAAATAACCTTATATTTAAAAGCTCTTAAAACTATTCCACAGTATCAACAACCCTAATAGTAATAGTAATAAATTTTAAATATATAAAAGAGTAAATACTATGCACATAGAAACAACCGTAGAAAAATTAAAAAATGCTGTGAATCGTGTTCAGAAAGTTTCTTCAAAAAACTTAAGTCTTCCCGTTCTTGAAAATATCCTTTTAAGCTCAGAGTCAAATTCACTTACCTTGAGATCAACCAACCTCCACGTTGGTGTTGAGGTGACTGTGGCAGTAAAAGAGGTGGTTGCAGGAACGGCTTTAGTTAACCTTGATATTTTTTCTAAAATTATTGGAAGTCTTTCTAGTGAAGATAAAATTGTTTTGAAGATAGAAGAACAAACACTTCTTATCCAAACAGAAACATCACACATGGACATTAAATTATTTCCAGATCAAGATTTCCCAACTCTTCCGCGAATTGAAGATGGTCAAGAAATAGAGCTACCAATGAAAACGTTTATTGAGGGGGTTGAAAAAGTACACTATGCAGCTTCTCAGTCAGATATTAAACCTGAGATTGCAAGTGTATATATCTATCCTGATGGTAAAAACCTTATTTTTGTTGCAACAGATTCGTTTAGGTTGGCTGAGAAAAAAATAGTTACGGATACTGACCTTGATTTTGAGGGTATTATTATACCTATCAAGAATATTGCAGAGTGCGTAAAAATTTTCCAAGGTATAGAAGATAGGGTGTCTGTGGTTATTGGAAAAAATCAAATCTCAATTCAATCTGAAGATATCTACTTCACCTCTCGTATTGTTGATGGAAATTATCCAGACTACAAACAAATCATTCCTACCGAATCAAATATACAATCAATTTTATTAAAATCAGATTTAGTAGATGCGCTACGTTTGGTAAATGTGTTTTCTGATACTTTCAATCAGATATCGTTTTCGGTACAGAAAGATAGCGGATCAGTTTCATTACACACACGAAATACAGATGTAGGAGAAAATAAAACCACTATTGATGCGGCGATTACCGGGGGTGATATTGATATGTTTTTGAATCACCGATATGTGAGTGATGTGTTGTCTGTGGTGCAAGCTGATAGTGTTAGCTTTTCATTTACAGAAAAAAATAAACCTTGCGTGGTATCTGCGGTTGGTGATGAAAGCTTCTTGTATTTAATTATGCCAATGAATAGATAGTTCATGTTGTATGGATTTTAATATCAAAGAATTTCTTAAAAACAAAAAGATTTCACCTCAAAGAGAGGATGAGCTTATGGTGATTTTAAAGAGGGTGTATGGTGGTGATGAAGAATTTACCTACACACTCCAAAAAGGAAGGTTAATTATTAAAAGTCACCCCTCTTTAAAACACTATTTTAAAAAAAATAAAACCACCATTATTCAACAAGCACAGAAAAAAGATATAATCATTCGTGATATACTCTAGATATGAGAGTTCTAGCGTTTGATCCTGGGTATGACCGTCTTGGTATTGCTGTGGTAGAGCAAACACAAAAGAATCGTAAAACGATTCTTTTTTCTGATTGTTTAATGAGTTCAAAGAAAAATGATTTCAATACACGCCTCTACACAATAGGAAAAAAAGTGAGAGATGTGATAGAAAAGTATTCACCAGATGAGTGTGCCCAAGAGACATTATATTTTGCAAAAAATACAACAACAGCGCTTAAGGTTTCAGAGATTCGGGGGGTGTGTAATTACCTAGCTCAAGATGTTGGGTGTGAAATATATGAATACACACCTAATCAGATAAAAGTAGCAATAACAAGTTATGGAAGAGCCACAAAAAAAGATATGAACACTATGATTCCCAAGCTAATCAAACTTCCTGAAAAGAAATATCTCGATGATGAAATTGATGCAATTGCTGTTGCGTTGACTCACCTTGTATCGCGAACATCATCGTTGTAATTACTTTTTCCTATGTATAATACAAGGTATGTACTTTGGTGATGATATGAAAAGCTACCACACGCGGCAGCACCTAAAAAGACAGGCACGAATGGCCCGCAAACATAGGCAGTACATGGAGAAACGCAGAACGCAAGAATTTTCTCAGAAAGAACCTTCGGGGGTAAAAAAAATTTACAACTCCGTGCACTCACTACTCTTTCTTTTTTGGGATGTGTGTGTAGAGTTACTACGCGCAACACAGGAGGTGTTTGAAAGAGGGGTACATTATATACAAAAGGTATATGTAAAAAATATCAACTTTTTTCAGATGAAAAATAAGGTGTATACCCAGATTAGAGAGGTTTCTAAAACCTACCAAAAAAATACTATGGATAAAAGAACACCAAAAAAGAATAAAAAAAGATTTTCACTTTTCAAAAAAATAGCACTCGTAGTTTTAGCGCTCATAGTTTTTAGTCTGGCTGCATTCTTTATTTGGTTTGCTACTTTGGAAATTCCAAGTGTTGCTAATTTTGAAAATAGAAAAATTGCTAATTCAACAAAGATTTTTGACCGTACTGGAGAAATACTTCTCTATGATATTCATGAAGATATTAGGCGAACAGTAGTTGGGACTGATCAAATTACTCAATCAGCGAAAGATGCCATTATTGCAATAGAAGACCATGAATTTTACGAACATAATGGGGTTGTGTGGAAATCAACGTTTAGAGCTATTATTCAAACCCTTATGTCTAAATTAGGTCTTAGTGATGCTGGTACTGCTGGAGGGTCAACACTTACTCAACAGGTAGTGAAAAATACATTACTTACTCGTGATCAAGTTATTTCACGAAAGGTAAAAGAATGGGTGCTTGCGTATAAAATCGAAGGAAGATTAACTAAAGATGAAATTCTTGAGATCTATCTCAATGAAGCACCATATGGGGGAACAGTCTACGGAATTCAAGAGGCATCTCGAAGATTTTTTGGAATCCCAGCCTCAGAGCTTTCTATTGCACAATCTGCATATCTTGCAGCAATACCAAACAGGCCAACATTTTATTCTCCATACCGGCAAAACAAAGATTTACTTGATCAGCGCCAACAGACAGTACTTACTGAAATGAAGCGCTATGGATTTATTACTGATGCAGAATACAGGGAGGCGGCAAATGAAATTGTGGAATTTTTACCAGAAGAGGATAATTTTGGTAAATCACTGCATTTCGTTCAGTATGTGCGAGAGCAACTTGAGGAAACTTATGGAGCTGATGTTGTTCAAAATGGTGGGCTTCAAGTCATTACAACGCTTGATTATGAGCTGCAGCAAGAAGCAGAAGAAATTATTAAAGAGCATATTGAAGAGGTTGAAGAAGATTTCGATGCATCAAATGCTGCCTTGGTAGCAATAGAGTCAGGAACAGGTCATATTATTACTATGGTTGGTTCACGTGATTATTTTGATACTGAGGGGTTTGATGGAAACTTTAATGTTGCTATTGCACCACGACAGCCAGGATCATCATTCAAACCAATTGCGTACGCAACTGCTTTTGAGAAAGGGTATTTACCAGAAAGCACAATTTTTGATACCGAAACCCAATTTAACGCACGATGTGCACCAACAGATCGCTCAAGTGAAAATGGATGTTACTCTCCAAATAACTATGACTTTGAATTTAGAGGTCCACTTACTTTCAGGGCAGCATTAGCAGAGTCACGAAACATTCCTGCGATTAAAGTTAACTACTTAGCTGGAGTAAGAAACGTTATTCAAAAGGCGCGTGACATGGGAATTACGTCACTTAACCAATCCCCTGAATTTTATGGACTTGGTTTGGTACTCGGAGGGGGAGAGGTTTCTCTTCTAGAAATGACAGGTGCCTACAGCGTGCTTTCAAATGAAGGTGAGTATAACACCCCTACAGCTATTATGGAGGTACGTGACCTTGATGGGCGTGTTATTGATGAATATGAACCTGAGGAAGAACGGGTACTTGATAAGAATGCAGCACGCATGGTAAATAGTATTCTTTCTGATAATGCTGCACGTACCCCACTCTTTGGTTCGCAATCATTTCTCTATTTTGGTGATACTGATATTGCTGGAAAGACTGGTACCACCAATGATAACCGTGATGCATGGTTGATTGGATACAGTGACGAGGTTGCTGTTGGTGTATGGACTGGGAATAATGACAATAGCCCAATGAAAAAAGGATCATCAATTTCTGGAAAACCATGGCGGGCATATATGACTGCCATGCTTGATAAATATGATGCTGATGATTTTGATAGCTATTCTTTACCTGAAGAGTTTGAAAACTATCCAAATATGATTAAGGGAGATTGGTATGGCGGAACATCAGTTAAAATTAATAAGGAGTCAGGTTTATTGGCTTCCGATGCAACCCCAGAAGAGCTTATTCTTGAGGTGCCGCAACCCGAGCCCCATACCATTCTTCACTGGATTGATAAAAATGACCCAACAACACTCGATACTTCTCAAGATGACCCACAATATGACAATTGGGAGTTTGGTGTTCAGGAGTATGCAGAGGAATTTCTTTCTGAAATTATTGATATTGATTTCGATATCCCAACTGAATCTGATGATGGTTCAGGAGGGGTTCTCAATGAACCGTTTACTTTTGAAATAGAAGGTCTTGAGTCTGGTACATCATATGGGAGCGATGAAGAAATTACAGTTGAAATAGTATTTAACGATATAGACGAAGATGATATTAAGCAAGCTCAATTGTTTATTAATAATGCTTTTGTTGAAGACGACGGAAGCGCCCCGTTTATATTTTCGTTTGTTTCAGAAGATCTTAATTATTTTGAAGAAATAAACCTTGCTCGGTTTATTATTACCGATGAAGATGATCGAGTGGTGGCTAAAGAAATAGAGTTTCTCCTTGAGATAGAATAAAAACACCTACGTGGTGTTTTTATTGTGCATTATGATAAATATTTTGCGTATCATCATGTTCTTCAAGAAATTCAATAAGAGTCTCCAATCCTTCTTGATGATCCTTTGAAACTTCAATTGTTGTGTTTGGTACCCAGTCTCTGTCTTCGTTAAAAGTAAAATTCCATGATACAGAATTAGCGGCACCAAGATTACCACCATTTTTACTCAAAATAGCTTTAACTTCTTGATTGGTGCGATTGGTATTATCGGTAAGTCCGGTAATAATAATCCCAACACCTCCTGGTCCATACGCTTCGTACAGAACCTCGGTAGTATCACCAGCTTCAGAGGCTTTTTTGATTGCACGCTCAACCGTGTCTTTGGGCATATTCTCTTTATAAGCTTTTTTGATGGCTGCAGAGAGTCCCGCTGCGTTAACATCGCCGTTTGATTTTTTTGCTTCTACTTGGATAAGGCGAACAAGCTTTCCAAATACTTTTGCTTTTTTTGCATTATTGTCAGCGATTTTTCCTTGTTTTTTGTGTGATGATCCCATACGATGTATTTTAATCAGAGATATCTCTTTGAGCAAGTTCTTTCGTGCGGATAACACAGTACCTCCAAATTAAAAAAACCTAAGTGATTTTATTTTTGCACAAACCCTTCTTTTCCAAGATGGAGGTAGGCTTGTTCTGTTGCAATCCGTCCTCGCGGTGTTAATTCAATAAGTCCTTTTTGAATAAGATAAGGTTCGATGACTGACTCAATAGAGTCAACCTCATCGTGGGTGGCTGTTGCAATTGTTTTGACCCCAACAGGACCACCACCAAATTTATCAATAATGGCAACAAGAACTTCTCGGTCAGTTTGACGAAGCCCAAGCTCATCAACGCCAATCATGGCAAGTGCCTCAAGAACAGCGGTCTCATCAATATTTTTTTTATGCACTTCTGCATAATCACGAACGCGCTTTAAAAAATAATTTGCAGTTCGAGGGGTTGCCCGGCTGCGCGACGCAATAGTGTGAACACCCCCGTCAGTAATAGCAATACCAAGTTTACCCGCAGACTGATAAATAATCTGCTCCATTTCTTGATCACTATAAAATTCAAGCTTAAATACACCACCGGAGAAACGAGAACGTAGCGGGGCGGAAAGCATAGCTATTTTTGTGGTTGCTGCAATTAAGGTGAACTCAGGTAAATCAAGTTGAATCGTTCTCGCAGAGGGACCCTTTCCGATAATAATATCAAGCACGCCTGATTCCATGGCAGGGTACAATACCTCCTCAATACTTTTGTTAAGTCTATGAATTTCATCAATAAACAAAATATCTCCCTTACCAAGATTAGTTAGAATACTTGCAAGGTCCCCAACTTTTTCGATGGCTGGACCAGAGGTGATTTTAATATCACGTTTCATTTCTTTTGCGATAAGGTGGGAGAGCGTAGTTTTTCCAAGGCCAGGTGGGCCGTAAAAGAGAATATGCTCGGGTTGCTGTCCTCGCCCTTCAGCAGCAGTAAGTAGAATATGAAGATTTTTTTTAATACTTTCTTGGCCAATATACTCGTCCCACGAGTTTGGGCGCAGCTGAGGATCAAGAGAAAGTGTTGTTGGTGTGTCCTGTGACATACAGAGAGTATACCATTTTGCGTATAATTCTTCTTAAGGTATTGACGAATTTATTTATTCACATATTATACACAGCTGTGCCTTGGGTATTTACCATACCTTTGGTATATTCGTAATACCTTTGTTTTATCGCGTGCATGAAATGCACTTGACAAAATATTAAAAAGGTGATATATTTATATCAGGTTAAGTTCATTCACATCTAAACAATCAGATCTCGCGAATTTGGCACTGCGGATAGGATTCATTGGTACCTGCCTTAGTAGCAGTCATACTGATGATCTCGTTGAAGTCTTGTCATCCTTTTTTAAAGTTTTTATCTGACCTGTTTAGAGGTGAATGCACTTAAGTAAAAGAAACCACGTAATACGTGGTTTCTTTTTTTTAAAAATAAAGGTGATGATTTTAAACACCTCCTAAGGTATACTAGGGTATCTATGCCAAACTTTGATAACAAAGGTCAAAATAAAAGAATCGCAGAAATTCGCCACAAAGAAGAGGAATCGTTTGTTGAGCGAATCGCAGAAAAATTCAAGCTTCCGTATATTGATTTGTCAGGGACCCCTGTTGAAACCGATGCCTTATCGGTCATTGATGAAAGTGATGCTCGTCATGCACTCATCGCTCCTTTTAAGATTGTAGGAAAGGATTTGTATGTAGCAGTTAAGTCACCTAATCTTCCAGACACAAAACGAGTCATTGAAAAGCTTGAAAAGAAATATAACCTCGGTGTCCATATGGCATCAACCAAGAGCTTAGAGAAAGCATGGGATCGATATCAAGATATTTCTAAAACCACTGAGTCAGAAGGGGGAATGCTTGATATTTCAGAAGCTGAACTCAAAAAACTAAGTGAAAATATTAATTCAAATACTGATATCCAAAATGAAATGAATGCGGTTTTTGCTGATGATAGCCAGAAGAAAACAACGCAAATCATGGAGATTATTTTTGCTGGAGCAATTGCGACTGGATCATCTGACGTTCATATTGAAGCTCAGGATGAAGTTGTGCGCCTACGGTTCCGGCAGGATGGAGTTTTGCAAGATATTGCAACAATGACGCACGAAGACTATAAAAAACTTCTTTCGCGAATTAAGCTGATTTCAAATATGAAACTGACGCAAAACAGTAACGCCCAAGATGGACGATTTACCATTGATTATGACGGCAAGGAAATTGAGGTGCGTGTATCAGTGATTCCAAGCGCGTATGGTGAATCATTTGTAATGCGTATTTTGAATCCAGATGGAATCAAGGTAGGTCTTGAAAAGTTAGGTATTGAGCCAAAGCTCTATGAAATTCTCCTTAAAGAAATTAAAAAACCAAACGGGATGATCTTGACCACAGGACCGACAGGTTCAGGTAAAACAACAACCCTCTATTCATTTATGAATAAGGTGTATAACCCCGAAGTAAAAATTCTAACCATTGAAGATCCTATTGAATACCATCTTGATGGTATCAGCCAAACACAAGTAAATAGAAGCCGGGGATATGATTTTCTTTCTGGGTTACGTGCCGCACTCAGGCAGGATCCTGATATTGTTATGGTGGGAGAGATTCGTGATGCTGAAACAGCTTCAATTGCAGTAAATGCTTCATTGACTGGTCACCTTGTGCTTTCAACACTCCATACCAATGGAGCGGCTGGGGTTATTCCACGGTTGATTGATCTTGGGGTCTCACCACAAATTCTTGCAGCAGCCTTAACTGTATCCCTCGCGCAGCGACTGGTTCGAAAGGTGTGTGAAAATTGTCATAAAAAACGACCAGCAACTGAAGAAGAGCAAATGATCCTACGTTCTGTTCTGCGAAGAGCTGAAAACAACAGTAAACCATTACATGAATATGGTGTTTCTTCTGATCAAGAGATTACCTTGGCGGAACCTGTTGGTTGTGAGGTGTGTAATCAGACAGGGTATAAGGGCCGCATGGGAATTTTTGAAGCAATCATTACCGATGAATCTATTGAGGAACTGCTTAATAAAAACCCTTCAGAACAAGATGTGCGTCGCGTCGCAGAAAAACAGGGACTGCTTAACATGGCAGAAGATGGAGTGATTAAAATTGTAAATCAAATTACTACCCTAGAAGAAGTTGCCAAAGTAGTTGATCTTGAAATTAAAGAGGCTTCGTCTACTCAAGCAAAAAAAGAAGCCTCACTTGCTGAGGAGAATTCTGCAAAAGAAACTCAGAATAATGACAAGCATCAGGACCAACCAGAGAGCATTATAGCGCCACAAAAAATGAATCCTGACGCCTTGATGTCGCCTAAAAGCGTTGAAATATCACTCTTGGTAGATTACCTTAAGAGGCTCGAGCATGACCAGGCAGTCAATCCTGAAAATAACGTGACAAATGATATTAGGAAAGTTCAGAACACTATCCTTCATTTATTAAAAAGCCAGAATGCTCCAGAAGTTTTTGAAGAAGATAACAACTTCGCTCAAACCCATAAACATTTTAAAGACTTACATGCTCATGCAGAGACACTACACCAACAACAATCAGATGATAGTAGCGCGAGTGCCGAGAAAGGCTTACGGAGAATTCGAGAGGGAGTTGAGTATCATGATATCTTAAGTAAAGAAAAAACTGCATAGAGCAGTTTTTTCTTTTCTCACAAGAATGTTTTAGTAATCCCCAACGAACAAAAATTACAAATAAAGATATTGACAAGTTAATAATTTTTGGTATATTCTATACAAAATAGAATTAACTTTAAAACAATAAATAATGAAAAATATAGGTAATTTTTTCGCCCTACTAGTACTTCTTGTTGGTATCTCGTGTAACCCTACAAAATCAGTAGTTGTTTCAAATGAGCTACCACAGGAAGATAACTGTACTGAATACATTTTGACAACGTCGACTATCGAACAAGAATTTCTTGCGCCGATTTTGACCCAATGCGATGTCAGTAACAGCACCGGCTTTACGTTTACACAAAAGGACAATCTACGCGTTGAAAACGGCGATATTGTTCCCGATATTGTCCGTAAAACAGTTGAACCTAATCAAGATGGAAGCATTACCGCAACGAGCGGTGAGATTGCGCCAGGGGTACCCCGCGTTATTACTGTTTCGTACCCACTTAAATACGTAAGAGGAAGTAACGGGGAGATTATTGCAGGAGATAACAAAGAGCTACCGGTTGATTGGGAAGTAGTAACTGTCCCAAATTCACCGACTAAGCTGATGTTTGATGAAACAACCCCTAATGAACGTGCTTCATCTGGATATGATATCAGGCCAGACCCTGAAGGGTACGCCCGCATTAATTTTGCTCCCTTAGGGTCAGGATATTTAATGCGAAACCAAAATGGTCAAATAGTACCATATAAAAAAATCCAATTTAACGACCCATTAGGTCGTGACGTTGGGCGATATTATATGAGGTTATTAACCGTTAATAATCTGGAAGCTGCGCAAACGTACGGGGCTGACGAGTCTGGATTATTACGAGGCCCTGGTGGTACGTATATTTCACCTGCACCTAATGGGTATCGTGAAATAGATGAAGTAACTGCACAAATAGCATTGGACAAGATTGAGTTTTGCCCAGAGATCAAGGATGAATTCTACGGGAAAGACAGAGAGGTCAAAAAAGATCCTAAAAATCAATATTAAAAATGCTTATAAACCCAGCAAAGCCCTTATTCAGAAATGAAGAGGGCTTTTTGACTTGACAAATTATTAATTAAATGATATATTAACTATGGAGTCAAGTTCTTTACAATTTGTTTTCAGTAAGAGGTTTACAATGCGTAAATCTACCTGGCTCCACTCATTTTATATATTTATTGATTGTGAGATGAGTGGAGTTAGATAGCCTATCTCATTTAAATTTAAATCTCTTACACAATGAAAACGTTAATAATTTTTGTAACTGCAATGTTACTATCATTACATTCAAATGCTCAAAATGGCATTGGAAGCCCTGTCGAAGGTGCAAATTGGAATAATGGTGTAGAAGGTCAGATTTCTGAATATGTTTACAAAAACATACACGAAGCTGGAACCTATACTATTACTGTTGGAAACCAATCACACTCAGTTATCGTAGAGATTCTTGATGTTTCTGCTTTTGTAAAATTTGCAGAAGGTCAGTATGCGAATCATAATCGAAACTGGATTAATCTTCCCGGCGCCAAAAAATGGAACTTTAAAGGTAGCAGTATCTGGTATATCGCTAAGTGCGGTAACAGAGGTGCTGATATCAAGTTTGTTGGAAACACTGCCCAAATTACTCACGTAAACAATGGCAATAATTCAACACCATACAACAATAATCCTGGTTATTACCAACCTGGACCAGCAAATACTGGAACAGGTGGACCAAGCTATACCAACGAAAGGATTATAGAAAAAACCGAGGTTCGTATTATTGAATCAAAGCCTAATGTGGATTTTGAGGCAGGTATGATTGCTTATGGACGTCTTGAACGAAAGTATTACAATTGTGATAACAAACTTTTTGGTATTTCTAGCGGAGTGAAGGGTTTCAATAGAGACCTTGCAGAACTCAAGCTAAAATATAAATCAATTGCTTTTATTCCTGAACTTTCTAAATCAGAACGTGCCGGATGTGGTGTTGAATTTGCTGAAGATTTCTTGAAAACTGCTATTTTAGTTGGAGGTGTATACTTCTTAACAAAAAGGCAGGCGGTAAAAAATGCAGTAGAAAATCCGAGAAATAACCCTGTCACCCCAGTGGATGAAGATCCATATGATGGAGAAGACGGAGGGTATGATGCTGGAGAAGACACGGATGGTAATCCAAATACTGGTGGCTCTGGAAATAACAATAGTGGTAACACTGGCGGAGGAATTAATACCCCAGCTAGTCCAGATCCAGGAGTAGGTAATAGTGGGCGCAGTTACAGTGGACAAACGATTAACACTCGACGACAGGGGATTCTCTCGAGTCGAATTCGTGGTCGTATGTAAAACTAAATGATTGCTTGATGCAACACCTAAACCAGCTTAGAAATAAGCTGGTTTTTTACTTGTGGAAATTGTGGATAAAGAGCCTAATTAATTGACAAATCTATAATTTATTGATATTTTTTATACAAACCATATAAACAAAACAAAATGAAAAAAATGCTATTTTTGCTACTTATTATTGTCTTTTCAGGCACTGCAGTAGCGCAGGAAATTTGCCGCAGCGAGCTAATCCAAAACACTGCAAACTTGACCTCACGAGCTAATTATATAGAGCTGAGAAAATCAGACCCTGTTATGGTTGCGCTTATGGAAGATGTATATGATGCCAAATTTGTTGGTGATTGGAAAAACGTCCCTGGATATCAGGTACGTAGTCCAGGAGCAGCAATGTGGGTTGATATGGATCTGTCACGAGGGAGAAACCAAACCTATGACTATTTAGGAGAAAAAGGAACATTCCTTGTAGAGACCAATTTTGGTCATTGGATAGTAACCAGGCTAAGCGATGGATTTGAGGCTCCGGCAGGATGTGGTAACCCAATAAAGAGAAAAGTACCTTTTACGGTAACCGACAACTGCGAAGGTACGCTGATAACAGGATATGAATACCAAAATCCAAACAATCAGAATCAGGATAATCAATTATTCTATGAATCTGGAAACAAAGATTTTGATAATGGTATTCGCTATACTCCAGCAGAACTTGGAACACCTACTGTTTCTAGAACACAACCGGTGGTAATGACAGGGAATTTGGCAGTTGATGCTAAAAATATTCCCGTAGAAACGACTAAGTACCGCACTCAGTACATTCTAAACAGTTGTCAGACAATGTGGGCACAAAAGTACCCAGAAGCCTACCGCTTATGGCAGCAAACTGATTCGAGAACAGCCTTTAACGAAAGAACCATTCCGTATGGGCCTGACAGAAGAAAAGCACGAAGATGTTTTGAAGGCCCATCTGTAGCTAGAGTAGGAGCATTTATTTTAGGAGGTGCTGCGTTATCGACAGGAGCCTACTATGGCATTGACGCCTTAGCTAATGGAGGAGATGACCCTTTTGATCCAAATACTCCAGAGGATGAGGATCCAGGTCCAGGTGACTATAACCCGGGTGATGATGTTGGGTTAATTTTTAACCTTAATCAAAACTCATCGAATTTTGGTGGCTCAAGTTTTGGTAATCTACATTACAACAGTAGTCCGGGCGGGATACGAATATCATTATTTGGCGGAGGCTAAAAAAGCCCTAGAAGAGCAGATTCTACGCTATACTTTGTATAGCGAGGGTCTGCACTCTCTCTGGGCAACAATTACATATTTTTATGATTCAGAAATTAATGCGAACCATTGATTCCTGAAGTATGAAAATACTTGACAATATATTTAAATATGATATTATTTATATATAACGTCGAACATTATTATTTTTTATTTCACACAAATCATTTACATTATTATGAAAAACTTTTTTACACAACTACTTAAAACTTTTGCGGTATTCGCAGTACTTTTTGGTACAGCGGCTTTTGCAGATGCGGCAAGTTTTGACCCTAATCCAAGTCCTGCAAACATCGGGATTACCTCAATTATTGAGTCTGGAGCAGGGCAAACCTGTGTTGATTGTGGAGGGCAATACACCTCTGTATCACTTGATATTGATCAGCCAGGAGACGTCGGATATGTTACGGTCTTTACTGACTTTATGGCACTTCGAAATTCAAATGAAGATGTCATCAATGCGCGAGGAATCTACTTTACTGAGGATGATTCTGATAATGATCCAAGTTATACCTTTACGACAAAGCTGAATGCACAAAATGCAAATCCTATTACGGACTCCGTGACAGTAAATGGTTTACCGGGTTCATATGATATTGAATTCGTTGACGGAGAAATCCAAAATGAACATGGAGGAACCGTTCAGCAAGGAGTAACCTGTCCCGCAGCCTACGACTACAATGTAAATACCAACAGCAATTTATTTACAAGTGGAGGGCAGTATCTTGGTGATCTTGCGACCCTAGGAGGAAGCTGGTGTGCACAAGGTTCAATCGCAGTGAAGTATAAAATCACCAACACGGAGGTTGTCATTGATCCAGATCCGGACCCAGAAGTTCAAACGAATGGAGCAACAAATGTTGATGAAGATTCAGCACGACTGAATGGTGAAGTGATTGAAGGAAATAATGAGCAAGTATGGTTCGCACTTACTACTGGAACAAATCCAAATTGTTCTTCATCATCACAACGTGTTGATGTATCAGGTTCATATGATGCTGGTCAAAATTTCAGCGTAACTGAAACAGGATTACAATCTGAAACAACCTACCGATACCGAGCATGTCTTAATAATGGTATTAACGGAAGTGTCCGAACCTTCACAACCGATGATGATGTTGTCATTGTCGACCCAGGTGATTTTATTGTTCGAACTGATAACCCAACAAATATCGACCAAGATTCAGCACGACTGAATGGAACTCTTATTGAGGGAACGGCCCAATCACTTTTCTTTGTGTTTGGAACATCAACCTCAGACGCTAACTGTAATACCGGAGCCCCTATCTTCTTTACAGGAGGTCAAGCACCGTTTAATGCACAATATAGTTTTGATAACCTGCGGACAGGACTTGCCTCAGAGCAAACCTATTATTATCGTGCGTGTGCCCAGGAAATGGGATTCTCGGGACAAATTGCTTCAGGGAGCCTAAAAAGTTTTGAGACTGATGATGATGGGGGAAACCCTGATCCATCAGATGATGAACCCAATGCAGAAACACTTAATGAAGATGATGTAGACGAAGATTCTGCAGAATTAAATGGACGTGTTGACATGAACGACTTTGATAACGGAATCGTTTTCTATGTATGGGGACAAGATGAAGATAAGGTAGAAGACGTTGAGGATGAAAATGAGTTTACCGACATTGAAGAAGACGGACAAGATCTGCAAGCAGCAATTGTTGAAAGTAATTTTGACGGAGACGATGACTTCCCGTATGACGTTTATGGTCTTGATGAAGATGAAACATATTACTATCGAATTTGTGTAGAATATGACGATAATGGTGAGACACTTGAGTGTGGTAATGTAGAGGAATTTACAACCGATGACGATGATGATGGGGGAAATAATAATGATGATTTAGAAATCGAAACATTACTTCCGCGAAACGTTACACAAACAACAGCTGAAATGTGTGCTGACCTTATTGAGGACGGTGGAGATTCAGTTGAAACATATATTGAATTCAGGCGATCAAACGGTGGAAGCTATACGCAGACACCATCACGTGACAGACGTGAAGGACAGTTCTGTACGCGGGTAACCGGTCTTACACCAAACACTACCTACGTGTACCGCGGCTGTGCTGAAGATGAATGTGGAAATACACGGACATTCCGAACACAAGGAAGCACTATTCCTACCGGACAATCTCCATTTATTCTTACAGATAATCCAACAAATATTACAACAAGCTCAGCTACGCTCAACGGAACCTATACTGCTAATGGTGGTTCAGGATCGTGTTACTTTGAATACGGACGAACATCAAGTCTAGGAAGTCAAACTAGAGCCTATAGCGTAACAGGAGTTGGTTCATGTACGCACAGCTTTACGAGTCTTGCGGCGGGACAAAACTACTGTATCCGAGCCGTGATTAATACGCAGTTTGGAACAGACCGAGGTTCAACAAAATGTTTCACTACAAATAGTGGAGGGGTGGTTATCTCACAGCCACCAATTATTATTGTTGACGATGATGATGACGATATTGATCTAGCATCACTTGGTCTTGGGCTTTCTTTGGTACGTCTTGAAATTGATGATAACCGCGAGGTTGTTACCGAAGGAGAAAATGTAACCTATCTTATTGAATGGGAAAATATTTCACAAATTGACCTTGATGATCTTGATTTGAAGATTACAATCCCAAGCGACATGCAGGTAATTTCAAGTTCACGTGGACGAATTGATGCAGACCGAAATGTGGTTCTGTATACCATTGATGATCTTGATGCAGGTGAAAATGGAGAAATGACAGTATCTGCAGTTGTTGTTAGTGGAAACGTTGGCGATCTCTTTACTGCAGAAGCAGTAATGGCCTACGATAATCCAATTAATGATGCACAAGAAAATGCTCTTGATTTTGATACCGATGAATATGGTGTTCGAATTGCAGGGCAAACAGCTTCTGTATTCGGACTAGCAAATATTACCTTCCTTGGATGGTTGGTGATTATTCTCGGGCTCTTCATTATCTTCTTGGTAGCGCGATGGCTGTACCTAGAGCGTGAGGAATTACGAGCACAAGCATATGCAAATAATTATAATCCATACGCAGCACCAGGAATGCCGATGCAACCAGGTCAACCGGCAGCACCAGCGCAACCGTACGCAGCACCTCAAAATTATGGAAATTCAGCACCTCAAAACGGTGGAGGAAATGGAAATTACTATGAACCATACCGACCTAACCGTTAATAAATAAGTGCACAAAAAAACACCTCGAAGGTGTTTTTTTGTGTATAGTATTTATATGATAGAGAAAAAAATCTCAAACCTTAATCAGCTAGAAGCATTGGCAAAAGAATGTGTGAGTTCGATGAAAAAGGCTCCTACAGCACAGCTGCTTTTTTTGAAGGGGGACTTGGGTTCAGGTAAAACAGCGTTCGCAAAAAAAATTGCACATGTTTTAGGTATTCAAGAAACAGTAACAAGCCCTACCTTTGTTGTTATGAAAGAATATCAGGAGACCAATCATTCATGGATACAGCGCCTCGTGCATATTGACGCCTATCGCTTAAATAATAAATCCGAGCTTGAGTATTTAAAATGGGACAGCTATCTCAGAGACCCGCACACTCTTATTCTTGTCGAATGGCCCGAAATGGTAGAGGGAGTTGATCAGGGGTCTGCAGCGAGAACGCTGTCTTTTCAGCTATCAGAAAACCAAAAAGAGAGAGCCATACAAATAACATAGTCACGTAATGTGGCTTTTAATATGGGAAGATGCTGCGTGCTATAATAAGCGTATGAAAAAAACTCCTAAGAAAGAACTTCTCGTGCTCCTTGATGCTCATGCTATTATTCACCGCGCTTATCATGCTATGCCTGATTTTATGACAAGTGACGGAAGACCGACAGGTGCCATTTATGGATTTGGAACAATGGTATTGAAAATTATTGATGAGTTTCAACCTGATCATATTGTTGCATGTTATGACCTGCCAGGGAAAACGTTCCGCCATGAAGCCTTTGAGGCATACAAGGGAGGTCGTTCTGAAACTGACGACGCTTTGAAACTGCAATTTACACCAACACGTGATATTTGTGATGCATTGGCTATTCCAACTTATGATGCTGAAGGCTATGAGGCTGATGATGTTCTTGGAACTATTGCAGAGCAGTTAAAAAAGAACAAAGATGTCGATATCCTTATTGCATCTGGAGACATGGATACTTTGCAGTTAGTTGATAAAAAACGTGTGCGAGTATATACCTTGAAACGCGGATTGAACGACACCGTTATCTATGATGAAAAAGGAGTTATCGAGCGTTTTGGTTTTAAACCACAATCAATTATTGACTACAAAGCACTGCGTGGTGATCCGTCAGATAATATTCCAGGTATCAAAGGGATTGGAGATAAGGCAGCAACAAAAGCTATTACTGCTTTTGGGACGATAGAAAAACTTTACGAATATATTGATTCAGGAAAAGAAGAAAAACTTGTCGATGCAGGATTAACCGCAAGAATGATTAAGCTGATTACTGAAGGAAAAGAAGAGGCGCAGTTTTCAAAAGTTATAGCCACGATTAGTACCGATGCTCCTGTTGATTTTGTGCTACCCCATTCATCCTGGAAAGATGCGGTAGATATAGAAAAAGCACAAGAGATTTTTACACGTTATGAGCTGCGAAGTTTGAAAGACAAGCTTGGGCTCTCGCTTGGTTTTGCTGGGCTTGTTCAAAAAGAAGAAGAGCAGAAAGTTTTTGAAAAACTTGACGATGAAACAGAACACAAGGCTGCTCTTATGCTAGGGCTGATTGATTCAGATAAAACAACAGCAAGTATTGATGATGTGAAAGAGCATACAAAAGAAGAAGACCCGCAAAAGGCTTTGGATGCTCTTAGGCAAGAACTAAATGCTGAACCTGCACTGCAAAAAGTGTATGAATATATTGAAAAGCCATTAATGAAAGTAGTGCAGCACATGCAAGAAAATGGCGTGATGATTGATCAAGATTTTTTTACTGCACTGTCTAAAAAATATCATACTGAACTGGCAAAACTTGAATCATCGATTCACAGCATGGCAGGGTCAGAATTCAATATCAAATCACCCAAACAACTTTCTCAAGCACTCTTTGAAGATATTGGATTACCCACAAAAGGAATTAAAAAATCAAAATCTGGCTCATATTCAACAAATATATCAATGCTTGAAAAACTTCATGACGAGCATGAAATTATTCAGAAAATTATGGAATACCGAGAGCTTGATAAACTTCTGGGAACCTATATAGATACGATTCCACAAATGGTTGGCGAGGATGGGCGTCTCCATGCCGAGTTTCTGCAAAACGGGACCGTCACTGGACGTTTCTCTTCACGAAATCCAAATGTGCAGAATATCCCAACGCGGACTGATTTGGGAAGAAAAATACGCGAAGGTTTTGTTGCTGAAGAGGGAAATACTTTGGTCTCTCTTGATTACTCTCAGATTGAGTTACGAATTCTGGCAATGCTCTCGGGTGATGAAGCGCTTATAAAAATTTTTAACGATGGAGAAGATATTCATGCCGCGGTTGCGGCATTGATTGGCGGAGTTCCTGTTACAGAGGTAGATAGAGAGATGCGCCGTAAGGCAAAGGTAGTTAACTTTGGAATTCTGTATGGAATGGGGGTCCGCTCGCTGCAGAAAGAAATGCAAACAACCAGAGAAGAAGCCCAAACCTTTTACGACGGATTCTTTACTCAGTTTCCAAAAGCGACTCAATTCTTGGAAGACACTAAAGAGCAGGCACGAACGCATGGCTATACTGAAACCTTGTTTGGACGCCGCAGGCAATTTAAAAAAATAAATTCAAAGCTCCCATTTATCCGTGCTATGGAAGAGCGTATGGCATTAAACGCACCTATTCAGGGAACCAGTGCTGATATGATTAAACTTGCAATGGTTCACATTCATCGTTTTCTTGAAAAAGAAGGTATGAAAGATAAGGCACGGTTAATACTTCAAATTCATGATGAAATCATTTATGAGGTAGCAGACAACTACGCACAAGGGTTTGCAACACAAGCTGAAAATATCATGAAAGATATTCTCACAAACTCATATCTTGAATATACATCACCGGTACCGATTATCGTTCACCATTCTCATGGTGATAATTGGGGAGAGCTAAAATAAAAAGTCTCTAACGAGGCTTTTTGTTATACTACAGATATGATTTATCTTTTCCTTGGCAACAAAGAGGCTCGAAAGAAAGAAATACGCGCTCGTGCCCAGGGCCGGGATTTAAAAGTTCAGCATATTTATGATCACGATATTGCAACGACGCCACTCAGTCAAAAGGTTGTTACACAGTCAGGACTCTTTGGAGAGCGAGAGTGTTACGTATTACACAATCTCGCCAGACATATTCATTTAGACGACGTTCTTCCTGACTACCAGAAATCAGATAATATTATTATTTTTTCTGAGGATTCGTTAACAAAACCATTACTAAAAAAATTTGAGGGTCTTACCCAGGAAACAAAAGATTTTGGAAAAGAAATTCCTACGAAAAAATTTCTCCCATTCCCTTTAGCTGACGCCTTCTGGTCACGGAATAAAAAAGAGGCATGGCTGAGATACCAAGAGGCAGCCAAACATCTGAGTGCTGAAGAGATCCATGGAACACTTGTATGGCAATTAAAAAACGTAGCGCTAGCAAAAACATCATCAACCAATCCTGGAATGACGCCATTCCAATACAAAAAGGCTCAGGGCTTTGCTGCCAAGTTCAGGCTTGATGAGATAATAGATCTCCATACTCGATTTGTCCATATTTTTCATCAACGAGACTCAGCATCAGCCTTAGGTGATGAAATTGAGAAGATTATTCTGACACTATAAAAACCACATATGCGTGGTTTTTATGTTTACATGAGCCCGGTAATTTTACCGATAAATACGAGATAGAAGAACAGCATCGCAATCCCTTCCCAGGTTCGAATGCGATTATCAAACATTACAAATATTGCGATAAAGGTAGCAATCACTAGAAACGGGAGTCCAATAGCAAAAGTACTAGGTGCAATAGCAAGAGGGGTAATGATTGCAGGAATTCCAGCAATTAACAGAAGGTTAAAGGTGTTCGATCCCAAAACATTTCCAACTGCCATTCCGTGGTTTCCACGCCTGACGGCCGCTACCGAGGTAAGAATCTCTGGTAATGAGGTACCAAAAGCGACGACAGTGATGGTAAGGGTGGATGAGGAGATGGCAAGCAATTCCGAGAGCGTCAGAATACTATCAATAAGGTATTTCGCTGATATCGATAATACCACGATGCTCGCCAGAATATATAATGAGTATTTTCCAATATCTTTTCGCTTGTTGCTGACAGGGTTGTTGTCCTTGATGTCTTTCATTTCATCGCGATCAACCGCCTCCTCTTCAGATTTCATATTATAAACAACAAAAATGCAGAAGAAGATAAGGAGCGCTATTCCTTCAATGCTTGAGATACCACCATCAAGAGCAAAATATCCAAATATTGCCATCGACATAAAAAAGAACGGCAAATCAACATCTATTAATGAGGTAGTCATTTTAAGACCCTTTTTAGCAACCACAGCTGCGATACCAAGAATAAGCATGGCGTTAGCAATATTTGATCCCACAATATTATCAACGACAAATTCAGTTGTTCCAGCTCCTAATGCAAACAAAGATGAAACCAATTCCGGAAGAGACGTTCCAATAGCGACAATCGTCGCTCCAACAATAAATGAACTCATTCCCAATAACAGTCCAATTTTTTCACTGTAGGCGGTGAAATAGTCTGCAGATTTGATCAAACCAAAAAGACTTGCTACCAGGATTATTAACCAAAAAATAATAGTCATATATGTGTATCGTAGCATATGCAGTTTTTTAGGTATAATTAATATATGGAAAATTTACCCAGAAAAATGGAGGAAAAACAGGAAGATTTTTTTGAAGAAATTGAGGTATTATCTTTAACGAAGGATGATTTTGTTGAAATAGTAAAAGCTCAAAACCCTAACATGGAACACTCTGAGATTCTACAAACGAAAGGATTAAATATAGATCATGAGGGAAAAACAATTGTACTTATGCGCAGAGATATATTTCCCGAAGAATACATGCCTTATTTAGAAATTCACGAAAAATGGGAGGCATATGTTGCTCGAAAAGATGGCTATAATCTTTTTGATAAATCAAAAAGAGAATTTAAGGAAAATAGAGATATTTCAGTTTTTGATGACAAAAGCAGAGATGAATTTTATGGAGAAATTTCCGTATATAATTATGACTTTAGGCATGAATATGCAATTTATAAAGAATATAAGAAGGCTTTTAAAGATAGAAAATTAGAAGAATATCATGACTGGTTTATGAATCTTCGCTTAGAAGAAATATCTGGTGCAGACGATATCTCAAAGCAACTTATTATTAATGATACTCAGATAAGAAATTCAATTTTTAATAAAATCATGAAAGGAGGAAAACATTCCTTTGTGAGAAAAGATGATTAGGGCTCGGTCACAAGTAATTTTCCTGACGAAAAATTCTCGCGACCCCAGCTCGGTATTTTTGCCTTTCACTTCGTTCAAACAAAAATATACCTGCGCTTTTCTCGCACTTACGAATAGTCCGCAAGGACTATTCTCCGGGGGGACATTTGAAAAAATATGCATCTAATGCATATTTTTTCAAATGTCCCCCCGGAAGGGCTCGAACCTTCGACCGTCAGCTTAAAAGGCTGCTGCTCTACCAACTGAGCTACAGGGGGATATATAATTATGTACCCCGTAAAGTATTTTTATTTGAGCAAATAAAAATGCCCCTAGGACAGGTTGTACTATAGAAAAAAATATAAGAAAGGTCAATAATATATGACAAATAAATCCACAGTTGATACAGTAACGATATGAAGAAATCAGTATGGCTTCACAATATACGCAGTGTTCATAATGTCGGTTCAATATTTCGAACTGCTGATGGCGCTGGGGTAGATCATATTTATCTATCAGGATATACGCCGCTGCCTATTGATAGATTTGGCAGAGCTCGATCTGATATGCACAAAATTGCACTAGGAGCTGAACAATCAATACCATGGTCTCAGCTTAACAATATTCCAGATGATATTATCAGCCTCAAAAAGGCTGGAGCACAGCTGGTGTGCGTCGAACAACATGACGATTCTCTGCCGTATAAAGAAGTTAGCTTAGACAACAATGTGAAAGAACGTATTCTCGCTGTAGGAGAAGAAACAAAAGGTTTCGAAGAGAAAGTGCTTTCTCTTGCTGATTCAATTGTTGAAATCCCGATGCGGGGGGTAAAAGAATCACTTAATGTTTCGGTGGCTTTCGGTGTTGTTGCATACCAAATCTTTACATAACAAAACCCCTTCAAAAGAAGGGGTTTAAGATTTAGTTGTTACAAAATATTACTGCGTTTGGATAACCATTGGGTAACCTCCTGATATTTCCGCACTTTCATTATCAACCACATAGGTGGTTAAAGTAAAAGGGGATAGTAAGGGAGGTGAGTAATTAGCAAGATATATATTGACTGCAAAGTTATTAACGCCAGTCGCTATTGGTTTCGGAGTTATAAGTGGAATTTCATAGGTATCCGTTGCCACCATATCCCAGTCGCCTGGATTGCTTGTAATTACATTTTCACTTGGACTAATGCCAATAGCAGATATGTAATCAGCAGGATGTTCTCCGGCTGGCATAACTACGTGATAGACAAAACGCTGCGTTTCGGCTGGACCATTACTGGTACAACGTACTCCGCCAGATAGGGTTTGTCCTGGCATAACATTAACTACCTGACCTGGGTCAGCAATCATACCGTTTGGTAGGATATTGTAGTGATTGGTATATTCATTTGCAATGGTTGTAAATGAATAGTTTCCATATGACTGACCTCCAGCCATCGCTGAAACATCAATCTGTGTTAACTGCATAAACTCGGGACTTTGAACAAATCCACTGGTCAATCCGGAATTTGGAGGAAGATCAAAAAACGTAGTTTGTGTCTGTCCGTTTCCTGTAAAGGAAAGCTCCATGGTTACTTCGGAATTGCGTGTATTTACAAAAGAATACAGAATTTTAGCTCCCACATTAGTAACCTCTTGTTCTCCAACAAAATTCCACTCAACGATATTGTCGTCCAATGTCGTTTCTGTTTCCGATGCAATTTCCATTTCATTTAAGAAAAGTTTAAAATCATATGTCGTTCCGGCACTAAGTCCATCAACGTCGGTGATAAAGTCTCCATTAGCATCCAAAGATACTGTTTGGCTATCAAGCTCGGTCCCGTTGTGAAAGGCTTTTAGGAAGATATCACACGACTGCGTACAATCTAGGGTAATATTTCCACTTGCTGTAGCACTGGTGTTAGCCGGCTCTACATGAAAACTATTCACGGTCGCAGAATTCATTACCTCAAAGGTGATATCAAAGACGACTTGTTCGGCTGTGTCACCCTGAGCATTAATTAAAAAGTCATAGGTGTCATTGCCAGGAACATTGCGCAAACGAAGCTGATGTTCAGCCTCAAAAGAGATTTCATCAATGGGTACAAGAAAATCAACCGTTCCTTCATCAAAAGGCATCGTTAGAATCCCAGTATCTCCAACAGGATTACTGTTCAGAAATAGGCGGTACTCTGATTGCCCATCAAGAACATCGTTCTCACCATAATCCATCAAGACCTGTACCATTCCGTTAGCGATTTCCCCTTGTCGTACATTATAGAACCGAATATATTTCGGATCTGCACTTGGATCATAACTTACGGTATTGGACGTGTTTACAGATTGACTTCCGTCAGGTCTGTCAACACTAACCTTAACAGTAAACGTATCACCGGGTATAACACTTTCGATAGGGCGTCTGAAGGTAAAGGTGTACAAGCTGTCCTGCACTTCCATTGTGGGAGTCGTAGGAACAGTATTTTCAATATACGCCTGGATGTTTGTTGGGTTACCGCTAATAGAGGTTTCCGCAACAAGCACCCATTCGTTACCGTCAACATTACCCTCAAGAAGAATGTCTCCAACATTTGTTGGAATCTCTGGTTCAGGTTCAGTAATTACATCATCATCTTCTTTTTCACAGCTTGTGAAAAAAAGACTTGCAAAGAATAGCGCAAAGGTAAAAAAACTAATTTTTCTCATGGTTTGTATATTTATTATTGTTATTATTTGTCCGCATTATATGAAAAATAATTAATTTTGTCAATAAAAAATAACCTGTCAAGGTTATAAATTTAGCTTCTATAAATGCTTGAGCGCCTCGGTAATTCGTTCATTTACTGAACCGTGAGATTCATCCAAATGTTCCAATGCTTTATACGCTTGGGCGGGTGAATAACCAAGAGCAACTAAGGCATCAACTACATCTGTGTCAGTATCATTGCTGGCATGCTCTTTTTCAGGTGTATAGTCTTTCAGTTTATCTGAGAGCTCAATGCACATGCGCTCCGCCGTTTTTTTACCAATCCCAGGAACTGAAGTTAAAAAATCAATGTTATTTTTCAAGATTGCCTGGTGCAATGTGTCTGTTGAGGCAAGACCAATAATTCCGAGTCCTGACCGTGGTCCGATTCCAGATACTTCGAGAAGTTTTTTAAAGAAGTACAGCTCGTTATCAGTTTCAAAGCCGTACAGGTCCAATGCTGTTTCGCGGACAATAGTATGGATAAATAAAGATACCTGGCCTTGCATACTTGCCCATGCCTTGGTTGCATCTGTAGTAGCCACAGCATAGCCAACCCCACGCACATCTAAAATAATACCTGTCTCTGTTTCATGAATAGTTGTTCCAGTAAGATAGCCGATCATAAGTTAAGTATAGCAAATTAGAATTATTTGGTGTTTTTTGCTATTTGTTTAATAATTAAGATATGAATTTCAATCCTGATTTTATAAAAATTGAAACTAACACAACTCGGCTTACTGAAAATCTTAGTAAACAGAATCGCCTTTTAGAGAAAATCAAAAATCAAAAAGAATTATATGCACCTAAAGAAGAAGATTTTGTTGATGTACACGGGGAAGCTGTTGTGCAAAAAGACAAGGCTCTAGTTGAAAAAATAAAACAAAAACATTTAGAGAAAAATGACAATGATGAAAATCAAGAGCTTCTTGAAAAACTAAAAAGAATTTCAGATATATACGAAGGAGTAATAGGAGAGCAGGCTGAACAAAATGAATGGTTTGGCTCGGGGGTTAACTTTTATCCCACTTCGGAATATGATGATTTTGTTAACGGGGTTGATGGGGTAGCTGAATTTTTTGATGAAGCTGAAGAAAGCGACGCTCACCATATAGCTATGTCATTTGATGTTGTTTTTTCTAATCATTCAGAGCGTGTAATCTCAAAACTTGATAGAACAAAAGAAATGATTGATAAGGGAGAACTTGCAGAAGTAAAATATTTTGAAGATCAAAATGGTAATAAAAGAAAAATTCTAGCATCTCGTATAATTTTAGGCTCACGTTTAGTTTCTGCGGAAAATCTTATAAATTTGTGGGCATCAAAATCACCCGAAAGAAATAAGAAACTAGCGAACCACCCCATTCAAATAAAGTTACTACTGGAGACACTTCTTCAGTCTCAGCATTTTTATAATTATGCATCGTCTCTTGGGAAAAACGAGATTGCTTATTCATATGGGGTTATTGCCAATAAAATATCCGATATTTTGAATGAAGAAAAGTCAGACCTTCTGTCTGAATATTTTCACGAAGTTAAAGAGGATATTGTTTTCGAATCAATTAAAGATTATTGCGTTTTAGCTCCCTCGCTTGAGTAAATTAAAAACTGATACTACTCAGTTTTTAATTTACCATGCTAAACTTGAGCTATGAATATCTCTATTCTTTTTGAAAATAAAAACGTTCTTATAATAGATAAACCAGTTGGATTAGTCATCCATGGTGATGGACGAAACACAGAGCCATCGGTCGTTGATTGGGTGGTAAAAAATTACCCCAATATTCAGGGTGTAGGTGAAGATATGGTTATTAATCACAAGGGCAAGGAAATCGTTATCCCACGTCCAGGTATTGTACATAGAATTGATCGAGAAACATCTGGGATTTTGGTTATAACAAAGACACAGGAATCGTTCCTGCATTTAAAAGAACAGTTTAAAGAGCGAAAGGTAGAAAAAATCTACCACGCTGTATGTCACGGCAGTATAAAAAATGACAGTGGTGAAATCACTGAGCCAATAGGTCGTCACCCAAAAGATTTTAGAAAAAAGGTGGCTGGTAATTCAGCACGAGGCAAGGTGCGCGGGGCTCAGACGGACTATACAGTCATCGCTCGGTATGAAGACGTCACTGCCAAAAAAGATATCCAGGGAAAATATCCAGCCTATACCTACGTCGAGGTTCGCCCAAAAACAGGGCGAACACATCAAATACGGGTTCACCTTAAATGGCTTAATCATCCTATTGTTGGGGATACCCTGTATGAAGGAAAAAGAAGCACCGCGTTTATTACTCGAACTGCACTTCATGCATACAGCATCACTTTTAAAGACATAGACGGAGAGACTATTAATGTAAACTGTCCACTGCCAAAAGATATACAAGCTGTTATAGATGGACTTAAAAAAAAGAGTAATGCTTGAACTGGATAATTTTTGTATACTAAAGGTATGAAGACCTCTTTAAGAAAACGCACTATTGTTATACCTTTGGTAGGGCTGATTTTTATGGTCATTCCTATTTTTACTGTTGTTCCCCAAATTACAGCGGTTATGCAGGGAGAACAGGTGACCGGAACGGTCGTAGAAATTATCGAAAAGCGTGATAGTGATGGAGACACAATATATAAGCCGGTTTTTAATTATGAATACCAGGGCCAGACTAAAAGTTACACGCCTTCATATTCAGGAAGTAGAAATCTCATTCCCTCGCAGGGAGAACAGGTGACGCTCTATATTGATGGTACTCGAGTGACTCAAGGAGTTTGGAATATTGGATTCATAGCACCACTTGTTTTTGGATTGATTGGACTGCTTTTGGTGATATACGGAATACGTTCATACATAAAGGATGTAAAGCGGCATAACCTTCAAGATAAACTAAAGCGTTACGGAAATAGGATCCAAGCATACTATGTCAGCTCCAAAAAAAGTAATCACGCTATCAATAAACAGTATGGAACGATTCTCTTCGTTCAAGAGGAGAACGGAGAAAGAGTATTCCAAAGCCATCCAATCTTTGCAGATTTCTCAACGCGATTTTTGGAATCACATAATTTCGACGTATATGTAGACCCTACAGATGCTTCGCAGTATTACGTCGATGTTGAAAAGTTTTTCGGCAATACCGTCACATTTTAAAAACTACCCAGAGAGGTAGTTTTTAGCTAAAGAAAAAGTATCTAATAAGACTAACTATGGCAACTAAACCAAAGAATACTTCAAGAACAACATTTGACCAGTTCTTGTCGACGTACACCCTAATTCCTAGAAGAAGGGCGGCAATAAGATTAATAAATGCATAGCCAAATCCTGTTGAGGGAATAAAGCCAAAAATATTTAATATGTAAGCACTAAAGAGAGCTAAGGTTCCAAGCCATCCAATAGTAATGATAAAAGGTCGGTGTTTTTTCATACTGCGTAATGTACCATAAATGTATTGCGTTGTGCACGAGCTATGGTAATGTAGAAACCATTATGAATAATAATGAAAATTTCCTTCCAGAATCAGTTCGAAATCGTAAAGATCTCGACATCCGGGCTGGTGATACCGTCCGCGTAAACATCAAGATTCAAGAAAAGGGTAAAACTCGAATTCAATCATTTGAAGGGCTCGTTCTAGCACGAAAACATGGTGCTGAGAACGGAGGGACTTTTACGGTCCGAAAAGTATCAAACGGTGTTGGGGTAGAACGAATCTTTCCACTCTACTCACCGTCAA
>NZWR01000002.1 GCA_002698305.1 Candidatus Campbelliibacteriota bacterium | reverse complement strand
TGCTGACGCACGTAGAAGTCTTTCCTGCTGATTGTCCCTCACATGCAAGTTTTTAAACCATTCAGCATAAACTTTCGAATTACTGTTTAGGTATGCATGCTAATTAAGGCCGGGAGTTCCAGCATATAGCCAAATTGATTGAAAAGATTGTTTTCTTACTGATGTAAGAAGGAATGTATCAGTTCTTAGAAGATTGCTCTTCTAGGCACCCCGATGTTGTTCTAATTCTCTTGTAACTGAACAAAGTTAAGGTGCCGAACATCGCCGTCGATTTGAACTCTTGGGCGATACTAGCCTGTTATCCCTAGGGTAGCTTTTATCCGTTAATCTCCAGCGCCATCTAAAGGCCACTGTCGGTTCACTATGATCTGCTTTCGCATCTGCTTGAGATGTACCTCTCGCAGTTAAGCTCGTTTATGCCATTACACTATCAGCACGATTTCCATACGCGCCTAACGAACCTTTATATGCTCCTCCGTTACTCTTTAGGAGGAAAGCGCCCCACTCAAACTACCCACCACACACTGTCTCTCTACGTTTTTACCGTAGGGGTTAGATTCTATAAAATCAAAGAGTGGTATTTCACTGACGACTCCACGTTCCCCAAAAGGAACGCTTCAAAGTCTCCCACCTATGCTACGCAGTGAATCTATAGAACCAATATGAAGCTGTAGTAAAGCTCCTAGGGTCTTTTCGTCTAACTGCAGGTATCCGGCATCTTTACCGGAATTGCATTTTCACCGAGCAAGTCCTTGAGACAGTTCCCCAGTCATTACGCCATTCGTGCACGTCTGAACTTACCAGACAAGGAATTTCGCTACCTTAGGACCGTTATAGTTACGGCCGACATTGATCAGGGCTTATACAGCCCAGCATAAATAACAAAGTTATTTACACCGTCCGTATTTAACCTTCTGACATTGGTCAGGCGTCACCCCCTATACATCCTCTTACGAGTTCGCAGGGAGCTGTGTTTTTGATAAACAGTTGCCAGGGATCTTTCGCTGCGGCCCATATGTGAACATAATATTCAACATATGTGACGCTTTGATTAATGATTGTGTGTCTCAATTCATGTTCAAATTAAAAATTTCCTGAGCAGTAATCACATATACATTTACATTATGTAATTTCCACTCAGGAGTGATTTGAATATAAATTAATATATTCAGTTGCTTTTTAAATTAGTATTATGATTGGTTTAACAAACATCAAACAAAACGTCATCTGTGAAGATAGTTCAATACTATGTTCACATATGGGCGGACCTTATTCCGAAGTTACGGTCGCTGTTTTGCCGAGTTCCTTAAGGACCTCTCACTCGTTCGCCTTGGTCTACTCGACCTGAATACCTGTGTCGGTTTGCGGTACGGTTATCACATGCTTAAGCTTAGAAGTTTTTCTCGATAGGCTCTTCACANANCTTTTTCCACCCGTAGGCTTCAATTGTNNCNNCNTNTCCAGTATATGTGGTCCGGATTTACCTAAACCACCTGTCTACAGNCNNNAACGCAAATCCAATAATGCGCNNATGCTTATTTCCTATGTCACTCCATCGCAGCACCTAATAGTTAGGGAATATTAACCCTATGTCCATCACCTTCGGCGTTCGCCATTGGCTTAGGACCGACTAACCCGTGGATGATCATCATGGCCACGGAAACCTTATTCTTTCGGCGCACGGGGATCTCACCCGTGTTGCGGTTACTTGTGCCAACATTCTCGCTTCCTCACGCTCCACCATGGCTCACGCCTTTGGCTTCAACGCAGAGAGGAACGCTCTCCTACCACTGTACCATAAGGTACAGTCCTCAAATTCGGTAATATACTTAGCCCCGATTATTTGCGGCGCGATATCTCTAGATCAGTGAGCTGTTACGCTATCTTTAAAGGATGGCTGCTTCTAAGCCAACCTCCTGATTGTCGATGAAATTTCACCTCCTTAAGTGCACTGAGTATATATTTAGGGACCTTATTTTGAGATCTGGGCTGTTTCCCTTTTGACCAACGGAGCTTCGCCCCCGTAGTCTAACTGCTACGCTNTTAANCTCTGGTATTCGGAGTTTGACGAGTCTGGCGCCCGTTAAGGCTATCCAAGATCTAATCAGTGCTCTACCCCCAGAGGGAACACGTAACGCTAACCCTAAAGCTATTTCGGAGAGAACCAGCTATTACCAAGTTCGATTAGCTTTTCACTNCTNTCCACACGTCATCCGATGGAATTGNACGACCACCCGGTTCGGGCCTCCCCTCCGCTTTCGCGGAGGTTCACCCTGCACATGGATAGATCACTTGGTTTCGGGTCCTATACATACAACATNTATTTCGCGCTATTCACACTCGGTTTCCCTGTAGNTCCNGAGCTTNACCCCCTTANCTTGCTGCATATATAGACTCGTTGGCTCATTCTTCAATAGGCACGCA
The DNA here is from genome assembly GCA_002698305.1 of Candidatus Campbelliibacteriota bacterium. GTDB lineage: Bacteria > Patescibacteriota > Minisyncoccia > Phycocordibacterales > UBA1006 > UBA1006. Next base: position 9,723 of record NZWR01000002.1, on the reverse strand, counting down.
GTCGAGGNNCAAGTACCTCTNCTACTCCTTGTAAACACAGGGTTTCAGATCTATTTCACTCCCCTCCCGGGGTTCTTTTCACCTTTCCCTCACGGTACTAGTTCACTATCGGTCTGTAGNAATATTTAGCCTTACCAGTTAGTACTGGCAGATTCCTCCGAGCTATTCATGTCTCGGAGTACTCAGGAATACTAACAAAAGAGACTGATATATTTCGTCTACGGGATTTGCACCCTCTATGATTCCGCTTTCAATCGGATTCGACTATATATCAATTTTGTAACTCTTCTCGTAAAGACGTTAGTACCCTACAACCCCACAATAAAAACAAAAAGTAATTACTCTGGTTTGGGCTGTTTCCGTTTCGCTCGCCGCTACTTAGGAAATAACTATTGTTCTCTATTCCTAGGGGTACTGAGATGTTTCACTTCCCCCCGTTCGCTCCTAGGCTTCTATGTCCTAGGTCTCTAGACNNATCTAGAGAGGTTTCCCCATTCGGAAATTTCCGGGTCAAAGACTGATTATCGTCTCGCCGAAACTTATCGCAGATTGTCCACGTCCTTCATCGCTTGCTACAGCCAAGGCATCCACCCTGTGCTCTTAGATTCCTATTAGGAAATCTAAATAAGAACTACATCATCCGAGCAACATATAAAATGTCTCGTCTTCAGTAGAACTGCTTGAGAAGGCGTTAAATCTTCCCAAGACTTTGTAACCGCATAATTAATACTAGAACTTGAATAATAAAATTGTTCAAGCTCAGTTTAAAAATGCTCCTGAGTCTTTAATTGTTAATGTACTCTGTGAAAAGTNGATTGAAAAAGCCACCTTAACGGCGGCCCAATCAGATCTCGCGAAAGATGTGTTGAACCGTCCGTTAATTGAAAGCGTTTTCATTACTTTTCATGAGTTCCAATATACCCATAGCACAGAAAGAGTCAAGTAATCGATATTTTCTCTATTCCATTCATTCGCAATCTGTTGATAACTTTAAAAGATTCAAAAAGAAAAACCTCATCATGAGATTTTTTCTTACTATTATTTGTGCATTGAGCGTTTAATATCCTCAATTGCTTGTTCTGCATGACGTGTACCACCAAGACCAAAGGCAAGTCCTCCAGCAAGTGAAATCATCGCAACAAGACCAATAATAAGCGCATTAATAATTACGAGATTTACTCCCAAAATATTAAGCACCACAATAAAGGTAAAGATAATAATCGCAGTTCGTGCAATTGACCCAAGCATAGCTGATGATCTGAAATTCAATACATGTGATGAGCCTTTAACAATTTTCTTGGTAAAATCTGCCAAGACGAACCCTCCAAAGAGAACTACCATCGCTCCGATTACATTCGGTACATAGTTAACAATTTGGTAGAGGAATTCTTTTGCGATTGTGAACTCGACAATATCGAGCGCAATAAGAATGGCTACTACAATAATAAACCATTTGATTACCCAGCCAATAATGTGACCGACACGAACCTTATACCCAGCTCGTTCGATTGACATTGCAAGTGGCCGGACTGCTTGATCAAGTTTGTTGCCAAACAATTTTACAACAGTTTTGTATACCAGCTTTGCGATAAAAAACCCAATAACCAGAATAAGAAGTGCCAGAATAATCTTAGGCAACCAAACTGATATTTGAGCCCACAATTGATATACTGGGACTAATAATACATCTGAATTAAACATATAATATGATATTAGAAATTAAATTTAGGCGAATAATCGACTGTATAAAGTATAGCATAAATGCAAAAATCAAGTATTACAACTCGATTTTTTGTACAAGTACGCGGTACTCGTTTTCTATGGTATCGCGCACTAATTTATCATACATGCTTAGGCGATATTTAAATTCTTCAGTGCTAAATGCAGCATAGCGCAGCTCCTTTCCAATTTCTGATTCAATAACAGCAATCTCTTTTTCAAGCACGTCTTTTTTGATTCTTTCTCCAACAATAAGAAGATCAAGTTTTCTATCAGCATTTGATAAAAATAATCCCGAAACAAGAATCAGTTTCATGGCTCCTGCCTTGCTGATTCTTTTCTTCATGTCTTTTTCGTTGATAAGTTCAGAATCCAATAGCAGGTTTGTAAGCGGCTGCATAAGCGGGAATTTTGAATCTAAAACCCATCCCTGTTTTTTCACTTTTTTATACCGCGGTTTAGTATCTTTTTTCCGCATCTTAAGTTCTTCTCGCACCGTAAATGTTTTCTTTCTCAGAAAGCCAATTTTTGTCAGTGCATTTATTTCTGTTCGTGCATTAGCTTTCTTTACTCGAGAACGGGTGATTACGTCATCAAGAGCATATGCTGTTTTTGGGTTAAACAAAAACAATCGCATGATTTTTACTCGTGCCGTACTTCCAAAAATTTTTCCTAGTGTTTCCATGTGTACAGTATATACGAAAACCTCTTTAGAAAAAATAAAACCTTTCCAAGGAAAGATTGTAATTTATTTTAATAAAAAATGTACTGTTACTCCAACAAAGATAATTCCTAAAAAGAGGAGTGAGGTTTTAAAGGCGTTTCTATTCATATTTTCATCATGACATGATTCCTGAAAAAGAAAAACCGCCGATTATGGGCAGTTTAATTCTTATGTGCACCAAGAATAACTATTATCTGAAGTAAGGCACAATTCTTGCCTAAGAGCATCATTTTCATCTGATAATTCTTTAATTGCTTCGATAAACAATCCACCTAGCTTAGCATATTCAACAGAATGAATTCCATTCTCATCAATATTCACCACTTCTGGTACTACCTTGTTCACTTCTTGAGCAATCACTCCAATTTCTGGTTTATCATCTTGACCAAAACTATTAATCGCTTTTTCATTCCAGTCATACGATACTCCGCGAAGTTGAGTTACCGTATCAAGAGCATTAGTAAGGGTCGTGATGTTTGTTTTAAGAGTTACATCAGAAAGACACTCGCGAGCAACACTACATTGTGTCCCTGAACAGGACCATGTCCAATACCCATTAACCAAACCACCGTCAACAAATGTTCCGCTTATACATCCAGTATCTGGTTCCCCTTCTTCCCCAGCTTGAGCTGGTGATGAATTACAGTTTGAGAAATCTGGTTCATAGATAATACACTGACCACCTCCTGCAGAGGCTCCACTTTCACTCGATGAACAAAAAGGTGAAGTTAAAGATTGAGCATCAGCAACATTAACTCTTTTTGCAAACCCATTTGAATTAATACAGAAACCATCTGCAACTGATTGCGCATATACTGAAGGCAATAAGACTGAAGCTTCCTCTACTTGGGATGGAAGTGTTGTAATAACACGATATCCGCTCATATCAGCCTCGCACTCTTCAACAAGACCTCCCTGACTTACAACATAGTCAGCAACTCTTGTATATGACTCACTGTCGCATAATCCAGTATAGTCACCTAAATATTCTTGCTCAGCAGCACTACGATAATTTGAAACACTTGTCATCACAGCTGAATCTTTTGCGTTATTTCGCGCCGATCCTATAGATGAAATAACAATTGCAGAGAGTATTCCAATAATGGCAATAACTACTAAAAGTTCTATCAAGGTAAATCCTCTTAATATTTTTTTATTCATAACTTTTTTAGTATAGCAACATTATTTAAATAGTAATAATAAATTATTTGTACAAGCACAGTGATTGCCAGTGTGCTCCAAACCGATCATAATTTTTTGCTCGTGGATCATTACAGGTAAATGTTCGGTGACTACTTCTTCTTCGTGATCGGGAACGTATTTCAGTTTCTTCTTCGCTGTCATCCCCATCTTCAATCACTAAATTATTTATAAATAATCTATTTTGCTGAGAACTAATATTGGCCACATAAATGTCTGAGGCATTATCACCATTAAAATCAGCAGATACGGTAGAAGAGGAATTATCCTCTTCTTCAATTGCAATATTATCTGCCGTAAAGTTTCCAGCTCCGTCGTTGATCCAGAGTTTGTTTTGTGAGCCAATAACGGTTACATACAAATCAGGAACATCATCGTCGTCAAAATCAGCAGATACGGCATCAGTACCTCTCACATCTGCTGCAATATCATTTGCCGTAAAGTTTCCAGCTCCGTCGTTGATCCAGAGTTTGTTTTGAACACCTGTATTCGCCACATAAATATCTAGAAAAGTATCTTCATTTAGGTCCGTAATAAGTGCACCCTCGGAATAAGCAATGTCACCTGCAATATCATTTGCGGTAAAGTTTCCAGCTCCGTCGTTGATCCAGAGTTTGTTTTGTTCGCCTGAAAAAAGTCCATTATTAACGGTGTAAATATCTGTGAAGGTGTCGCCATTAATATCACCAGCCACAGCATCATACGAGTCTCCAAAATCATTACCTCCAGAAGGCTCTTCTTCCTCTTCACCTAAGATCAGCACAATATCATTTGCGGTAAAGTTTCCAGCTCCGTCGTTGATCCAGAGTTTGTTTTGTTCGCCTCCACTATTGGCTACATAGATATCCGGGAAGGTGTCGTCATTGAAATCAGCGCTAACGGCACCGCGTGAATTTCCAAAATCATTACCTCCAGTCTCTTCACCTTCTTCCCCTTCAAGAACAATATCATTTGCGGTAAAGTTTCCAGCTCCGTCGTTGATCCAGAGTTTGTTTTGTTCTCCAGCGTTATTTGCTACATAGATATCCGGGAAGGTGTCGCCATTGAAATCAGCTGTTGTTGCACCAAAACTATTACCTAAATCTCCTGCAATATCATTTGCCGTAAAGTTTCCAACTCCATCGTTGATCCAGAGTTTGTTTTGTGTATTTCCACTATTGGCGACGTAGATGTCTTGAAAGGTGTCGCCATTGAAATCAGTAGTAATAGAATCTCTAGAATCCCCAATATCTGCTGCAATATCCATTGCTGTGAAGTCCACTTGAGCAAATACTTGATGAGCGGTAAAAATTGCAAATAAAGAAAATAAAAATACTACGAGGTTTTTCATACTCTATTATTATAACAAAAATAGATATCAAAAAATATGATATCTATTTTTGCATAAATTTGTTATTGTCGATTTTCAAATAAAATCTCTGTAACTCATTTAATTTTTATTTAAGTTCTACCTTTCCTCCAGCTTCTTCAATCTTTGCTTTCATTTCTTCAGCATCGGCAGTTTTCACCGCTTCTTTTAATGTAGCTGGTGCTGATTCAACCAGTTCTTTAGCTTCTTTCAGTCCAAGACCTAGAAGCTCTTTCACCGCTTTCATAACTGGAATTTTTGCTCCTCCATCTGATTCAAGAACAACGTCAAATTCTGACTTTTCTCCAGCGTCATCTCCTGCTGCTGGACCTGCTGCTGCAACAGCTGTTGCAGAAACTCCCCATTTTGCTTCGATAACTTTAATAAGTTCGTTCAGTTCAAGAACTGACATTTCTTCAACGGCTGATACGATATCTGCAAATTTTGCAGGTACTTCAACATCGTTTGTTTCTTCTTTTGGTTCTTCCGCTGGTGCTTCTGCAGCAGCTTTTTCTTCTTTAACTTCTTCAGTTGCAGTTTCTTTTTCTTCAACTGCTTCTGGTGTTGTGTTTTCTTCTGACATAATAATTTAGGTAAATTTAGATAATAAAAATATTAAGCTTTCTTTTCTGCAACCTGCCCAAGAGCAACTGCAAAACGAGCAACAGGTGAATTGATAACGTTTGCAAACATTCCTCGAAGTGCTTCCATTCCTGGAATTGTTGCAATCTCCATCATTTCTTCTTGTGATTTGAATGTTCCTTCAAAGACTCCTCCAATAATTGAAATTGCGTCTTTGTTCGTTTTTGAAAATTCAAATACTTCACGTGCTGGCGCCATCGGATCAGACCCATATGCTACTGCAACCATTCCGTCTCCTAAATCAGGAGCGGTTCCTGCTACTGCGCTAGATTCAATTGCTCGTTTTAGCAATGTTTTCTTTGCGACAAAGTAGTCAGCGTCATGTGCTTTTAGTGATTTTCGAAGAACGTTATTCTTCTCTACACCAAGCCCACTAAAGGTTACAAATACTGCAGCTTCTGATTCAGACAAAGCGTTTTCAAGCTTTTTCGAAATTTCTTTTTTCTGTGCTTTTGTTATTGCCATACAGTGTTTGGTGGCACTTGCGTACCATTAGTAAATAAAAATCAGCCATCATGATGGCCGAAGGGGTAGATTCCACATTAAAAAATATGGTATTCCACCTACCACAAGAAATTAAGCGCTGGTATGCGCACTCAATGGTCATCGGCTGATACTGGTTATATTACTGATTGACCCTATTTATGCAACCTATGGGTAGGTATAAATACTTGACAAAATGTATATGATATTATAATATTCAATTAGAACCAAATAACAATTAAATACATGATACTTACTATGGCCCCTAGCAACTACCTTGATGCAATCAAGAAAGAAGAACAGAACAAGTTTAATGAACCGGAAAAATATTTCTCTTTCGAACACATGCAGATGTTAACCTCTGTCGATGTTCAAAAATATGGAGAAGTTGCCGAAGTATTCAGAACGATTTTTTTCAAGAACGTTCTCACGAAAATTAAACACGAACACAAAGATATAAGCCCTCACGAAGCCGCTTTAACAGCAGGTGAAGTGTGCAATTATCTTGCAACTGAATATTGTCGAAAAGAACTTGGGCAGTAAACAGACGTACAATTTAAAAAAACACTAACAATATCGTTAGTGTTTTGTTTTTTGATTAATTCAACAACCGAACAAGACCTGTTCTAAATGCTGAGGTATCAAATCCGTATTGCACAATATTTGGAACAGCAATAGTTCCAACATTGTCAGTAGTATATGAAAGCCGAGCAAGCTCTCCGTAATACATTCCAACTCCAGGTTGCATACTTGAACGTAGCGACATCGTGTCCCCATTTTCAATGACGAAATAGGTGGTGTTGTCTGACCGTCTAATTCGTGATCCGGTAGAAACAATAGAATCAATACCATCGGTTTGATTAATGGTGCTATCTTGGTTAAACAAATTCACATCAAATGCTGTTTCCGGATTTGCTGAAACGTATAAAGTTTCGTCGTTGTTAAACTTTAGTTTATAGGTAAACACAACCGTGTCATCAGGAACTCCTGATGTCGAGCGAGCAACCGCTGCTTTATCTACCAGAGTAATCATACCCATTGTTTCAACAACCTCTTGATCTTCGGGTGTTGGTAATTCAATAGGTTCGGTTACTGGTGTCGTGTCATTTGTTTCTTCTTGTGAATCATTATTTATATGACTGCCATCACATACCAGCGACGATTGAGCAAGTCGTGTTCGCATTTCCTTAGTAATGCTTATTGATTCGTCGTCTTCTACTTGTAAGAATGATGCCAGGGCAGCACGCGTTTCTGGTCCGTACTTTCCGTCAAGTTTTGTTATAGCGTACCCTCGACGTTGTAATTCTGTTTGAATATCAAGAACATCATCATTTCCATTGTACGCAAGAGAACACGTTCCGATAACGGTCATAGGTGCTGTTGTTACTCCGCAGGCAATTGATTCAGCAGCCAGTGCTTCACGGGTTTCTTTGTTTACCATTCCGTCTTTGACTGACAGATTGTTGGCTGTCTGGAATGCGCTCACCGCAGCAGTAGTTTCCGGTCCGTACTTTCCGTCAATCTTGGTGACGGCATATCCCTGTCGTTGCAATTCTGTTTGCAGCGCAAAAGTATTCTCAACCGGAGCAGTATAATTCAGCATACATTCACCGAATGCCATTTGACCTCCTGAAAGCGCAGCAATTTGTTCCTGCAATAGCTCAATAATCCGTCGCTCAAGAATTTCAATCTGGGCTTGCCGTAATTCTTCTTCTACTGATACAGGAGCTTCTTGGGCAAATAATGATTGAGCACCAAACCCAAACATCACCACCGCAACTAAAAATAATGTTGTAATCTTTTTCATAGTACTACCAGTATACCACCAGAAAGTTTCAAGCCACAAGAAAACAACCATCGCGAAATGGTTGTTTATTCTCCTAATACAATAGGATCAAAGTTCTCGTCACCAGCAGCTGCCATATATTCAACCTGAATTTCAGACTGGGGAAGCTGGGTAAAGGCTCGCGGAATTAATATCGTTAATCCAAGGAGCACACCAAGAACAATATGTTGGTTATATTTTTTCATAGTGTTTTTTCAAATTGATAATCAAGCACCTTGGAATAATTTCTCTGTTTGCTCTACTCTATATGACGTATACAACGCGCAGATATTACAGATGTGTATAACTTTTCATTAAAAAATACCACAGAGGTGGTATTTTCAATGTTCTTATGAACGTGGCATGTCAAAGCTTAATACTTGTCCGCCCATGTTTGCTCGTTCTGCTACGTGAATCATATCAGTATCAAAATCAAGCTCTACATCAACAGGATTACCAAGCATCGTCATATCTCCCATAATCCAGTGTTGTTCGTCCATTTCAATTTCTCCATCTGCCATGGCATCCATTGCATCCATCACAATGACCAATCCTCCATCATCATCAGCCCCAGCTGATCCAATATCGGTTAATACCAGAACATCTCGATCTCGATCATAATCAAGTCCATGGGTTCGAGTAATACCTTCAACCTCAACCATCATATCTGGCTCAAGCTCATCATCCATATCAGCGTCCATATCAAAGAAGTCTTCAAAGATAGCAACGTCGTTTGAATTATCGATAATAGCGTGCAGGTCATCACCGTTTGCATGAATTCCCCATAGATTGATATCTACTTCGTACATTCCTACGTAATCTAATTCATCATCGTCCATTTCAAATACCACCAGTGCATTTTGATTATCGTTCATGTCATTTGCATCTTGAGCAACGACAAAGTAATCATCCATAACTGCTAGTTCACGACCATTCATAAATCGGTCATCATCAGAACTTCCCATGTAATCAAGGTCTCCATCATTCCATTCGTACATATCAATCTGATTATCGCTTCGGTTTACCTGATAGACCATATCGCCATCGGCATAGATTCCGTCAGCATCATCTGCCATAACTTCGTAGGTCATCATTTCCATGTTATCCATATCGTACACTAACAGTTCATTATCAGTGTTTGATGAAACGTATAACATTTCTGAACCTTCATCGTAAAAGACTGCCGACGCCCCATCAAATCGATCAGACATGTCTGGTGACATGTTCATCATATTCATGTCGTCGTCCATGTCATCCATATCGTGATCTGCCATCATTTTTGCAATAGCATCCTTAATTACCATAATGATTTGTTCTCGGTAACTTGGATATTGTTGTGCAAAATTGGCCAGCCGCACGAGTGAACTAATAATTTGACCACGGTTTTTCATATGATCGTCATGCGTGTCCATCATCTGCCCGTGGTTCATGTCCTTGTGAGACATTGCTTCAGCTCCAGCAAATCCTGTGAATAGAATTCCTGTAAGCACTGCTCCGCTTATAATTGTTTTTTTCATAATATTCATAATGTATACATTATAGCAAATTGAAACAATTTGTACAAATTAAAAAATACAACATATTAACAAATATAAAAACCGCATATACGGTTTTTATATATTTGAAAAGAATTAATTAGCTGAGTAATTTACATTTTTATCCAAAACTTGTACAGGAAATACGGTATTTCCATTTTTAGCTGTATATTGAATTGCTTCAATAGTAACGTTACCATCGTCTTCTGCTGCTGCGTCAGCTGCAAAGTTGAATCGTACTTCAAAC